>CAZYXU010000053.1:1212-21124 GCA_964650945.1 uncultured Verrucomicrobiota bacterium | reverse complement strand
GGCGCCCCGGACCGGAACTCCTGGCGTCCGCTGCCCGGGTGCTGGGCGGCGCCGCACCGCCGGACCAGGCCCGGCCGGAAGTTGACATTCATCAGGCCGCCGTAAACAACAAGCGGTTATCACCGCCGCCGTAACCGCCGGCGGTGATCCACGCCGGACGCGCCAGAGGCGGCCAGGCCGTCCGCAGCGCGGGAAAAAATTTGCAGCTCATCCGGCCGCATGCTATATTGCCCGCAATGCACACCCCGCAAGACATCCCCGCGCCCCACCGCCTGGATGGCGCCGGCGCCGAAACGCTGGCACACCAACTGGACAGCGCCATCCGCGCCGGCAATTACCAGATCCGCCTCTCGCTGCGCGAGACCGGGTTTCTCAGTTCGGCCGGCATCCGCGTGCTGCTGACCTATCACCGGCAACTGGCGCAACTGGGCGGCGCGCTGGCCATCCAGGATGCCGGTGAAACGATCCGCGCCACTTTCGAATTGAGCGGATTGACCGCTTTGTTAAACGTGCCCGCGGCGCCGGCGGCGCCGCCCGCGTCCGCCGCGCCGGCGCGCCGGACACTGACCCCCGCATTGCAAATCATTACCGAACACCTGGGCGCGTATTCCCTGGCAACCGCTTGCGCCGGCGATCCGGACCAGTTGGCAAACCCTCCGGCCGATGTCCCGCCCCTGGCGCGTCTGGCGCTCACCGATGATTTTTACGGCGTGGGACTGGGCGCATTCGGCGAGCCGGCGGACTGCCGGCCCCGCATCGGCGAATTGCTCTGCGCCACCGGCATGGCCGTCTGCCGGGCAGCCGACAGCAAAGTCCCCGATTACATGATCAGCAGCCCGCGTTTACAGCCGGCGGTCCAAGCGCTTTACGCCGCCGGCTTCGCCGGCCGGTTTGCGGCATTTTCACGCTTCCGCCCGGGCGCGGATACCGCGGATGTCACGCTGACCGGGCTCCTGCAAAGCATCATGACGGAACACGCCTGGCCGGCCATGGGCTTTGCGATGATCGCCGAAATCGGCGGACTGATTGGCGCCACCCTTACCCGCGTGCCGGCAGCCGGCGCCGGCGGCGGTTTTTTCGATTACCCGGGGTTGCGCAACCGTTTGGAATTCACCGCCGAGCCTGAATACGGACGCGACCTGGCGGCCGCCGCCGGCGTGGCCTTCCTCGGTGCCCAGCCGCCCGCCGCCTGGCGGCCGTTTATCCGGCCGTACGGCGATGACGGGCGCCTGTTCACCCATATCCATGCCGCGGTCTTCACCTACCGGGCGCTGCCGGCCGGCCGGCCGGAATTCGCAACGCCATTCCGTGAATTGCTGGAGCAATCGCAACTGCGCGCCGTGCTCCACCTGATCAACGACCGGCGGCCGGCAACGGGCCTGGGCGAAAGCCGGTTCCGGCATGGCATGATCTGGAGCGGACCGATACCATGAACCTTTTACTGGGATCGTTAACCATCGGATTCATCCTGGCGCTGCTGGCGCTCGGCGTGTACATATCCTTCCGCATTTTTGCGTTCCCGGACATGACCGCCGACGGCTCGATAGTGCTGGGCGCCGCCGTCGCCGCCCGCCTGATAACCGCCGGCATGCACCCGTTGTCCGCCACCGCCCTGGGCGCCCTGGCCGGCATCCTGGCCGGCATGGCCACCGGCATTTTGCACACCCGCTTTAAAATCAACGGGCTGCTGGCCGGCATCCTGGTGATGACGGCGCTCTATTCCATCAACCTCCACATCATGGGCCGCAGCAACCTGCCGCTGCTCTCCGTCCGCACCCTGGCGACCGACATTGACACCCTGGCGGCCGCCGTCACCGGCCAGCGCGCCGAGTTCAACGTCGGCGGCTGGCTGGTGGCGCGGCAGGACCTGGCGGCGCTGATCGCCGCCATGGGCATCGCCGGCCTCGCCGGCCTTTTTTTACTGTGGTTTTTCCGCACCCGGCTGGGCGCCGCGATGCGGGCCACGGGCGACAATCCCCAGATGATCCGGGCGCTGGGCGGCAATACCGACCGGCTGATGATCGTCGGTCTGGCCATTTCCAACGGCATAATCGCGCTCTCCGGCGCATTGCTCGCCCAATACCAGAGGTTTGCCGACGTCCAAATGGGGTTGGGGATGCTGGTCTGGGGGCTGGCCAGCGTGATCATCGGCGAATCGCTCGTGCATTCCAACCGGCTGGCGCCGGCCATCGCGGGGGCGGTAATGGGCTCGCTGCTTTTCCGGCTGCTGGTGGCCATCGCTTTGCGCTGGGGCCTTAACCCCAACGATTTGAAACTGATTACCGCCATTTTTGTGTTGACGGCGCTGGTGCTGCCGAAATTAAAAATTCCCCGAATCAGTTTCAAAACTGTTTTTGCCGCAAAAATGCATGAGTAAAACAACTTCCGTGTTTTTACAGCAGTTTCCCCATTTTGCGATTCTTGTGCCTCTTTGTGGCAAAAAATAGTTTTGGAATTGGCTCAGACCATGCTGCAAATCGAATCCATCGCTAAAACATTCAATCCCGGCGCCCCCGACGCCGTGCCGGCGCTGGACGCCGTCACCCTGGCGATCAATCCGGGCGAATTCGTGGTGGTCATCGGCACCAACGGCTCCGGCAAATCCACGCTGCTCAACGCGATCGCCGGGGTCTTCCGTCCCGACGCCGGCCGGATCCGGCTGGCCGGGCGCGACATCACCCGCTGGCCCGAACATCGCCGGGCGCGCCTGATCGGCAGGGTTTTCCAAAATCCGTTCAGCGGCACGGCGCCCAACCTGACCATCGCCGAAAACCTGGCCCTGGCCGCCCGGCGCGGAATGTCCCGCGGGCTCGGACCGACCCTGGGCCGACATTTCATGTCAACCTGCCAGGCGCGCGTGCAGGCCTTGGGGCTGGGACTTGAAAACCGCCTGGCCGCGGACATCGGCACGCTTTCCGGCGGCCAGCGCCAGGCGCTGACGCTCCTGATGGCCACCTGGCTTAAGCCGGCATTGCTGCTGCTGGACGAACACACCGCCGCGCTCGATCCCAAGACCGCCGACCAGATCGTCCGCCTGACCAGCCAGATCGTGCAGCGCGACCAGTTGACCACGCTGATGGTCACCCACTCCATGCAGCAGGCGGTCAACCTCGGCGCCCGCCTGATCATGATGCACCGCGGCCGGATTGTCTTCGAGGCGGCGGGCGCGGACAAGCAGCGCCTGCGCGTGGAACACCTCATGGATAAATTTCAGGAGTTGCGCCGGACCGACCGCCTGGACGCCGGCGCCGCCGAACTGTTGCGACAGACGTATGTGTGATGCTGATTTTTTAAAGCAACACCACCGGGCAAAAAAAAAGCCGCGGAATCAATTTTAGTTGATTCCGCGGCCTTTAAAAAATGGTGCACCCGAGAGGAGTTGAACCTCCACGACCTTGCGGCCATTAGGACCTGAACCTAACGTGTATGCCAATTTCACCACGGGTGCATATGTCTGAAAAACTGGAGATTGATAACACAATCCGCCGGCGCCTGTCAAATCAAAAACGCAATAATCCTTCCAACAACCCCAGGTTGCGCGCGGCGCGCAGCCAGCGCAACTCCCGGCGCCGCATGCGTTGGCGGTCGGCGTCGGTATAATCGCCGCTGCCGGCCAGGTGGTCGGCCCCATGCGCCAGGTAGAGCGCCAATTCGCCGTCAATGTCCGCGCGGCGGGCGCCGATCTCCCGCGCGCGCTGCGCATTGACGAACACCTCGCCCTGCCATAATCCGGCAGACGGACGCATGGGCGCGGCGAAACTGATGACGTCCGTCACATGTTCATGGTCGAGATACAGGCGGTTGATCCGGACAATGCCGGCGTCATCCAGCAACACCACGGACACGTTCCCCCACACCCGGCGCGGGTTAAGTTGCGCGGCTTGCCGCATCAGGTGCCGCATCAGCCGGCGCACCCGGAGCGGGCTGATCCGCTGCGTGGTTTGTTTCAGATTTATTGCGATTTTCATCGGACGGGTACGAAATGCGCCCATGCAGCATATTGGTCAGGGTAAAGACAAAGGCGCGCTGCAGTTTTTTCAGTTCCGCCATGGTCAGGTCGCAGGCATCCAACTGCCCATCGCGCAAACGTTCATCCATGATGTCGCGCACCAGGCCTTCAATGCTCGCCGGCGTGATTTTCGCCAGGGAACGCGAGGCGGCCTCGATCGCATCGGCCAGGCACAACACCGCCGTCTCGCGCGTGCGGGGCTTGGGGCCGGGATAGCGGAAATCGTCCGGCGCCGGCAGCGCCTGGCCGGCATCCGGCGCATTGCTGGCGGCCTTGTGGTAGAAGAACGAGACCATGCCGGCGCCATGATGTTGTTCGATGCCTTCCAGCACCGGCTGGGGGAGTTTATGGCGCAGGGCCAGGCTGACGCCTTCCTTAACGTGTGAAACAATCACCAGGCAACTCATGCGCGGGGTCAGGTCGTCGTGGGGATTCCCGCGGAACTGGATGTTTTCGGCGAAGAAATCCGGTTTTACCAGCTTGCCGATGTCGTGGAAATAGGCGGCGATGCGGGCCCGCAAGGCGTTGCCATCCACCGCCAGCGCGCCCGCCTGGGCGAGATTCGCCACCATCAGGCTGTGCTGGTACGTGCCGGGGGCTTCGATGGCCAGGCGTTTCAGGAGCGGGTGTTCCATGTCCGCCAATTCCAGCATGGAAATGTCCGTGGCAATATCGAAAACCAGTTCCAGCAGCGGCACCAGCAGCAGCGTGGCCAGGGCGGCCAGCAAGCCGCCCGCGATGCTGAACAGGCCATTCCTCAGCAGCACCTCGCCCAACTGGTGGCCGGCCAGGCCGAATCCCACGGCGCAAGCCGCGCCGGCCAGCCCCGCCACCAGGCCCAGGCGGAAAATCGCCAGACGCGTGCGCGTGCGCCGGGCGCACCCCACCACCACCAGCCCCTGCACGGCGCCGGTGATAAATACCGGCAGGCTGTAATCAACCATGATCGCCGCCGCCAGCGCCACCCAGATACCCGCCACCGCCGCCGGCAACGGCCCCAGCAAGATGGCGGCCAACATGGGGGTCAGAACCAGAGGCAGCATGAATTCCACCCCGCCCTGGGCCAGCCACGGCACGCTGCGCCCGGCAATCACCAGCCACAGGGAGGGCGCCAGGGTAAAGAGCGACAAAATCCACAACAGCAGAATGCGGCGGTTGCGTTCGACATCGGACACCGGGGCTGCCAGCCGCAGGAAAAAGGCCGCCGCCAGAACCGCAAACAACAGGATCACGCCGTCGCCGGCGCGCCGGATCAGCCATTGCACACGCCCGGCGCGTGATTGCAACGCGCTTTTGTAAGCCCGCAACAGCGCCGCGCTCTCCGGCGTCAAAACCTCGCCGCGCACGACCAGCAACTGCCCGGCCGCCAACCGGATAGTCCGCGTTTCCACCGCCGGCCGGCGCATCACCGGGCCCGCATCCGGCGCTTCGAAGTCAATGGCCGCGCGCATGGTGGACGGGTTCCGCGTTCCCGGCTTGATTTCACCGGGCAGTTCGGGAAAATCCACAACCCGCAAGGCCGTGACCGTCAGCCATAACAACCACCAGCCCACCAGTCCCAAGCCGGGGCGCTCCCACAGGCGCGCGGTATGCGGCTCCGCGCCGCCGCGTGCCGGCGCCGGGCGCCGGCGCCGGGTTCTTTTCGCGAGCCGGTTGATCCATTGCAATGTCATATTTAAACCACGCGGGATGCCAGCGCTGCGGTCAGGCGGATGCCAGGTACTGGCCGATCGCGCGCGCCAGCGTTTGATATGTCTGCCGGCGGCGGCCGGGATCGCGGTCAAGCGTGGTAACCCGGAAGCCGGGCCATGGCGATTCAAAGTCCGTGGCCGGCACGACGCAAATGCCGGTGGCGGCCAGCAGGTAAAAGGCAAAGCGTTTGTCCGGCGGCATCTCCGCGGCGGCGGTCAGTTGTTCGATATAACGGCGCACCTCCGCGTGGGCGATGGGGAGGGACTGGCGCGGATTGAGCGCGCCATCCTCGAACAACACCGTCATGTAAAAGGCGCCCTGGATGCGGTTGACCCGCAAGCCGGGCTGCGCCGACAGGATTGCATGGATGTCATTGCCGATCGCCTCCAGGCCGGCGGTATATTCTTCCAGCCAGAGCGGATATTGGGGATGAGCGTAAATCCGCGGCAGGGCCAGTTGCGGCATGGTGGTGGCGCACACTTCCAGCATCACCGCCCGCTTGAACGTATCGAAATATCCCGCGAAATCCTGGTCCAGCCCGGTGTTGTGAAATTCCAGCCAGCCGCACCGCGCCCCCGGCCAGGGCACGTCCTTGGACAAACCGCGCATCACCACCAGCGGCACGCGCCGGGCAGCCAACTCCGTGATATGCGCATAGCGGACATGATTGAAAACAATCCGGAAATAAACCTCGTCGGAAATCAGCAGCAGTTGATAACGTTCGGCCAGTTCCACCACTTGCCGGAGCACCTCCGCGCCGTAAACCGCGCCGGTGGGATTATTGGGATTGATCAGCAGGATGCCGGCCACCGCCGGATGCCGCCGGATTTGCGCCTCCAAATGTTCCAAGTCCGGCTGCCAGTCCCGCCGCGGGTCGAGCTTGTAGCCGATGGACTCGCCCCCGGCGGCGAAGCGCTCGCTGGAGATATGCGTGGGGTAGCCGGGGTTCGGCTGGAGAATCCGCGCGCCCGGCGCCAGCATGCGGTAGAAGATGCTGATGCCGGCGCCCAACCCGTTGGTAAAGAGCACATGCTCGGGGTCCAAAGCGCTGGCCGGCGCCAGCTTCCGGGATTCCGCCGCCACCCACTCCCGCGCCTCCAGATTGCCCCGCGAATGCGTGTAGCCGAAGGCCAAATCGGACTCGCCGGCGATGATGCCGCTCAGGATTTCCTTGACGAAGTCCGGCGTATGCCAGCCCTTGGCCACGGGATCGCCGATATTTTCGCCGATGAACTTGAATTGCGGATCAAGCTGCTTGAGGCGTTGGGCCAGTTCCACCATCTCGCGGATGCCGTACCGCATCAAGCCGGACTTGGAATTGTTGATTGGCGCGCGCATATCAGACGGCGGCCTCCGCCGCCCGCGCGGCCGCGACATGCAAAAGCGCCCACAATTCATCCAACGCCTGGGGAATGATCTTCACTTCCGCCAGCACCGGCATGAAATTCGTGTCGCCGTTCCAGCGCGGAACAATGTGCAGGTGAATATGCTCCTTCAAACCCGCGCCGGCCGCCGCGCCCTGGTTGATCCCGATATTGAAGCCGTCCGGGCGCATGACCTGCCGCAACCAGGCGCAAGCCTGCCCCGCCAGCCCCAGCATTTCCTGTTGCTCCCCCGCCTGCATGACATCCAGGGCGTCAACGTGCCGGTACGGGGTGACCAGCAGGTGCCCGTTGTTATAGGGGTAGCGGTTCATCAACACCGCGCAATGTTCGCCGCGGCGCAACACCAGGTTCTCCCGGTCGGCCTCCGCCTGGAGGATATCGCAGAGGAAACATCCCGGCTGGCTTGATTTTAAAATATATTCCATGCGCCAGGGCGCCCAAATGCGTTGCATACGGTTATACGCTTGTCAAGGCCGTTGTTTTTGATAAACTGACCCTTACTTTTACCATTATTCGCCAATCACGGCAAGGGATATTTACCGCATGGCCACCCAACGCGCCAAACCCGCCCAGGGACAACACCGCCCCGCCCCGCCCCGCCAGACCGGCACGCCATCACAGGTCTGGCTGATGGTCGGCGCCGATGACTTCCAATTGGATACGCTGGCGCGCCGGCAAATTGACGAGTCGCTCCCGCCGGCGGAGCAAGCCTTCGGTTTGGAGATTTTTGACGCCGCCGCCGACACGGTGGCGGCGGCCGGAGCGATATTGCGCCGCATCATCGCCGCCCTGCGCACGCCGACCATGTTCGCCGCGCGCCGCCTGATCTGGGTGCGCAATGCGTCATTTTTGGATGACGGCATCATCAGCCGCGGCAAGGATATCGTTCCGCTCGCGCGCGAACTGGCCGAACTGGTGGCCGGCGGTCTGCCGCCGGAACAATTTTTAATCATTACCGCCGGCAGCGTGCCGGCCAAATCGCCGCTGGCGGACGCCTGCGCCAGGCACGGCGCCCTGGTGAAAGAGGAAGCCGCCAAGCCCTGGCAACGCCAGGCGCAATCCGTGGCTTATGCCGCCCGCGCCCTGAAACAAGCCGGCCTGCAAGCCGATGCCGCGGCGGTGGAAAAACTGGTGACACGGGTCGGGCCGGACACGCGCCAGATGCACCAGGAAATCGCCAAACTGGCAATTTACCTGGGCGACCGCAAGCAGGTGACGCCGGAGGATATCACGGAAATCGTCTCCGCCTCCCGCGATTATTTCGTCTGGGACCTGGAAGACGCCGTGGCCAACGGCGATTTACGCCAGGCTTTGGAAATCCTGCGCCGGCTGTTGTTTCAACGGGAAGACCCCATCCGTCTGGTCAACACCCTGGAAAGCAGGTTCCGCTATCTGCTGATCTTGCAGGAAGCCGTCCGGGAAGGATGGATCCGGCCGGGCGCCGGCAAAGCCTTTGGCAACCCCGCCCTGCCGCCGGAACTGGCCGCGGTCTTCGCCGGCGACCGCCGGATGGCGAACCCATACATGCGCAATATTCTGGCGCAGCAGGCCTCTAAATTCAACTCCGCCGCGCTACTGCGCGCCCGCGGACAGATCCTGGCGGCGCGCCTGAAACTGGTTTCCAGCAGCGCGCCGCCGGAGATGATCATGGAGCAATTGATCTTACGCCTATGCCGGCGGCCCCGCCGCGCAGCCGCGGCGCGGCCTGACCGATCGCCGGCGGGACGCCGTCCTTAATCCGCCGGATAACCCACCGGCTGGGTCAAAATGACCTTTTGTTCCGGCCGCAGGCGCATGGCCTGGCCTAAAGCGGTCTTGTCCAAGCTGCCCAACACCACCGTCGCCAGATTTTCCGAAGCGCAGAACAGGTAGACATTCTGGCTGATGTACCCGGTGTCCACGCTGGAATAAAACGCCTTGCTGTCGGCATCGCCGCGCGTCATGCGAGCCAAATCCGCGACGTAAATCAGGACCACCGGCGCCTTGCCGGCAAACGGCTGCCGGCCGGTCTGCGGCCGCAAATCCCCGGCCAGCACCGGCTGCAACTGGTGGGCCGCGGCATCGTAGAGGTAAAGACCGTCCGGCAGCGCCGCATAAACGTCAATTTCCTGCCAATTGACCGCCGTGGGCGCGGTGCGCCGGCCATCCGCCGGCCGGTTCACCCCGCAGGCCGCCCAGAGCAAATCGCCCAAATCGCGGGTGGACAACGGCCGCGCATCCAGTTTGCGCCGCGACTGGCGCGCCTGGAGCGCCTGCATCAGCGGCTTGCCGCGCTTCAAATCCGGGGCATCCAGCTTGATCGGCGCCGGCAACTCGGCCCCAATCGCGCCCGCCAGCCATAACCATAAAACACATCCGCCCGCGCAAAAAGAACGATTAAGTTGAACGATACGCATCGCTGCCCTCCTCCTGATATTGACAAAGTGAACCCGTTGACACCGCGTTATTTTTGCCGTCACATTTACCGGATTTCCGCATGTGTGTCAATCCTTTCCCGCCCGACTTTTCCGCCCGGCCCCGGATTTATGATTGCCTAATCCCCCCGCTCCAACTACTATCTCCCCCTTCATGGCGGCGCCCCGGAATCGGCGCGCAGCGCCAATTCCGTTCCGGTCAAAATGACTCAAAGGAGCCAATTTCAAAACTAACGTTTTGAAAGAATTCAGTATTCAGCCAGAATTCAGAATGATTGCTAACAGCATAATATCAATATGTTACGTTGCTGTTAAATCCTGGCTGCCGGACACTGAACACCGAACACTGAACGCTTTTGAAAGAGACTCAAAGGAAACATCATGATTGACCTGCACACCCATTCGACATTTTCCGACGGCAGCCTGACCCCCGAACAACTGGCGCAGGAGGCGGCTTTCGCGCGCCTGTCAGCCGTGGCCCTGACCGACCACGACAGCATTGAAGGCGTCCCGCGCTTTCTGGATGCCTGCCGGTCATTGAAGATCCGCGGGGTGCCGGGGGTGGAGTTGAGCGCGGAATTTCCCGACGGCACCATGCATATCCTCGGGTACTTTATTGAACTGCAACACCCCGAACTCGGCGCGCGCCTGGCGGAAATCCGGGCCGGACGCGTCGCGCGCAACGCGGAAATCCTCAAGCATATCAACGACATGGGCATGGCGCTGACCATGGCGGAAGTCGCCGCCTACGCGGGCGAGGACAACATCGGCCGCCTGCATTTCTCCCAGGCCCTGGTGGCCCGCGGCTACGCCCAAACCCGCCAGGAAGCCTTCGACCGCTACCTGGGCAAAGGCCGCAAAGGCTATGCCGACCGGTTGCGCCTGACCGCGCGCGACTGCATTGAATTGATCCGCCGGGCCGGCGGCATCCCCGTGCTGGCCCACCCCTTCACCCTGCATCTCGCCAAGCCTGACCTGGCCAACCTGGCCACCGAACTTGCCGGCTACGGGTTGCAGGGGATCGAAATATATTATCCCCAGCAAAACGTCCGGCAGATGAAACAATACCAGGCGCTGGCCCAACGCCTGAACCTGGTCATGACCGGCGGCACGGATTTTCACGGCGCGCCGATGCCGGACATCAAACTCGGCGCGGGATTCGGCGACACCCGGATTCCGGAAGCCGTGCTGGAGCAATTGGATGCCCTCCGCCAAGGTTAATGAAGTCCGCGGCATCTACGTACATGTGCCGTTCTGCGACGGCAAATGCCATTATTGCGCCTTTTATTCCGTGCCCTACGCGCCGGCCGCCGCCGCGCGCTGGCTCCGGGCATTGGCGCGCGAAATGCGCCCCTGGCGCGGCGCGCGGCCGGATACGATCTACATCGGCGGCGGCACGCCGTCCGTTTTACCGCCCGCCGCCTGGCGGCAATTGGCGGCGGCGCTGCAAACCGCATTCGATATCCAGCCCGGCGCGGAATGGAGCGTGGAAACCAATCCCGGATCGCTGACGGCGGACGGCCTGCGCCGGATGGCGGATGCCGGCGTCAACCGCATCAGCCTGGGCGCGCAATCCTTCCACGAGCATGAATTGAAATTGCTGGGCCGGCGGCATGGCGCCGGCGACATCGCGCGCGCCGTCGCCGCCATCCGCGCCGCCGGCTTTGAAAATTTCAACCTCGACCTGCTGGCCGGCATCCCCGGCGCCGCGCCGCGCGACTGGCGGACGACCTTGCATTGCGCTTTGGCGCTGGCGCCGCCGCATATCTCGGTTTACGCCCTGACGCCGGAGGAAGGCACGCGCCTGGCGCAAATGGCCGGCCGCAAGGAAATCCGGCTGGCCGACGCCGACCGGCAACTGGCGGCCTTGGATACCGCCGAGAATATTTTGCGGCGCGCCGGCTATGAACGCTATGAAATCTCCAATTACGCCCGCCCCGGCTACGCCTGCCGGCACAATCTGGATTGCTGGCGCGGCGGACAATATCTCGGCTTCGGTCCGGCGGCCGCCTCGCATGTCGGCCTGATCCGCCGCCAGAACCATCCCGACCTGGACGCCTACCTGGCGGCGCTGGAAAAAGGCCGGCCGGCGCCGCATGACGCGGAGGAATTGACGCCGGAACTCAAGCGGACCGAGCGGTTGATTTTCGGGCTGCGCCTGGCGGAAGGCGTCAGCGCCGGCCTGGCCGACGCCGCACAACTAGCTGTTTTAAAGCGCCTGGCCAGGGAAGGCCTGGCGCGCTTCGGCCGCGGCCGCTGGCGTCTGACCCGGCGCGGCCGCGAACTGGCCGACCACGCGGCCGTGGAGTTGCTGAAATAAGCCGGAAAATCAGCCATCCGCCAGCGGCAGGCGGATGAGCACCAGGCAACCGCGCCCCGACGGATTGTCGGCCAGCATGATCCGGCCGCCGCAATTCATGATGGCGGTGCGCGCCAGGGCCAGGCCGATCCCCGTGCCGCCGGGGCGCCGGCTGTAAAACATTTCGAATACCCGCGTCCGCTCGCCGGCGGGAATGCCGGGACCTTCGTCGCCGACGGCCACCTCAACCTGCCGGCCGTGGCGGGCGGTTTGCAGCGCCACCCGGCTGCCGGCCGGGGCGAACTGGCCGGCATTGTTCAAGACATTCAACAAGGCCCGCTTGAATTGCATGGGATATCCGCGCGCCATAAAAACGCCCGGCGCAAGGGTTGACTCCAGGCGGAGCTGCGCGCGCTCGAACCGCATCTTCAGCAAATCCGCGCAATCCGCCACGGCGGCATTGACATCGAACAGTTCCGGCTCAGTCCGGTCCGGGCAGGATAGCGCCAAAAATTCCTTGAGGATGTCATCCATGCGCGTCAGGGTCTTTTCCACCCGGCCCGCCAGTTCACCCAGTTTGTCGGCGCGGGCGGCCGGCCCCTTGCCCGCTTCCTTTTGCAGCAGTTGGGCGTCCAGGCGCATGGCGGACATGGGATTACGGAAATCATGGATCACCGCGCCCGCCATCGCGCCGGCGAACGCCAGATGCGCGTCGTCTTCGCGCCGGTTAATCCAGCGCATCTCCCGCCCGACCAGGGCCAGCACCGCCAGCAGGCAGACGCCAAAGGCCACGGCGACCATGATCAAGGCAAAGCGGAACATGGCCGTCAAGGCCCCCAGCAAGTCGTTTTGCTCGCGTTCGAGGATGTCCTTCTGCAAGCCCACGCGCAGGCGCCGCCCGGCGCCGTCCGGCAGGCCCAGCGGCCGCGAAAAATCCAGCACGCGCTCCGTGCGCGGCCCGAGATGCAAGCGGCGCGGGGTGACTACCACCGGTCCCGCCGCCGCGTCCGCCGCCGCGGCGGCCGGCGGCGCCGCGGTCAGCGGCGCCTGCCAGTGGTACAAGACCAGGTCATCCTCCTGGACCGTCACGTATTCCAGCCGGCGGTCGAGCTGGTGGAGCGATTCCGCCAGCCGGCGGAATCGATCCAGACGCTCCGGCGATACCGGGGCGGCGGCCAAAAACTCCTCCTGCGCCAGGCGGCGCGACAGCAACGTGCCGTATTGCAGGGCGGAGGATGCCGCCGCCGAACGCACATAGCGTTCGTAGAGTTGGAAGAGAAACCGCAGGCTGCCGGCCGCCAGGAGCGCCATGACCACAATCAGCGCGCCGGCGGTCAGCGCCAGCGGCGTATGGAAACGCCGGGCTCGCATTTTTTGCTTTAACTACAGTCTAAATTATTCATAATGGCTGCACGGATTCGCAAAGTAACATAACCTTTCCCGCCTGTCCATCATGGAGTATCCGCGATGATTGCATTCAGCGCCGCGCAACAAAAGGCTATCGCCGCCGCCGTCACCCTGCTGGCGGCCCTGCTGATCCTGGCCGCCACCATGGGGCTGTTCTGGTTCATGGCGCAACTTGCGGCCTTTTTTGCCGGCGTCCTGGCGCCGGTGGCCGCGGCCTTCGTGCTTTCGCTGGTGACCCGGCCTTATTACGAATGGCTGCGCCGCGCCGGCCGGCTGCCGCCGCTGCCGGCCGTCCTGGCGGTCATCGCCTCGATCCTGGCGCCGCTGGCCGGTTTTGCCTGGTTCTTCGGATTCCTGCTGGTGAACCAGGCGGCGGAACTGCTGGCGCGCCTGCCGGACTGGCTGGAAAATCTCCGCCTGGCGATTGCCGATCACCAGCCGCAAGTGGCAGCCTTTATCCAGGACCACCAGCTTGACGCCAGGCTCCGGACTTTCCTGCGCGAGCGGGGCGATTTCATTTTCAGCGGCGCCCTGGCCATCGGCCGGTCCGCCTGGTCCGCCGGCGCCGGCGCCTTCGCCAAACTCATCGGCCTGGCCGGCTGGCTGGTGCTGCCGGTTTATTTCGGCTGCTTCCTGATGATGCAGCCGCCGACAGCCGCCCGCGCGCGGGCCTGGCTGCCTTTTTTAAAGCCGGACACCCGGTCGGACGCGGTTTTCCTGGCCCGGGAATTCACCGGCATCGTTACGGCGTTTTTCCGCGGCCAATTCCTGGTGGCGCTCCTGCAAGGCGCGCTGTATGCCGCCGGGTTCCTGGCGGCGGGCCTTTCCTACGGATTCGCGCTGGGCCTGCTGCTGGGGTTCCTCAACCTGATTCCCTACCTGGGCACCATGGCGGGGCTGGCGATGGCTTTGCCGCTGGCATATTTCCAGGCCGATGGCGGGTGGTTCCGGCTGCTGCTGACAGCCGCCGTGATTGCCGCGGTGCAGATGGTGGAAGGCTATGTGCTGACCCCGCGCATCATGGCCGGGCGCACCGGCCTGCACCCGGTGGCGATCATCTTCGCGGTGTTCTTCTGGGGCACGGCGCTGGGCGGAATTTTCGGCATGGTGCTGGCCATACCCCTGACGGCTTGCTTTGTAACTTTCTGGCGGCTGGCGCAGGCCAAATACATCAAAGGCATCATCTGATTCCAAATGAAGTTGATTCCAAATTAAGGTTGACCTGCCGCGCCAAAAGCATACTATAGGATTTTGTTTTGCGGGTGGGTAACCGCGCAAGTCTAATTAATCCATATCGAGGAGAACGCAAATGGCTTTGATCAATTTCGGCGGCGAGAAGGAAAACGTGGTCACGCGCAAGGAATTCTCTTTGGCGCGCGCGCGCAAGGTGTTGTCCAAGGAAACCATCGCCATCCTCGGCTACGGGGTGCAAGGCCCGGCCCAGGCGCTCAACCTTAAAGACAATGGCATGCGCGTCATCATCGGGCAGTCGCCCAAATTCAAAGCCGACTGGGACCGCGCCCGCGCCGACGGCTGGGTGCCCGGCAAGACCCTGTTTGACATCGAGGAAGCCGTCCAGCGCGGCACCATCATCCAGATGCTGGTGTCCGACGCCGCGCAGAAGCAAATCTGGCCGATGGTGAAGAAAAACATGCAGCCCGGCGCGGCCTTGTATTTTTCCCATGGATTTTCAATCGTTTACGGCGGCCAGACCAAGATCATCCCTCCCGCCGACGTGGATGTGATCATGGTGGCGCCCAAGGGCTCCGGCACTTCCGTGCGCCGCAATTTCCTGTCGGGCGCCGGCATCAACTCCAGTTATGCCGTCTTCCAGGACGCCACCGGGCATGCCCGCGAGCGCTGCCTGGCGATCGGCATCGGCATCGGCTCGGGCTACCTGTTCCCCACCACCTTCGAGCGCGAAGTGTACAGCGACCTGACGGGCGAGCGCGGCATGCTGATGGGCGCCCTGGCCGGCGTGATGGAGGCCCAATACGATGTCCTGCGCGCCCACGGCCACACCCCCAGCGAAGCCTTCAACGAGACGGTCGAGGAACTCACGCAGAGCCTGATCCGGCTGGTGGATGAGAACGGCATGGACTGGATGTTCGCCAACTGCTCCGCCACCGCGCAGCGCGGCGCGCTGGACTGGAAGCCGAAATTCAAAAAAGCCACCCTGCCGGTCTTCAAGCAGCTCTACCAGGCGGTGAAAACCGGCCAGGAGACGCGCCGGGTGCTGGCGGTCTGCAGCCGGCCCGATTACCCGGCCATGGTTGCGAAGGAACTGGCCGCGCTCCGCAATTCCGAAATGTGGCAGGCGGGGCTGGCGGTGCGCAACCTGCGCCCGCGCGAGAAAGCCCGCGCGCTGGATAAAAACACCAAGGGCATCAAGGGCCGTTCGGCATAAAAACCATTACGATAGTTCTGGATGCCGGCCGGCGCTTGCGCCGGCCGGCATGGACTACTCCCGGCGATTGCCTGCCGGCCCGGCGGAAACCGGGCGCGCCGCCGCCGATTGCCGCATTGGTCAACAACGAGGTCTGCTCCCTTTCGCACCGCCTGACGGTCAATTGCCGCGTCCGTTTTCTCACCCGCCAGGACCCGCTGGGGATGCGCGTGTACCGCAACTCGCTGGTGTTCCTGCTGGCCAAGACGGCCGCCGCGGCGCTGCCGGATTGCCGGCTGACGGTGGAGCATTCCTTCGGCGCCGGCTTTTTCTGCAGCTTCGACACCGCCTGCGGCGGGCACATCACCGCCGCGCAGACGCGGAAGCTGGAGCTGGCTATGCGCCGCGATATCCGGCGCAACCTGTCCATCCTCCGCCACCGCCTGGCTTTCGAGGAAGCCGTGGCGCAATTCGAGCAAACCGGCCAGCGGGATAAGGCGGATTTGCTGCGGTTCCGCAACCCGCCCATGGTGGTCGTGCACGCATGCGGCCCTTTCACCGACCTGGCTTACAGCCCCCTGGCGCCGTCCACCGGCGCGCTGCCGGATTTCAAGCTGATCCACTACCCGCCCGGCCTGGTGCTGCAATTCCCCGATATGCGCCGGCCCGCGCGGATCGCCCCGTTCCGCGATCAGCCGCATTTATTCCGCATTTTTCACGAACACAAGCAATGGGGCCGGATGGCCGGCGTCAGCAACGTCGGCAAATTGAACGAATTGATTTACCGCGGCCGGATCGCCGAATTCATCCGCATGGCCGAGGCCTTCCATGAAAAGAAAATCGCCCGCATCGCCGACCAGATTGCGGCGCGGCGCCGCCAGTTGAAAGTCATCCTGATTTCCGGCCCGTCCGCCGCCGGCAAAACCACCCTCGCCAAACGGCTGGCCGTGCAATTGCGGGTCAACGGCATCGCCACGGATACCATCTCGCTGGATAATTATTACGTCAACGACGCCGATACCCCGCGCGATGCGGCCGGCCGGCCGGACTACGAGCACATTGACTCTGTGGACGTGCCGCTCTTCAACCGCCATTTGCAGGAACTCATCAAGGGGCGCGAAATCGAACTGCCGTTTTTCAATTTTGAAACCAAGCAGCGGGAATTCCGGGGCGACCGCCTGCAACTGGCGCCGGGCGAGATGGTGATCATCGAGGGCATTCACGGGCTCAACCCGCGCTTCACCCCCAGCATTTCCGCCGCCCGCAAATTTAAAATATACATCAGCGCCCTGACCCAGTTGAACATTGACGCCAACAACCGCATTTCCACCACCGACAACCGCCTGCTGCGCCGCATGGTGCGCGACCACCTCTACCGCGGCAATTCGCCGTTGGCCACCCTGCGCATGTGGCCGTCGGTGCGCCGCGGCGAAAAGACCTGGATTTTCCCGTTCCAAGCCGAGGCGGACGCCGCCTTCAACTCGGCCCTGGACTACGAAATGGCGGTCCTGAAGCCCATGGCCGAGCCGCTGCTGATGACCATCAAGCCCTCCGCGCCGGAATACGCGGAAACCCGGCGGCTGCAGGGCTTTTTGGAAAACTTTCTCGAAGCCCCGGTCGGCGATGTGCCCGCCACATCGATCTTGCGCGAATACATCGGCGCCAGCAATTTCAAGTATTGATCGTTCAGCATTAACACAGGCAGCCAGGCAATCGCCGTCATCATGAATAATTCATTTAAAATCAATCTGAACGCCGCGCCGGCGGAATTGAAGTCCGGCCTGCAAATCCTTGCCAAAGCCTACCCGCGGCGTTTCGTTAACACCGCCCGCGCCCGGCCGGTAAAATTCATGCCGCGCTCCGCGCCGGGACTGCAAGTCGCCGGCGGACCGGACGGCCTGGCCATCGGATACCATCGCCGCACGGACGCTTTCCGGGCGCTGGGCCGGCTCTTGGGCGCCGACTTTGCCGATCCGGCGTCGGTCAATTTCACGGAGACAGCCGCGTTCGACACCATGGGCTTGATGCTGGATGTTTCCCGCAATGGCGTCTACCTGCCGGGCGCCCTGGAACAATTCATGCTCCAGGCGGCCCTGATGGGCCTGAACATGTTCATGCTGTACACCGAGGACACCTACGCAGTGGCCGGCGAACCGTTTTTCGGATATCTGCGCGGACGGTACACTCCGGCGGAATTGCGCGCGCTGGACGCGTATGCCGCCGCCCTGGGCATCGAGATGATCCCCTGCATCCAGACGCTGGGCCATCTGGAGCAAATCCTGCAATGGCCGGCCTATGCCGGTTATCGCGACACCGACAAGGTGCTGCTGGCGCAGGCGCCGCAGACCTATAAACTGCTGGAAAAAATCATCGCCGCGGCCGCCGCGCCGTATGCCTCCAAGCGCATCCATATCGGCATGGACGAGGCCCACGGCATCGGCAGCGGGCAGTTCCGTAAATTGTTCGGCGAAAAACGGCCGTTCGACATCCTCAACCGGCATCTGCAACGCGTGCGCAATATCTGCCGGACCCAGGGGCTGCGCCCGATGATCTGGAGCGACATGTATTTCCGGCTGGGCTCCAAGACCAACGGCTATTATGACAAGGATTCCGTCATCCCCCCCAAGGTGGCCGCCTCCATCCCGCGCAATGTGGATTTGGTTTACTGGGACTACTACCACCATGACACCGCCTTCTACGAAGACTGGATCGGGCGCCACCGCGCCCTGGGCTCCGAACCGGTCATGGCCGGCGGCATCTATACCTGGAGCCGCTTCTGGACGGCCCTCCCCTGGTCTTTCAGCGCCACCGCGGCCTGCCTGCAAGCCTGCAGGAAAACCCGGCTGCGCGAAGTTTTCATGACGATGTGGGGCGACGATGGCGCGGAACATAACCTGTTTTCCGCGTTGCCGGGCGTGCAATTCTTCGCCGAGCACGTCTATGCCGGCCATCCCGACCCCGCCCGGATGCGCGCCAACTTCCACGGCATCTGCCAGGCCGATTTCGACGGCTGCGTCAAGGCCAGCGAATTGGACTCGCCGCCCTACCTGCGGCAGGGCACGTCCTATGGCAGCGCCGCCAATCTCAGCAAGGCCCTGCTCTGGCAGGACCCGCTGCTGGCCATCATTGATCCGCAGCTCTCCGATCCGCGGCGGCTGGCCCGGCATTACCGCGCCCTGGCAAAGAGCTTGGAGCAGACGGCCAGGGCGGGCGCCAACAACCGCCATTTGCGCCACCCGGCCCTGCTGGCCCGGGCCTTGGCCTTGAAGGTCATGCTGCGCCGCGATCTTGCCGCCGCCTATCAGGCCAACAACCGCGCCGCGCTGAAAAAAATCGCCGATACCGACCTGGCGGCATTGCGGCGGCTGGTGGAGCAGTTATGGCGGACGCATCGCGCTTACTGGCTGGAATATTGCAAGCCGCACGGCTGGGAAACGGTGGAACGGCGCTATGGCGGACTCATGGCGCGCCTGGCCAGCCTGGCGGAACGCCTGGCGGATTATGCCGCCCGGCGCGGCCCGGACATCCCGGAACTTTCGGAAAAGCTGGAGCCCATCTGGCCGGGACTGGCCGAACGCATCGTCGTCCACTATCCGCGCGCCGCCAGCCCCAGTTGCATCAAATGAACAAATTACTGGTATTCGACCTGGATGGCACGCTGATCGATTCGCGGCGCGACCTGTGCACGGGCATCAATCTGATGCGCCGGCATTACGGGCTGCCGCCGCTGCCGGTGGCGACGGTGTCCAAATTCGTCGGCGACGGTATCCGCAAGCTGGTCAGCCGTTCCCTGCGGGACGCCCCCGGCACCGATCTCGATGAGGCGGTGGCGATCAACGCCGCGGCCTACCGCGCGCACCTGCATGACGAAACGGCGCTGTACCCCGGCGTGGCGGAAGGGCTGGCGCGCCTGGCGGACGCCGGCCATGTCCTGGCGCTGATCAGCAACAAGCCGCGCAACTCCTGCGCGGACTTGCTGCGTTTTTTCGCGCTGGAAAAATTGTTCGCCGCCGTCATGGGCGGGGACAGCGTGGCAAATCTTAAGCCGCACCCGGAAGCGCTGCTGCGGACATTGCAGGCACTGCGCTTTGCGCCGGCCAACGCATGGATGATCGGCGACAGCGCCAACGACCTGGCCTGCGCGCGCCAGGCCGGCGCGCATGGCGTGTTCGTCGCTTACGGCATCGGCCGGGCCGCGCCGGAAATTCCGGAGCTGACGTTCGATAATTTTGCGGCGCTGGCCGGCCATTTCCTCGCGCGGCCGGATTAGCCTTTTCCGGAAAAATCAAAACCAATATTGTTCCGACGTAAATTAAACGG
>CAZYXU010000053.1:0-1112 GCA_964650945.1 uncultured Verrucomicrobiota bacterium | reverse complement strand
GCGGCCAGGCCCTGGCCGCCTCAGGAACGGCACACGGACGCGGACGGCGCGCAGGGCCTGCGCGCCCTACCAATAACCGCACAATGCTTTGGTAGGGCGGCCAGGCCCTGCCCGCCTCAACCGCGCACTTCCATCGTTTTAACGCGATGGCTGACGGCGTCCAGCCGCGACAATTCGTCCACTTGCTGGTCGGTCAGAAAGATCGGGCGGCCGACCACGGCGGCCGCCACCATGGACTTGGCGGCATCCTCCACCACCACGCAGCGATAGTAGGCCTGTTTCATGGTCACGCCCACGGCCAGGATGCCGTGATTGACCATCAGGATCGTGTCATGCGCGGCCGCCATGTCGCCCACCGCGCGCGCCAGGTTTTCGGTGGTGGGCGTGATATAGGGAACACGGCCCACCCGGCCCAGGTCGCAAACGAACTCGGCGAACATGGCTTTCAACTCCGCGCCGGAACTGATGACCCCGGACGCCCAGGGCGAATGGGTGTGAAACACGGCGCGCACTTCCGGCCGGCCCCGATACACGGCCAGGTGCATATTCACCTCGGAAGTCGGTTTATGCGCGCCATGGGTCTGCCGGCCATCGGCCAGCGCGATGCCGCACAAATCCTCAGGCGCCATGTCATCCATGGCTACACCGCTGGGCTTCATCCAGATGGTGCCGCCGGCGCGCGCGCTGATGTTGCCGCCCGCGCCGGCCACCAGGCCGGCCTGGGCGATTTTCACGCCATACTTCACTAATTCCGCTCGAACGTCATCCGCCATAATTTCGCCTTTCATCCATGCCCGTTAACCATCACCGCCATGCCGCGGCGCAATGCCGCGCGAATTTGAGCATCATAGACGCCGGCCGCGCGGATTTGCAATTATAAATTTCACCCGCCGGAAAAAACGGGTGTAAGACAAATTTGTTGGTGAGTTGTAAAAACTTCAATGTAGGAGCGGATTTCAGTGTGTTTTTTTGAGTCAGCAAAAGATACAACTTTATAAATTCCGATAATTTCGGCCGGGTGGGTACACCACCCTGGCCGAAATTGGGGCACCGCGTGGCGAATTCCGCTCCCCGAGCTTGTCGAGGGGTTCGAAAAGACAAGGCAAGTTTGG
>CAZYXU010000052.1:0-21227 GCA_964650945.1 uncultured Verrucomicrobiota bacterium | reverse complement strand
CCGACCAGGCGCGCGTCATCGCGGCGGTCGCGGATTTTGCGCCATGAGCGATTCCCGGCCATTCTTTTCGATCATCATCCCCGCGCATAACGAGGAAGGCTCCCTGGCCGAAACGCTCGGCGCCATTGTCGCCGCGTTTGCCGCCCGGGGCGCGGATGATTACGAGATTCTAGTGGTCAACGACAACAGCACGGACAGCACGGAAAGCGTTGCGCGCGGCTGGGCGGCGCGCGATCCGCGCATTTGGCATGTCAACAACCCGCCGCCCCATGGGTTCGGCTATGCCGTGCGGTGCGGTTTGAATCATTTCAAGGGGGATGCGGCCTGCATCGTGATGGCGGACCTTTCGGATGATCCCGCGGATATTTACGTGTACTACACCAAAATGAAAGCCGGGGCGGAATGCGTCTTCGGCTCGCGCTTCATCAAGGGCGCCGTCGTGGTGGATTATCCGCGCTTCAAACTGGCGGTGAACCGCCTGGCCAACTGGTTTATCAA
The DNA here is from genome assembly GCA_964650945.1 of uncultured Verrucomicrobiota bacterium. GTDB lineage: Bacteria > Verrucomicrobiota > Kiritimatiellia > JAAZAB01 > JAAZAB01 > JAXGPF01. The sequence continues at coordinate 20,729 of CAZYXU010000052.1, read as the reverse complement.
AACCCTGTTTCGAATCCCGCACAACGACATCACCAACGCCTTCAAGTGCTACCGCCGGGATGTGGTTGAAGGCTTGAAGCCGTTTTTATCGGCGCATTTCAACCTGACCGTGGAATTGCCGCTCAAGGCCATCATCCGGGGCTACAAGTATGCAACCGTGCCGATTGCCTGGCGCAACCGCCAGGCGGGACAATCCAAGCTGCAGATGCAGGAAATGGGCAGCCGCTACCTGTTTATCGTGCTCTATGCCCTGCTGGAAAAATGGCTGAGCAAGGGGGACTACCGCCGGTAATGAATCAAACGCTTGCATTCCATGCGCGCCGGCTCCTGCCGGCGGCGCTGCTGAACCTGGTGTTTGCCGGTTCCGCCTTGTGCTGGATTTTCCTGATTCCCTACGACCGCGCGCCGGACGAGGACAATCATTTCAGGTACACCGTCGGCTTCATCCTGGAAAACCGCCGCCTGCCGGTTTACGGCGTTGACGATGTCGATTGTTTCCGCCGGAATGCCTCCAGTTACAACAAGTTCCCCGCTTTGAACTACGTGTTGGCGGCGGCCGCCGCCGGCGCCGGCCGCTCCGTATTCGGGCTGGCGCCTTTTCTGGGAGCGCGCCTGCTCGCTTGCCTGCTCGGCCTGGTGTTTTTGAACGGCCTGCTGGCAGCCGCCTGGCGGGCCGGCGGCCGGCCGGGCCCGGCAATCCTGGCGGTTGCCGTTGCGGCATTGATCCCGCAGGTGATCTACGTCGGCAGCTATGTCAACGCCGATGCCTATGCGCTGGCCGTTTCCGCGGTCCTGGCTCTGGGCGTGGTCAAGGTGTTGGCGGCGGCCGCCATGGCGCCCGATCAAACCCCGGCCTGGCGGGATGCCTGGCGGTTCGGCTGCGGCATCGGCTTGTTGTTCACCGCCAAGCTCAATTACTGGGTTTACCTGCCCTGGCTGGGGTTGGGCGCGCTGGGCCTGGCCGGCGCCGGCCGGCTATCGTGGCGGGGAATTGCCCGCCTGGCGGCGGCGGCCGCCGTGATGTCCCTCTTGCTGGCCGGCGGCTGGTATGCCCGCAATTATTGCCTGTACGGGCAGATCTTGCCCGGGGCGCCGACACCGGAATGGCTGGCCGGCATCGGCGTGGATCAACCGGCGCCGCGGGCGGCGCTGGCCCCGCGTTTATCCTGGCCGGCGCTGGAGGCGCTGGTGCGTTTCAATTATTTTACGGACACGCTGTCCTATTTTTACGGCAAATTCGATTACGGCACGGTCAGTTTCGATCCGCAAATATACGCCGGATTGAAATTTCTGGCGCCGGCGGCGGCGGTCCTGTTCATCGGGGCGGCCCTGGCGGCAGGCGACCGGCCGGTGCGCTGGGCTTTGTTCTGGCTGGCCGGGCTGGCCGCCACCAACGTCATCCTGCTGGTTTTATACGCGGTCTTGTACGATTACCAGCCGGCGGGCCGCTACCTGTTTCCCATCCTGGCGCCGGCGGCGGTCTGGATGGCCTGGGCCGTCGGCCGGCATCCGCGGCTGTGGAAATACGCGCTGCCCTTGCTGTTCCTGCATGCCGGGTTGCTGGTCATGGCGCACTTCCTCATGCTTGACGCTTACCGCTGAGTTTGGGATTGACATCCTGCGCCAAGCTGGCAAATTGCCCTGGTTGAATCGGCGTGGCAGAGGCCCTTAGGAAGGAGCGCAACATATGCAAAATTTCGGATTTGACACTTTGGCGCTGCATGCCGGGCAGACCCCGGACCCCGCCACAGGCGCGCGGGCCGTACCGTTGTACCAGACCACTTCCTACGTTTTCAAGAGCGCGGAGCATGCGGCCGACCTCTTTGCCCTCAAGGAATTCGGCAATATCTACACCCGGCTGATGAATCCCACCACCGACGTGTTTGAAAAACGCATGGCGGCCCTGGAAGGCGGATCGGGCGCGCTGGCGGTGGCTTCCGGCATGGCTGCCATCTCCTATGCCTTACTGGCAATCACGGGAATGGATGACGAGATCGTTGCCGGCAACAATCTTTATGGCGGCACGTATCAATTGCTGCACCACGCTTTCCCGAAAATCGGCCGGCATGTCCGGTTCGTGAATTCGCGCCAACCGGCGGAATTCCGCCAGGCCATCACGCCGCGCACCCGCGCCATTTATGTGGAGACCATCGGCAATCCCAAGCTCGATGTCCCGGATTTTGACGCGCTCGCGGCAATCGCGCATGCGGCGGGAGTGCCGCTGGTGGTGGACAACACCGTGGGGGTGGGGTTGGCGCAGCCGCTGGCGCATGGCGCGGACATCGTTGTCAGTTCGGCCACCAAGTATATCGGCGGGCATGGGACGTCCCTGGGCGGGATCATCGTGGATGGCGGGCGGTTTCCCTGGAACAACGGCAAATTCCCGGAATTCACCGCGCCCGATCCGAGCTATCACGGCCTGGTTTACTGGGATGCGTTTGGCAATCTGCCCGGGATGGGCAATGCGGCCTTCATCTTCAAAACCCGGCTGACGCTGCTGCGCGATTTTGGCGCGGCCTTGAGCCCGTTCCACGCCTGGTTGTTCATCCAGGGACTGGAGACCCTGGGACTGCGCCAGCATAAGCATTCCGCCAACGCCCTGGAACTTGCCCAATGGCTGCAAAAGCATCCCCTGGTCAGTTGGGTCTGCTACCCGGGTCTGCCGGACAGCCCCGATCATGCCGTGGCGGCGCGGTATCTGCAACACGGATTCGGCGGGATCCTGGGGTTTGGCATCAAGGGCGGGATGGCGGCCGGCCGGCGGTTCATCAATTCGGTCAAGTTACTTTCGCACCTGGCGAATATCGGCGATGCCAAAACCCTGGTGATCCATCCGGCCTCCACCACGCATCAGCAACTTACGGCGGATGAACGGCTGGCGACCGGCGTCAGCGATGACTACATCCGGCTGTCCGTCGGCCTGGAAAATGTGGCGGACATCCAGGCGGACATGGACCAGGCCCTGCGCCAGGCGGCGCGGTGATGGAGGCGGTTTGACATGCAACTGGTAGTCAATGGCGAAGATTTGACCTATGCCGGCCAGCCGCGGCTGGCGGATTTGCTGGCAACCATCGCGCCGGGCCGGCGCGTGGCGGTGCTGGTGAACGCCGCCGTCGTCCGCGCCGACGCGCGCGCGGAGTTTGAACTGCATGCGGGCGACCGGATCGAGATTCTGGAATTCGCCGGCGGCGGGTAGCGGCGGCGGAGAAACTGGCATGCCGACGAATGCAAAACTGACGGCGGAGCAAGCCGCGCGCTATGCCCGGCATTTGGCGCTCCCGGAAATCGGCCCGGCCGGACAGGCCCGGTTGCTGGGCGCACGCGTGCTGCTGGTCGGGGTGGGCGGGCTCGGGTCGTCGGCCGGGTATTACCTGGCGGCGGCCGGCGTGGGCACGCTGGGCTTGATGGATGCCGACTGCGTGGAACCCGGCAACCTGCAGCGCCAGATTCTGCATCGCGCCGCCGATATCGGCCGACCCAAAGTGGAATCCGCGGCGGACGCTTTGCTGGCACTCAATCCGGCCGTGCGCCTGGAATTGATCCGGGAACGCTGGACGGCGGAGACGCCGCCGGAATTGCCGGCGCGTTACGATTGCGTGGTGGACGCCACGGATAATTTTCCCGCGAAAACCGCCATTGCCGATCTCTGCCATGCCGCGGCGCGAGCGTCCATGCACGCCGGGGTGGCCCGCTTTTACGGCCAGGCCATGACGGTGTTGCCCGGGCGCAGCGCTTGTTACCGGTGTCTCTTCGACGAACATCCCGCTCCGGAAGCGGCCGGGCCGCCGGCCGGCCCGCTGGGCGCCGTGCCGGGTCTGCTGGGCTGCGTGCAGGCCGCCGAAGTCATCAAATACCTGCTGGGCATCGGCGCATTGCTGACCAACCGGCTCTTGACGTTCGATGCGTTAACCATGCGTTGCCGCGTAATTGCGGTCCAACCCGACCCGCAATGTCCTTTGTGCGGCAGGTGACAAAACATACCGGCACTGCCCGCCGCCCGCCGGCGCCTACATCCGCGCCAGCATTTCGCGGGCCGAGGCCGCTTCGATAATGTTTTCCGGGCATCCCAGCCGCGCGTACATGCGGCTGGTCCACAATGACGGCTTGGCGTTGAGGAAGCCCAGGCGGCGCGGCGCGACCAGCCCGGTGGCGTGCGGGATGTCCAGATGGCGCAGCACGTTCAGGAAATACGCGCCCTGCCGGTGGGAAACGGGAATCTCATCCAGGACAATGCCGGCCGCGCCGTCATCCAGGATGGCGTGGTACAGCGCCGCCACGCCGGCGTCGCCCTTGCCGTAAAGGATGACTTTGCGCTTGTGCGCTTCCGGCAAAGCCAGCACGGCCGGCATGGCCAGCAGCAGGTCTTCCAGCATCAGCATGAAATGGGTCATCCCGGTATAGGCGCCGGCGCGCAGGAGCAGACCGGCCTGGGTGGTGCAGGCGTTAAATCCGCAGAACCGCGGCACAATTACCGCGATGGTGTGGTGGGAAAGATCCGCCAGGCGCATCAGGACGTCGCGCGCATGTTCCCCGGCATTGGCCAGGCCGATGTAAATCTTGTCCGAGGGCTTGACGGGCGTCAGGGTTTCCACCCAGATTTCATTGTCGCCGTAAGCGGCCGTGTATTTGCGGTAGCGCGCCGTCCCCTTCAGCCAATCGCCCAAAGGCCGGAGTTCCAGGCGCGTGGCGCGGTCAAAATTCATCAGCAGCCGCTGGCTGATGGTCTGCCGCGCCGCGGCGCGGATGGCCGGCCAATCGTCCGGCTTTGACGGCAGCGCCACGGCGCCGGCGGGGCTCAAGCGTTCCGGCAATTGCGCCAGGCGGTTGGGGGTTGGCGGCGCGCCGTTGAAAACGGAGGTGGTGGTCTCCGGTATTTCCAGTTCGCCCAGCGGCAGGGGCGGACGCGCGCCGCCATAGAGGTGTTCGTCGAACCACTGGTTGATGCGCGCCACCGATTCCGGCTGGTAACCGTGGGGGCCGTGGTATTCGCAGAGCTGGCAGTTTTGCGCCGATTGGTAAAGTTGATATACCTGTTGAATGCCGGCATGCAGTTCCCGGTATTGCTCCATGGAAAAGAGATAGTCTTCCATGGCGAAGCACAGCAGCAGGGGGCGCGGCGCCACCAGCGCGCCGAATTCGATCGGATCGCGTTGGAACAAATTGTGATAGCACATGCAGTCGCAGTGACTCAGGAGATGCTGGCGTGCCACCAGGTATTTGGGGCGCACCACGCCGCAGGAAGGCGCGGCGGCCTTGATCCGCTCGTCGGCGATGGCCAGGAAAAAACTATGGGCGCCGCCGCCGGAATTGCCGGTAACCCCGATTTTGCCGGGGTCCACCCCCGGGATTTTTTCCAGGACGTCCAGCGCCCGGATGGAGTTCCACAACTCGCCGCCGGCGGCGCTATAGCCCATGGAAACCCAGTCCGGCCGGCGTTGAAAGCAAAGGCCATGGTGATCGCCGGGATTGTCGTTTTGCTCGATGGTGTCGAACCCCATGCAGATGTACCCGCGCCGCGCCCACATGATGGCATGCCGCTGTGAAAAATAAGTGCCGTTGCCGCTGTGGCCGCTGGTGTATAAAACCGCCGGCACCCGCGCCGCCGGCATGGGGTCGGGGCGGTAAATGCAGGCGCTGTTCCAGCAGTCCGGCAGGATTTGCCAGGCGATTTTCTGCATCTGGAAGCCCCGCCCCGGCCATGTGCCGCAATCCCGGAATGCGGCGCCGCGGTAATCGGGCAGCGGGTCCAGCCCCATGGATTGGAAGAATTCCCGGCGCAGCCGCGGTTGCGCCGCCTGCCAGTCCGCCAGATTGCGAATACGGCTCAAGGCACCGGCGCCGATTTTATCCCCCGCCTGTTGATAATAATCCCAGAGTGAAATATTCATCAGATCCTTTTTTGCTTGGCCAAACATGCCCGGGCCGGCAAGGCTGCCGGCGCATCAATTGCACGGAAAGAATAAACCGTTTATTTGCGGCCTTGTCAAGGCGTTTGACCAATGCCGGCGATGCCGGCCGCGCGGCCGCCCGGCCGGCGCGGTTGACAGCGCCCGGCGCGCCCCGGGTTGGCGGCGGGCCGGTTAACCCCTTGTGGAGGATCACGGCCATAATTTGCAATTGTGTCCGGGCAAAAAAGGCGTATGCTCAGGCTCACGGATCAGGTTAACTTTAAAAAACGGAGTACGGCAATGTCTGCTAAAATCAAGGTAACGGTCTGGAACGAATTCCGCCACGAACGCAAAAAAGATGATGTCCGCCGGATTTATCCCGACGGCATGCATGCCGCCATCGCCGCCGCCCTGAACGCCGCCGGCGGGTTCGAAGTGCGCACGGCCACTCTGGACGAACCGGAACATGGGTTGGGGGGTGAAGTGTTGGCCAACACGGACGTTCTGATCTGGTGGGGGCATGTGGCCCACAAGGAAGTCCGCGACGATATCGCCGCCGCCGTGCAGGCCCAGGTGCTGAACGGCATGGGGCTGTTGGTGTTGCATTCCGCCCACCTGTCCAAGCCGTTTGTCCGCCTGATGGGCACCAATTGCTCGCTGAAATGGCGCGTGGCCGCCGAGCGCGAGCGTCTGTGGAACCTGGCGCCCAACCATCCCATTGCCGCCGGCCTGGGCGATTGCTTCGAATTGCCGCACGAGGAGATGTATGGGGAACGCTTCGACATACCGGCGCCGGACCAGTTGATCTTTATCTCCTGGTTCGAGGGCGGCGAGGTTTTCCGCAGCGGCTGCGTTTTCGAGCGCGGGCATGGCCGGATTTTTTATTTCCGCCCGGGCCATGAGACCTATCCGAGTTTTCATGACGCCAATGTGCAGCGCGTGATCGTCAACGCCGCCCGCTGGCTGGCGCCGTTGCGCCGGCTGGACGCCGCGCGTTGCGAATGCGTCAAAACACCGCTGGAGCGGATTGGCGGTGCGTCATGATCAAGATCGCCATCGTGGGCGCCGGCCGGATGGCCGGCGGGCACGTCACAGCCTTCAAGAAAATCCGCGGCTGCCGGGTGGTGGCCTGTTGCGACATGGTGGCGGAACGTGCCCGGGAATTCGCCGCGCGCCATGCGATACCCGCGGCCTTCACTGATCTGGACGAAATGCTGGCGCGGGCCGATCTGGACGCCGTCAGCAATGTCACCAACGATCCGGCGCATTGCGCCACCTCGCTCAAAATCATGGCGGCGGGCAAACACGTGCTTTGTGAAAAGCCGCTGGCCACCGGGTATGCCGATGCGAAACGCATGGCGGACGCCGCGCGGCGCGCCGGGGTGATCAACATGGTGAATTTTTCCTACCGGCGCTCCGCCGCCCTGAACCGGATCAGCCGGCTGGTGGCGGATGGCCGCCTGGGCCGGATCATGCATTTTGAAGCCAGTTACCTGCAAAGCTGGCTGGCGTCCGATTATTGGGGCGCCTGGCGCAGCACGCCATCCTGGCTGTGGCGGCTTTCCAGAAAACACGGCAGCAATGGCGTGTTGGGGGATGTCGGCGTGCATATTCTGGACCTGGTCATGTGCCCCCTGGGCAACCTCCGTCAGGTAACCTGCCGGCTGGCGACTTTTGACAAGGCCAAAAACAACCGGGTGGGGGAATACCGTCTGGATGCCAACGATTCCGCCATGATTATTGCGGAAATGGAATGTGGCGCTTGCGGTGTGATCCATGCTTCGCGTTGGGCCACCGGCCATAAAAATTCGTTGAAACTTGAAATTCATGGTGAAAAGGGGGCGGTGGCGTTGGACTTGGACCAGTCTTTCGACAACTACCGTGTCTGCATCGGCAAGGATGTCAACCGGGTGGCCTGGCGGGAGCAACACGCCCCGAAAGTCCTCAACAACCAGGAAGGTTTCATTAAAAGCATCCGGACCGGTGTGAACGCCCAGCCGGATTTTGCCGCCGGCGCCCGGGTGCAGAAGGTGTTGGATGCCTGCTTCGAATCGGACGCCCGCGGCCGGACCGTGAAAATTTGAAGTCAAATTGACGCCGCGTTCACATCCGGAACACCTGGCCCAGGCGCCGGCCCAGGAGCCGTCCGGCGCAGACCATGGTGAGCAGCAGGAAAAGCATGGCCCAGACCCCCAGCGCGGCGGCGATGTACCGGCCTTCTCCCAGGATTTGCGCGAGTTCATAAAGCGCCTTGGTGATGGGGAAATGCGCCTGCCGCTGCGCCAGCATCAGCGAATCGGAAACCTCCAGCATCGCAAAACTGAAGGCCAGGATGCAGCCGGCCAGCAGGTGCGCGCGGATGGACGGCAGGGTGATGCGCCAGATCGTGCGCGCCGGCGGGCACCCCAGTCCGGCGGCCGCCTCCTCCAGCGCGGGCGGCGTCTGCTGGAAGCCGGCGGCGATTGACCGCGTCATGTACGGCAGGCGGCGCACGGCGTAGGCGATGATCAGCAGGACGGCCGGATTGGCGCCAGGGTTGAACGGCGCCAGCAGGCGGCCGGGCTGGCTGAGCGCCAGGTAGCCGAAAGCCATGACAATTCCCGGCACGGCCAGCGGCAGCATGGCCAGCGTGTCCAGCCATCCGCGCCACCGCCAGTTGGTGCGGGTCAGGGTATGGGCAATGATCACTCCCAGCGCCAGGTCCACCAGCATGGCCGCGCCGGCGTATTGCAGGCTGTTGCGGATGGAGGGCAATGTCAGGTCATGGCCGAGGGCGTTCAGATAATGCTGCCCGGTCCAGATGGTCGGCAGCACCGAGCGGTACCACGCCTGGCTGACGCTGTTTAAAATCACGCCCAGGTGGGGCAGGGCGCCCAGCAGGAAAACCAGCGCGAAACAGCCGGCCGCGCCCCAGCCGGCCAGGCCGGTCAACCGCCGCGGCGGCGCGGCCGGGCCGGGCCGCCCGGCATGCGCCTGGCCGCTCCGGCCGAAAATCCCGCGGGCGGCGGCATACATCAGCGCGGAAATCGACAGCATCACCAGCACCAGCGCGTAGGGGGCCGGGCTGGCGCCGAGATCGCTCAAGCCGTTGTAAATCTGGACGGCGGTGACGCGGTTGTAGTCGAACATCAAGGGCGTGCCCAGTTCGGTGAACGCCCAGATGAAAACGATGATGCCGCCGGCGAACAAGCCCGGCATGATCAGCGGCAGGGTAACGCGCCGGAACCGGCGCCAGCCGACACAACCCAGGTTGGCCGCCGCTTCCGCGAGCGAATGATCCATGCCGCCGATGGCCGCCTGGGCATTCAGGTAGAAAATCGGATACAAGTGCAGCGCCGCGGTGGCCGCCACCGCCCAGAACCGGCCGCGCGCCAGCCAATCCGTCACATGGGCCCAGTCCTGCATGCCCCATTGAACCAGGAGGGCATTCAACGCGCCATACTGGCCCAGCATATGGCGTATGCCGATGGCGCCGACAAACGGCGGCAGAATCATCGGGGCCAGAATCATCACGCTCAGGGCGGCGCGGCCGGGGAAATCGAACCAGGCGCCCAACAGCGCCAGCGGTAGTCCAATCAACACCACCAGGCCGGTGATGACGCAGGCCAGGGTAAAACTGTTACGCAGTCCTTCCTGGTAGAGCGGGTTGCCCAACGCCTCCCGCAGGAAGGCCGCGGTCAGGCGGCCATCGTAGAACAAGCCGCCCTGAATGGTTTGCAGGAGCGGCCAGGCGAAGAACACCAGCAACAGTCCGGCGGTGACCCATGCCGGCAGACGATTGAGATTGTTTCGTTTAGACATGATAAATTTTGAAGTAAAATAATAGCAGGCATCAATGATCAGTAATCAGTAAGCAGTAATCAGAACACTGATCGCTGACGACTGACCACTGACGACTGCTCACTGACGACTGTTCACTGATGACTGCTCACTGCTGACTGACTTCCCTTCACATTCCGCCAGCCGGGCGGCCTGATGGTATTGGTGGCGGAAAAACATCATCCAATCGCGCGCCAGCCGGATTTCCTCCGTGCGCGTGGCGGATGCCGATGCAACGGATGCATGCAAGGCCTGGTATTCGGCATCCGGCGGCAGGCGGAAAAAAGCCGCCGCGGCTTCCGGGACGGCTGCCGGCCCGCCGGCCGCCTGGATGGCGGACCAGGCCCGGACCAGTTCGGCCTGCGCATCCAGACACATGGCCCGCATCAGCATGCGGATGCGGCCGAACAATGGAGCGGTCCATGCGGGGCGGTAGACGAATCCGCCAACCTGCTCGTAGGGCCGGGCGTCGGGATCGGACATATGCCGGCGATGTTCCGGCGCATACAGATCGCGGCGCACCGGCAGCCGCCGCAGGGCGTAGCGCACCGGCCCGCCGGGCGTGCCGGGCCGGTAATTCCAGAGTTTTTGCCCCGCCGGGCTGAGGCAGAACTCGACAAAACGTTCCGCGGTTTCCAGATGCGGCGCTCCGCGCAGGATGCTGATGGGGTCAACGGAGATGCTGGACCCGGCGGCGGGCGTCAGGTAATGCAGGCGCGGCGAGCGCTCGTTGCGCATGACGGTTTCGCTTTCGAAGCGGCCGTAAAAATCAATGCACATGCCGGCGGCGGCGTTGCCTTGGGCCACATCCATCGGCACCATGCTGGCCGAATCGGTGAAGTAACGGGCATTGGCGCCGATTTTGCGCAGCAATTCCCAGGCCCGCCGCCAGCCGGCCGCCAGGTCGTCCGCGCCGGCGGCGCCGGCATCCCGGCCGCGGTCGCGCAACTCCGCCGCCATTTCCGCCTGGATCAGGACTTCAAAGGCCTTGTTGATGGAGCCGCTCTTGGTGGGGTCGGCCAGCGCCAGGCGTCCGAAATAACGGTAATCCGCCAGGTCGGACCATTGCGCCGGCGGATGGGCGATGCCCTGCGCCGCCAGCACGTCCCGATTCCAGCAAATGCCGAAACTGGAAAGACAACAGCCATACCAGTGTCCGGCCGGATCGTAAAAAGTCTCCCCCGCGAACTCCGCCGGCATAATGGATTCCGCAAACCATGCCGGGCGCGCCTGGCGGATGCCGGCCGGGCGGGTATGGCCGCGGCGCGCCTGTCGGATATGATCGTACTGGCCGCCGCCGAAAAGCAGGTCAATGCCGATACCCGCACGTTCCGCGCGTTCGGCAGCCAGGAATTCGCTGTCCAGGTACCGGGCAATTTCGCTGGTGCCGCCGATGTTGCGCCAGTCAATGGCTGCGGCCTGGCCGAAGTTTTCGCGGTGCCAGCGGTCGAATGCCAGTTCGAATTCAAACCGCACGGCTTCGTTGTGCGGGGTGACAATCACCAGCGGGCAGGCATCCGCCGGCCGGCCCAGCCCGGCGGGCTTCAGCCAGAATGGCACCAACAGCAAAGCCGCCAGCCCGGCCAGCAATAAATAATTTATGGTTTTCGTATTGATGAAAGGCATGAGAATCCGCAGATTGACGCAGATTAAAGATTAATAAATCCGCAGATTACGCAGATTGACGCAGATTAAAGATTAATAAATCCGTAAATTACGCAGATTGACGCAGATTAAAGATTAATGAATCCGCAGATTACGCAGATTGACGCAGATTAAAGATTAATAAATCCGTAGATTACGCAGATTGACGCAGATTAAAGATTAATAAATTCGTAGATTACGCAGATTGACGCAGATTAAAGATTAATAAATCCGTAGATTACGCAGATTGACGCAGATTAAAGACACATTAAACCGATGGACGCAGATTAAAGACCAGTCGTTTGTATTGCAGACTTGGCCCGCCGAAATTCAACAATATCCCGCGTGTATGCCCGGTAGCTTTGAGGTAGTTGATCACCTGGGCTTCCTCAATTCCCGAAAGAGACTGCAAAGCCTTGAGTTCAACAATGACTTTATCGAAACAGATGAAATCCGCGCGGTAACTGGTTTTTAGCCGCAGTCCTTTGTAAGCAACAGGGATTTCCGTTTCGCGTTTAAATGGTATGTTTCTGGCGCAAAACTCCATTTCCAGCGCTTCCTGGTAGACCGGTTCAAGAAAACCGTGTCCCAAGTTATGATGCACCTCCAGCGCCGCGCCGATAATGGCGTATGTTTCCGCATCTCTATTGGACGATTTTCCGGTATCTTCGGCATCCATGGATATTCCCCGCTGCAATCTGCGATAATCCACAAAATCTACGGATAACTATCTTCTTCGCCGGTATAATCTGCGTTAATCTGCGTAATCTGCGGATAAATATCTTCTTCACCGGTATAATCTGCGTTAATCTGCGTAATCTGCGGATAAATATCTTCTTCACCGGTATAATCTGCGTTAATCTGCGTAATCTGCGGATAAACCTCTGCTATCCTTCAAATTCCAGCCGGCCGAACCATTCCGGGCGGTGAAAGTCCGGCTGGGGCAGGCGCACGGGTGCCCAGGTTAGCCAGTGGGGATGGGAGGTCTGATCGCCGCATTTATAAAAATTAGCCAGCCAGACTGCGCCCGGCGCCGGCGCGGTGATGGCCGGCGCATAATGCTTTAAAATATCCAGCGGCAGGCGGTATTCCACGGTCCAGACGGTGGGCGCTTCGATTTCCGGCATGACGATTCGCGGCAACTGGTGAAATATTTCAATGCGGGCGCAATCGGCGTCGCTGACCCGCTGGCCCCGCCGCGGCACAGTCTGCCAGTGCAGCAAAAGCGCGCCGCCGCAGTTCATCTCCAGGTTGAAATAGCCGGCATGCATGTCCGGGCCGGGCGTGAAAAAAAACTCCACGCAACTGTCATGGCACACGGGGCCTTGGAATTCGGCGGCAACCGCGGCTTGCACGTAGCGGTCGGCCACCCGGAAAATCACGTAAAGCGCCTCACGGTCGTAGGCGACGCGGAATTCCGTCCGCGGAAAATGCGCCGGGCGGTCGCCCATGAAATGCCGCAGGGTAGCTGCCTGGGCGCTGGTCCAGGCGGGTTTGTCAAAGTTGCCGTCCAGCGGCAGGGGCGCGGGGATTGGCGGGGCGCGATATACCGGGGCATCCGGCGCGCAGCGGGCTTGATCGGCGGGGGGCTTCATTCCAGATTGCAAGGGTTCCTCCATAGTGTGGTTGACGCGGGTGCGATGCTGCCGCAACCCGCCGGCAGTATGCGGAAACCCCCGCGGTTTTTCAAGCGCGATGTGCGCATGCCTGTGCAATAAAATATTTTTACCCGGCAGGCTTGCAGACCGGGATGAATATTGCTAGATTGTCAGCCGCTGCCATGCGGTTTGAATTAAACGCAAACGTCGCGCCATGGCGCCGGCAATGGCGGCGGGCGGAATGAGTTTGGCGCGGGCACCTGGGGGACAAGACCATCGTGATTATGAAAGCCTGGAATTATTTGGCGGTGATGACCATGGGCGCAGCGATCGGTTGCGGAGCGGATGTCGCACCCGGCGCGGCGCGCATTCCGATGGACGGCTATGCTGCGGTAGTCAACGACCGGGTGATTACCGTCCGCGAGGCTTTGACCGCCATGCAGCCGGTGGAACGCCAGTTGCAGCAGTCGTTCAAGGGCCCGGAACTGGCCGCCCGCATCGAGGAAGCGTTTACCAACACCCTGGAATCGCTGATCGAGCGGGAGTTGATTCTGGACGCCTTCCACCGCATGCAGGGCGCCATTCCCGACACCGTGGTCAACAGCCGCATGGATGAAATCGAGCGCACGCGTTTCAACCGCAGCCGCGCGGAATTGCTCAAGGCGCTGGAAACCGAGGGGCTGACCATGGCCGAGTGGCGCGATTCGCTGCGCAATACCATGATTGTTTCATACATGCGCGAGCGCGAGGTGGACAACAAGGTGGTGGTTTCACCCCAGGCCGTGCGCGACGCCTATGAAGCGGAAATTGATGTTTACCGCGTTCCGGCCCAGGTGGAATTGCGGATGATTGCCTTGAACCGCGGCAAAAACGCCGAAGAGCAGGCGCTGAAACTCAAGCAGGCCGGCGATATCCGCCAGCGGCTGCTGGATGGACAGGATTTCACCGAGTTGGCACGCCAGGTGTCCGAGGGCATCAAGGCCGCCGATGGCGGATATTGGGGCTGGATCGATCCCGCCACCCGGCGCCCGGAATTGGCGGCGGCGATCAAGTCGCTGGAACCCGGCGTCATCAGCCCGGTGGTTGAAACCGAGGACATGCTTTACATCATCAAGTTGGAGGGCCGGAGCGCCGCGGCGCAAATGGCCTTCGAGGAAGTCCAGGATAAAATCCGCGATGAATTGCGCCGCCGCCAGGCCAAGGAACTGTATGACGCCTGGATTCAACGTTTGAAACGCGACGCCTTTATCCGGCGGTTTTAAAGCACGATGAACCGACGCGCAAGGTTAATGGCGGTGTTGCAGGGCGGGCGGGCGGATCGCCCCCCCGTGAGCTTTTACGAAATCGATGGCTCACAGGATGAAAACGATCCGCACCCGTTCAATATTTACAATCATCCGTCCTGGCGGCCGCTGATCGAGTTGGCGCGCGCAAAAACCGATCTGATTGTCCGGCATGACGTCCCGTTAAAACACACGCCACCGGACCCCCAGGCGGCCTTGACCAGGATAACCGCCTCCACCGATGCTGCCGGCAGCCGGTGTGTGACCACCGTGATTCAAGCCGGACGGCGGACGCTGACCCGGCGCACCCGGCGCGACCGCGATGTTGACACGGTCTGGACGCTGGAACATCCGCTGAAGGATGAGGCGGATATCAAGGCGTGGCTGGCACTGCCGGACGCGCCCCTGGCAGGCGAGGCGGATGCCGAGGTCATTCTGAAAATCGAGCGGAACCTGGGCAATGCCGGGATTGCCATGATTAACTTCGCCGACCCGTTGTGTCAGGCGGCGGAATTGTTCAATCTGGCCGATTTTACCGTGTTCGCCATGACGGCGCCGGATTTGTTCCGGCGGATCCTGGACAAAATCGCGCCGCGCGTTTACTGGCATGCCGCGCGCATCAATGCTGCCTTGCCCGGCCGGCTCTGGCGGATTGTCGGGCCGGAATATGCCACGGAACCCTATCTGCCGCCGCATTTGTTCCATGAATACGTCACCAACTATGACCGGCCACTGGTGGAAATGATCCAAAATTCCGGCGGCTATGCGCGTTTGCATTGCCACGGCCGGCTTAAAAATATTTTGGATGAAATCGCCGCCACCGGCTGCCGGGCGCTGGACCCCATTGAACCGCCGCCGCAAGGCGATGTGGAGTTGGATTATGTGCGTCAAAAATACGGCGACCGGTTGACCTTGTTCGGCAATCTGGAAGCCAGCGATATCGAGAATTTACCGGCGGCGGAATTTGCCGTGAAGGTTGAACGCGCCCTTGCGCAAGGCACTGCCGGCGACGGCTGGCGCTTTGTATTAATGCCTTCCGCCTGTCCCTATGGCCGGGTCTTGTCGCCCCGGGCCATGGCGAATTATGAAGTTATGATTGAATTAATCGAGCGCTGGTGAAATCGATCGGTCTTTGTCATGTCCACGGGAAAAGGTTTAAAATATCTGGCAGTCACCCTCGGCGATCCCGGCGGCATTGGCATGGAAATCGCCTTGAAGGCGGCGTATGGCCGCGGTCCGGCGCAGTTAACGCTGGTGCTGGTGGGCAACCCCCGCCTGCTGTCCGCGCAAGCCCGCCGCCTCCGTCTGCCGCTGCCGCCGGCAATCGGCCATCCCCTGGATTTGCGCCGGGCGGCCCGGCGGCCGATGGTCTATCTCTGGGATCCGGACAATGCCCAGCCCGGGCGGTCGGACCGCTTGGCTTGGCGCCCCGGTAAAACCGGCCGCGATTACGGGCGTCTGTCCGCCGCCTGGGTAAAAGCCGCGGTGGCGGGATGCCAACAAGGCTGGTTTGACGGCATAGTCACCGCCCCCATCTGCAAAAAAAGCCTGGCGCTGGCCGGCCTGCCATTCCCGGGGCATACGGAATACCTGGCGGCGCTTACCGGTGTCAAAGACTTTGCCATGATGTTGATTGGCGGGCCGTTGCGCGTGGTGCTGGCCACGCGCCATCTGCCGCTGGCGCGGGTGCCCAAAGCCCTGACGATCGCCGGGATCGTGGCCACCGCGAAATTAACCGCCGCCGCCTTGCGCTGGCTGACTGCCGGCCAACCGGGCCGCGCCGCCCTGGCGATTTGCGCGCTCAATCCGCATGCCGGCGATGGCGGGTTGCTGGGCAGGGAGGAGGCGGAAATCATCGCTCCGGCAGTCCGCCGGCTGCGCCGGGCCGGTTTGAATGTCGTCGGCCCGGTGCCGGCGGACGTGGTTTTCCACCAGGCGGCGCGCGGCGATTACGGCGCGGTTTTGGCCATGTATCATGATCAGGGACTGGGGCCCCTGAAAACGCTGGCCTTTGACACCGGGGTCAACTTGACGCTGGGCTTGCCCATCATCCGGACATCGCCGGATCATGGCACGGCCTTCGATATCGCCGGGCGCGGCGTAGCCGATGCGCGCAGCATGCAGGCGGCCATCGCGCTGGCCAACGACCTGGCGCGCCGGCCGAATCCCTGGCGCGGGAAATAATCATGAATCCTCTTTCCCTGGCGGATGTGCGTAATTTCTGGCTGGCGGAGAACCGGCACCCATCGAAACGCCTGGGCCAGAATTTTCTGGTGGATGCCAACATTGTGCGCATCATCCTGGAAGCCGCCGGCGTGAGCGAAGCGGATACGGTGCTGGAAATCGGTCCGGGGCTAGGAGTTTTAACCCGGGCTTTGGCGGCGCGGGCGGGCCGGCTGGTGGCGGTGGAAAAAGACCGGCGTCTTTATGAACACCTGTCGCTGGAATTGGCCGGGATGAAGAATTTGCGGCTGATTTGCGGCGATGCGCTGGAAATGGATTACACCGCCAGCATGCCGGATGCGGATTACAAGGTGGTGGCCAATCTGCCGTATTCTTCCGGCACGGCCATGCTGGTGAATTTCATGCAATTGCCATCGCCGCCGGCCGGTTTGGTGGTGACCTTGCAACTGGAAGTCGGGCAACGCCTGGCCGCCGTTCCCGGCGGCCGGGATTATGGTTTGCTGGGGTTGTGGGCCGCCCTGCATTACGAGACGGATATTTGCAAAATCATCTCGCCCACCTGCTTTTGGCCGCCGCCGCTGGTGAAATCCGCGGTGGTGCGCCTGCGCCGGCGGCCGCAGCCGGTCATTGAACTGGCGGATCGCCCTTTTTTCTTCGAGTTAACCAAGCAGGCCTTCGGCCGGCGCCGCAAACAAATGGGAACGGTGTTGCGCGGAGTGCCGGTGTTGGCGGGATGGCCCGCGGACAAACTGGCGCAATTGCTGGCCGCCGCCGGGATTGACCAGCGCGCGCGCCCCGAATCGCTGGATGTGATGGAGTGGGGGCGGCTGGCGAACCATGCCGCCGCATTGCTGCGCCGCGCGCCGGCTGCCCGCCATGGCCAGGCATGACCCTGCAATTCAACGCGCCGACAATTCCGCCCAGGCTTGCGGCAGACAGTCAATTATATCCAACGCGGTAACGCCCGCCTCCGTCCGCTCCAGCGCGGCATGATCGCCGGCGCGGCCGTGCAGATAGACGGCCGCCCGGGCGGCATCGAACGGCGCCAAGCCCCGGCCCAGCAGCCCGGCCATCAAGCCGGCCAGTACATCGCCGCTGCCCCCTTTGGCCATCCCGGGATTGCCGGTCAGATTAACATGGACAGGACGATCCGGCGCGGCGACCAGCGTGCCGGCGCCTTTTAAAACCACCACACCGCCAAGCTGACGGGCGGCGGTCCGGGCGGCGTTCAAACGGTCTGCCTGCACCGCCGGGGTGTCGGTTTGCAGCAGCCGCGCCATTTCGCCCGGATGCGGAGTGATGACGAGCGGCGCGTCCGCCGCCTGACGGATGCGGTCCTCGGCGACTTGCGGCAACCGGCCGGCCAAGACATTCAGGGCATCGGCATCCAATGCCAGCGGCCCATCGAATTCCCGGGTCAAATCCATCACCAGTTGTGCCGTATCAGGGTGGGGCGTCAGCCCGGGGCCGGCCAGCAGCGCGGTGAATTTATGTCCGGCGAGCATGCGCCGCCATTGATCGTCCAGCGCGCCGATGGAGCCGGCAAGGTTTTCCGGCGCCCCATGCACCATGGCTTCCGGCACGGCGGCGGCCACCTCGGCGCGGATGCCGCGCGGCGTCAAGACGCTCACCAATCCGACCCCGGAACGCAGGGCGGCCCGGGCGGCCAGAATGGCCGCGCCGGCATAGCCCCGGGCGCCGGCGATGATCAACATATGGCCGTAATCGCCCTTGTGCGCTCCGCGCGGGCGGCGGCGCGCAAGCAATGCCAGATCGGCGGGTGTGATTAATTCCAAAGCGGCAGCGGGCGGGGGGATGAGGCTTGCGGGAATGCCAATGTCCGCCACGCGCAGGGCGCCGACGTATTCGAGCGAGGCGGGTTGCAATAATCCGGTCTTGGGCAATCCCATAGTGACGGTGAGATCGGCCCGCACGGCGGCGCCGGCCACCGTGCCGTCATCGGCATTCAAACCGGAGGGCACGTCCACCGCCAAAATCCGGCAGACATCTTGATGCCGGTTGATAAATTCAATTGCGGCCGCCATGACGCCCCGCGGCGCGCCGCTGCTGCCCGTGCCCAGCAAGCCGTCCACAATCACCGCCGGCGGCTGGTCAAAGGCACGGATGTTTTGCGCCCAATCCGGCGGCTGCGGCATCTCCCGCAATCGGACACCGCAACTGCGCATCCGTTCCAGGTGGATTTTGGCATCG
This sequence comes from uncultured Verrucomicrobiota bacterium, assembly GCA_964650945.1. Classification (GTDB taxonomy): domain Bacteria; phylum Verrucomicrobiota; class Kiritimatiellia; order JAAZAB01; family JAAZAB01; genus JAXGPF01. The sequence continues at coordinate 2,102 of CAZYXU010000052.1, read as the reverse complement.
CCATTGATCCGGCCGGTTTCCGCGGCCAGCCAGACTTCCACCCGGCGGCCGCGCGCCTGTAAATGCCGCGCCGCGGCAAACACATCGCCGCCGTTATTGCCATGGCCGGCGATCAAGAGGATCCAGGGGCGCGCGGAGGACTGCGCCGGGCGGGAAAACAAAAAACCATCCGCTGCGTCGGCCACCCCCAGTCCGGCGCGCTCCATTAAAAGCTCGCCCGGCACGCCGGCGGCAATGGTGCGGCGGTCCAATTCACGCATGACGGCGCTGGAAACAGTTTGCATAAAGCGCTTTCAGCGAATCGTAAACATGGAGCAGCTTTCGATGTATTCGTAACAACCGCGATCAACCAGTTTGCCGAACCGGTCCAGGCGCGGATGTCCGCCCAAGTCAACGGCATCCGCCATCCACGGCTGGTTGACCCCGGAATTGATGCAGGGGGAGCCGGTTGACAATTGGAAATTGCCGTCCAACGGCGCGACGAAAGCCGGATCGTTGGTGATGTTGTTTTCCCCCTGGATCGCCGGACTGGTTTGCCATTCGATGCAGCAATTCGTGAAAGTCGCGCTGCTGGACCAGTTGGACCAGGCGGAAGCAATCGTCTTGTTACCGTAAATGATCGAGTTGTAAGCGCCGGCGGATCCGTAAATACCGCCGCCGTGGCTGGCGGATTCGTTCAAGACAATGGTGCAATTCCGGAGCATGGTGTTAGTATTGGCTTGGATAGCGCCGCCGCTGGAAGCGGTGCGATTGGAATAAAACAGCACATTGCGGCATTCCAGCGCGGTTGTGCTGTACATAAAGATTGCGCCGCCGGAATTGGTGGCCTGGTTATTGTGAATGACGCTGTCGGCAATCAGGGTATTGGTGCCGACGCGCACGTAAATCGCCCCCCCGGAGCCTATATTTGAGTTTGAATTAATGACACAATTGGAAATTACCGAGTTGGCCTCAGTAATGTAAATCGCTCCGCCGCGTCCGTTGGTGCTCGCTCCATTGCCGGTAATGATACAATTGCGCACCGTGCTGCCGCTTAAAATCAGGGCGCCGCCGGAACTTACCGTGTTGTAGCCGTTGCTCACGGTGAATCCGTCCAATGCGGAACCGGCATACAAGTAAAGCAGCCAGGCGCGGTTCCCATTCAAAAAAGTCTGGGACGGTCCATTCAGACTTCTGATGGATACCGGCGTATTCGTGGTAATGCTTTGATATTGAACGATGTATTCTCCATTGGAAACCAGGATGACATCTCCGGGGGCGCACGCCCCATATGCCTGGCTGATGGACGCGGCGGCATTGGTCCAGTGATTGAAGGGCGAGGCGGGCGTCGAGTTAGTCGCCACATAGCGGGTGACGGCCAGGCCGGCGCCGGCATTGAACATCAGGCACAGCGCCAGGATTGTTCCCAGCCCGGCATGATGTTGCACGGTCATGGAATGTTGTTGCTTCATTGCTCTGACTCCTCATTTGTGCGGTTGCGTTTCGAGAGGTTAAACTCGACAAGATAAACAATGTTTTTTAAGATTTTAGCCTGCATTATTCATGAAAATTACATTTTCATTCACAAGCATTTCAAAGCCAAAGGCTTTGAAATTTCGACGCGCCGGCATAAATCGCCGGCTTGCTCAAGGCTAACCCTGAGCACGAGCGACGTAAGTCGCTCACGTCGAAGCCGTTCGGGTGACCTATTCATGAAGAATTAAAATCTTCATGACTAGGTCAGGTTAGCATGCCGGCAATAAACTTGTCCAGCATTTCCCCATAATCCGGGTCGCCGGGGTCCTGGTACAGGGCAATCAAACTGGCGCAAATGCCGGCGCCGCCTGGCTCAGCGCGGGCGCCAGGAATTCCGTTGAGCATTAAGGTCATGCAGACAAAAATAATGTCTGAGCAAATTTCAGTAGCATCCCATAGAAAAACGCTTTGTTTTCTCACAAAGACGCAAAGCCACAAAGAAGATGGGGGTTTTTTATTACGGAACCGGATAAGCAGTTAGCCACAAGAGGCACAAGATGCACAAGAAGGAAAGGCACAAAGAAAAGAGAAGGTTTAATGGAATTGAATGGGATGCCGCGCTGTCCGCTATGCGGACATGGATCGGC
>CAZYXU010000051.1:10992-21382 GCA_964650945.1 uncultured Verrucomicrobiota bacterium | reverse complement strand
GTGTTCAGTGTTCGGCAGTCAGAATTTAACAGCAACGTAACTTATTAATATTGTGCTTGTTGCAATCATTCTGAATCCTAACTCCTGAATCCTGAATTCATTCAAAACGTTAGTTTTGAAATTTGCTCAGTCATCAGTATTTATTGCCTTCCGGCAATTGCGCCAGGCGCCGGCGCAGGCGGGCGGCGCCGGCGGCATCGCCGCGCCGGTCCAGCAACAGCGCCAGATGCGCCAGTGCTTCGCGGCATTGCGCGTCAAGATAGACCGCCTTTTGCAGCGCAGCTTCGGCATCCGGCAGGCGGCCGCCGGCCGCCAAAATCACCCCATGCAGCAAATGCGCCTCCGCGCAAAGCGGCTGCATCCCGAGCGCCGTTTCACAGAGACGCGCAGCCTCCTCCAGGCGGCCGGCATCGGCCAGCCGCCGGACTTCCGCCAGGGGCGGTGGAGCAAGGGGCACGGGCGGAGAGGGTGCAAGCGACGCGGCGGCCGGAACAGCAGCAGGTATGGGGAAGCGGGGATGCCGGGACGCCGGGGACGGCGGGACGGCGGGAGCATGCGCCGCGGTTACGCGGGGCGGCCGCCTTTGGTAGGCAAAGGCCCCGCGACAATGGGCCGGCTGGAAGTGTTCATCGAACAGCGGCAGCATTTCGGCATGGCCCACGAAGAGGATGCCATCCGGCGACAGGCGGCGCGTCAATTGCTCCGCCACGTGCCGCCGCGCCGCGGGATGCTGGTAGATCAACAAGTTACGGCAAAAAACCGCCTGGTACGGCCCGTCCAAATCCGTGCAGGCATCCAAATCCATGATATTGGCCTGGTGAAACCGCACGCAATTTTTGACTGGCGCCGGGACTGCCCAGCGGCCGGGACCGGCCGGGGCGAAGAACCCGCGGCGTTCGGCATTCGTCTCGCGCAGCGCGCGTTCGGCATAAATCCCGGCCCGGGCGGCATCCAGCAGCCGGGCGCTGACATCTACGGCATCCACCAGCAGCGCCGCCGCCGGCCAGCCGGCCGCCAGCAAAGTCAGGACAATCGAATAGGGCTCTTCGCCGCTCGAACACGGTGCGCTCAGAATGCGCAAGCGAGGTTTCCCGGGCCAGGCGGCGCGGGCCTGCCGCGCCAGGAAGTCAAACGGCGCCGTATCGCGGAAAAACCAGGTTTCCGGCACCACCAGGGCCTCGACCAGGGATTGCAAATCGGCCGCGGAATGGCGCGGCTGATTGCGCGCCGCGTCCGGCAGAGCGTCATCCCCGAGGCTGCGGCAATCCCAGCCGAATTTTTCCGCCAGCAGTTGTTCCAGGCGATCCATCAGTCTCCAAACAAGGCCGGCAGATGTTCCGGGGCGAGCAATTTTTCCGTCCTGATCATTTGCACCATGCCCAGTTCCCGGCAGACCAGTCCGTCCAGGTAAGGCGCAGCGGCCACGCCGGCAGGCCGGGCATCCGCCGGATCGAGTGTGACGGCCGCCACCCGCTCGGCCATGATGCCCAGCAACCTGGAATCGGCCGGGGCCGGCCAGGACAGCAGGATGATGCGGGTGCTCAGCCGGGCGGCGCAGGCGCCGGCGCCGACCAGCCGCGAAAAATCAACCACCGGTGCCGGCTGGCGATGGTAATTCAGGAGGCCGGCGACCCAGGCGGGCGCGCCCGGGCAGGGGCGCAGGTTGGCGCAGGGAACGATGGCGCGGATTTTCCGGGCTTCCAGCGCGTAAAGATTGCCGCCGGCTTGCAACAAGAGGCAAAGCATGTCACACCTTGAATTGCGCCACTTCCGTCTGCAGATTGCGGGCGGCCTCGCGCAATTGGGCGGTGGCGGCATTGAACTGGCGCAACGATTCCGATATCCGGCCGGCGCCGGCGCTCAACTGGCTCAACGCCTGGCTGATCTGGCGCGTCCCTTGCGACTGGGTTTGCATGCCGTCATTGACTGTATCAAACTGGGGCGCCAGTTCCTTGATCCGGGCGATGATGCCGCCCAACTGCCGGCCGATGCCTTCCACCGCCTGCGCGCCATGGCCGACCTCGCCGGTGAATTTGTCCATTTCCATCACGCCGGCGGAAACCGCCGTCTGCATTTCCCGGACCATCTGCTCGATATCCAGGGCCGCCACGGCGGTTTGATCGGCGAGACGGTGGATTTCGCGGGCGACCACGGCGAAGCCCAGGCCGTAATCGCCGGCCTTCTCGGCTTCGATGGAGGCGTTCAGCGAAAGCAGGTTGGTCTGATCGGCAACCTTGGTGATGGTGGTGACCACGCCGCCGATATTGGCGGTTTTTTCATTGATGGCGGCCAGCCGGGCGGAGATTTCCGACGAAGCCGCCACCAGCTTGCGCATGGAAGCGTCCATATCGGTCAGGCCGGCCCGGCCGGCGTCGGCGGTCTGCTCCGTGCCATCGGCCACATCGCGGACTTTCTGCATGGTTTGCGACAATTCCTGGGCCGCGGCGGAGATTTCCTTGACGGCCCCCACCACCTGCGTGGTGGATGACTCGAATTCCGCGATCACCGCTTCCTGCTGGCGTGTGGTGGCCGCCATTTCCGTGGCGGTGGAAACCAACTGCACGCAGGAGCGGTGCACCTGCCCGACCAGCGTGAAAAGCGCTTCCGTCATACGGCTGACCGCATCGAACAAGATTCCGGTTTCATCGCGGCGCGGCCGCCGGCGGGCGCGGAAGTCCGCCAGCGCCTGGCGGGCCTCGGTTAGGTTGCCGCGGGCGATCGCTTCCGTGACGCGCACCATGCCGATGATCGGCCGGGTGATCGAGCCGGCCAGCATCAGGAGCAAGGCCGCCACCAACAGCATGGCCGCGCCGCCGACCGCCAGGTTGATGTTGCGCATCCGGTGCGTGGCGCGCATGACCTCGCCGGTCACGGCCCGCACGATCGCCACCCAGCCGAAGGTGGCATCGGTGCGGAACACCGCCGCGATTTCCTGGCCCTGGTAATCATAAAGCAACCGCCCGTTATCCTGGTCCATGATGGTTTGACCGAAATCATAAACCGTCAGGTTGGTCTGCAGCACCAGGGCGGGGTCCGGGTGGGAAAAGATCATCCCGGAACGATCGGCAATATAGGCATAGCCGGATTCCCCGATTTTCACCGGCATGACGAATTTTTTAGTGAAAAACTGCAAATCCAGCGCGCCCAGCAACACCCCCGCCGGCGCGCCGCCCGCCAGCACCGGCGCGGCCACCACCACCACCGGATTGCCCGAAACCAGGCTCTTGAGCACATCCGACACCACCACCTGCCCCTGCATCGCCAGCTTGAAATAATCCCGATGCGCAATGTTGACGGCCGCGGAATCCGCGGGGGCGCTGCCCAGGGTATCCCCGCGCGCATCCGCCAGCATGACCAGCTCGTAAAACGGCGCATCCTGCTGCAAGGCGGACAGGAAGGCCGGCAGATTGGCGGCGGCCGGCGCCGGATTGGTGCCCGCGCCCGGCGCCGCGGCGGTCACCGCCGCCACCAGCGCCGCATCGCGGCTCCAGTGGGTGATTTCACGCCGGCGTTCCACCACCCAGGATTCGACGCTTTTGATGGTAAAATCGGCGACCTGGGTCATGTGATCCCAGGCCGCCGTCTCCATGGCTTCGCGCGAAATGCGATAATTCAGCGCGGTGGAGGCGCCCAAGGCCAGCGCGAAAAGCAACAGTGTCGGGGCAACAATCCGCAACCGCAGGCCATGTAAGGGTGTTTTCATATAATTCACTTCGCTGAATACTGCTTTCAAAAGCTGACTTTTGAAAGCTACTCACTTAACTACCGGCAGGCTGGCGGCGGCAATGGCCTGCCCCACCCGGCGGCTGGCTTCATCCGGCACCGCCAATTCGATTTTCCCAGCCAGTTCCGGAAATTCCATTTGTAACACGCGCAGGGCCTGCTCGCGCACAATCTCGCCGCCGCGGCCGGAAGTCACGCGCCCCAGCATCAGCACATGCCGCAAATCGTAAAATTCGGCGTAATGGGCCAGGGTATAACCGAGCCAGACACCGATGGTGGCGTAAATCCGGCGGGCGCGCGGGTCATCCGCCCGCATCAACTCCTGGATGTCCTTCAGGCGTTCCGGCAGCGTCCGGGCCTGGTCCAGGACAATGCCCGCCGGCGCGGCCAGGCGGTTGACGGCCACCTGGGAAAAATACAGCGCGCCGACGCCGCGGTCGCCAGACCATTCGTCCGCCGGCGCCGCCGGATTGTAATCCACCGGCGCGAAGGCCAGTTCGTCCAGCCAGCCGACGACATTGCCATCGCCGTCCACATAACCGGCTGCCAGGCTGGAGCCCATCGCGATGCCCAGGATGCGGTTGACGCCCAGCGACATGGAACCCGCCAGCGCCGTCACTTCGCCGTCATTAATTACCTCAAAAGGGATGCCGCCCCAGGCCTGCTGCAATTCGCCAAACAATCCCCGAATCCGGTTTTCAAACAAATCCCGCGGCACGCCGCGGAACAGCGAGGCAATCCGGACGCTGTTGTTGACATAGATGCCGGCGGCAGAGCCGCCGATCGCATCCACCCGCGGCAGATGCGCGGCGGCTTTCTTCAACGCGGCCATGATTTCATCAAAATGGTATTGCGGATCGGCCTGCCCTTTGGGGTCCCAGATCACCTCCTCGCTGAAGACCGGCTGGCCGTCAATCACCGCCGCAACCTTGCGATCGCTGGCGCCGAGGTCAAAACCAATCCGGCAGCCTTCCAGGTGCCGCCCCAGCGGCCGGCTGCGCAGGCAATCGTCCGGCAGGCGCGCATAATCGCAAACTTCGACGGTAAACGGGCGTCCGTACACATCCGCCATCAAGTCCGCGTCAAACCGCCGCGGGCCATCCGGGGCGTAAGCCCGCTGCAAGGCCGCGCCGATATCGGCCGGGCCGGCGATCACCACCCGCCAGCCGCCGCGCTGCCAGAGGAGAAATTTTAAAATCCGCTCGGCGAACGCGAGATTGGCGGCGGCCCGGGGATGCCCGGCCGGCAGCACGCGCGTCCGGTAACTCGACCGCACGCCGTCGGCGGCTTCCACGGCAATGGCCAACGGCACGCCCCCGCCGGCCTCCGCCACCGCCTGCCGCATGCGCCGATGCGCCAGCGCGGGCGGGCAAAAATTCTCATCCAAGGGCGGCCGCGCCGCCGGTTGCTGTAAAAGCCATTCCATTACCGGTTCCATTTGAAGCATTCCTTGAATGCGGCGGAAAATGCCGCTGCCGCAAATTGCGGCCCGCAGCCGCTCCCGGACATGCTCCATAAAAACCGGGGAAAAGTCAACCCTGAATATCGCCTGAATATCGCTTGCAAGTCGCCGGGGAAACTCTTAAACTTTACCCTTGATTAACCGTAATTTCGCGGATTATGTCAGGAGGTGTCTGCCGTGCAAACAGCATGTGTTTTCTGCAAAATCGCCCAGGGCCAATTGCCGTCCACGCGCATTTTCGAGGACCGGCAGAGCCTGGCATTCATGGATATCGCCCCCATCATCAAGGGACATGCCCTGGTCATTCCCAGGGAGCATTACGACCCGATAACCGCGCTGCCGGAATCTTTGCTGCAGCACCTGATCGTGGTGGCCCGCCAGGTGGCCCGGGCGCAGATTGACGGACTGCAGGCGGACGGGGTCAACATCATGCAGGCCAACGGCGCGGCCGCCGGGCAGGTGGTGCCGCATGTGCATTTTCACGTCATTCCGCGCTATGCCGACGACGGGCATCGCTGGAACTGGAAAACGGTGAAATACGACACGCCGGCGGAGATGCAGGCGCTGGCGGAAAAACTGCGAAAAAGCTTGATTTAACCGGCTTTATGCCTTATCATGATGTGTTTTTAAATTTACAAAGCGGCGGACGGCGAGTCCGATCTAAAGACATGCATTTATGAAAAAGAACAATGCCGCGGAAGCTTTGAGCCAGATTTTACAGGAAGACCCGCGTTACACGGCGGAAGCGTATCATTTCCTGCGGGAAGCGCTGGATTTCACAACCAAGCTGCTGAATAAACCCAAGGCGGGGATGACCCGGCATGTTTCCGGCGCCGAACTGCTGGATGGCATCCGCCGCTATGCCTTGCAGGAATACGGCGCAATGGCGAAAACCGTCCTGAACAACTGGGGGATATTCCGTTGCGAGGATTTCTGGTACATCACCTCCAACCTGATCAAGAAGAGCATTCTGGGGTGCACGCCGGAAGATTCGATTCACGATTTTGAGCATGGCTACGATTTTAATGGCGCCTTCCGCGCTCCCTTTGAGCCTGACAAGGCGATGCGGCGTCCATGCAAAGGATGAATGATGCATGATGAATGACACCTGGAGTATTTGCATGCTTTGCGCATCCCTGACGCTGTCCCCGCCACTCGCCCAGTCCGCCGCCGCGCAAGCCCCGGCGGGCGCTTTTCCGGATAATATGCAGGACGGCCTGTCCAGTTTCACCATGGACAATGGCATGGCGGTGATTCTGCGGACGGAACGCGCGGCGCCTGTGGTTTCGATACAATTCTGGGTCGGCACGGGCTCGGCGCATGAGCAGGACCTGCTGGGCGCCGGGCTTTCGCACTTGATTGAACACATGATCTTCAAGGGCACTCCCGCCCGCGGGCCGGCCGAAATATCGCGCGCCATCAGCGACGTAGGCGGCATGATCAACGCCTATACTTCCGTGGATCGCACGGTGTTTTTTGTGGATTTACCCTCCGCCAACTGGCTGACCGGGTTTGAAATCCTGGCCGATGCCCTCCAAAACGCCGCCTTCCCGGAGGACGAATGGCGGCGGGAAAAGGAGGTCATCATCCGGGAAATGGCCATGTGCCGCGACAATCCCGACAACGAAGTCTCGCGCCTCTTGCTGGAAGCCGCCTACCGCGTACACCCCTACCGGGTGCCGGTGATCGGGTATGAGGATATTTTCCGGCGCCTGACCCGCGAAGACCTGGTCGCCTTTTTCCAGCGCCACTACACGCCCGACAACATCATCCTGGCGGTTGCGGGCAATATCGATCCCGAGCAAGCCGCCGCTTCGATCAGGGCAACCTTCAAGGATTTTGCGCGGCGCCCGCGCGCCCCGCAGGCCCTGCCCCAGGAGCCCGCGCAGATCAGCCCGCGCGCCGTGCGCCGCTCCGGACCGCACAAGGTTGGCCGCATGGAACAATCCTGGCACACGGTGGCGCTGGAACATCCCGATGCGCCCGCCCTGGACATGCTGGCGATTGTCACCGGCAGCGGCCGGAGCGCGCGGCTGGTCAGCCGGGTGGTGGAACGCGACAAACTGGCGCATCGCATTGAAACCTGGTCGTTCACACCGGCGGAACCGGGCATGTTCGGCATCAGCGCAGTTTTCGATCCGGAGCATGAAACCGCATTATGCGCGGCGGTATATGAAGAAATCCGCGCCTGGCAGCAAGGCCCATTCAGCCGCGCGGAGACGGAAAAAGCGCGGCGCATCGTGATCAACCGGATCATGCAGGAATGGCAGACCGCCCACGGCCAGGCCCGCAACCTGGCGTCGGGCTTATTTTACGCCGGCGACCCGCTTTTCCTGCAAACCTACCTGCGGCGCCTGAACCAGGTTGCCCCGGAGGATTTGGGGCGGGTGGCGCAAAGGTACCTGGCGCCGGCCGGCCGCACCTCCGCCATCCTGCTGCCGGAAGCGCCGCCGGCCGCGCAACCCTCGATCCCGCCCGCGGTGGTCGTGCCAACCGTCCAAAAAACCGTCCTGAGCTGCGGCCTGCCCCTGCTGACCATGGAAAACCGGCGCCTGCCGCTGGTTAATATCTGCGTGGCGCTGCAAGGCGGATTGCGTTATGAAACGCCGGCCAACAACGGGATCTCCTGCATGATGGCGGAATTGCTGACCCGCGGATCCCCCGGCCGTTCCGCCGAACAAATCGCCGAGCTGGTGGACAACCGGGGCGGATCCTTCACCGCCTTTGCCGGCCAGAACAGTTTCGGCTTGCAGGCGCAATGCCTGTCCGAGGACGCGGAAATCTTCATGGAACTGCTGGCGGAAGGACTGCTCAACCCGGTGTTCGACGCTCCCGAACTGGAAAAACGCCGCAGCGTCCAGACGGCGATGATCGCCCAGCAGCGCGAGTCGCCGGTATTCCTCGCCCAACAGTTGCTGCGGCAGATGCTTTTTCCGGAGCACCCCTACCGGTTCACGCCGGAAGGGCAGGCTGAGACCGTGGCGCAAATCACGGTGCAGGATTTGCGCGCGCACCACGCCCGCCTCGTGACCGGCGGCAACGCGGTGCTGGCGATTTTCGGCGATATTGCGCATGACCGGGCGGCGGCGCTGGCGGAAAAGCACCTGCACGCAATCGCCCGCGGGCCCGGCCCGGCGGTGGAGCGTAACGCAACGGCCGCGGCGATCAAACTGCCGGCGGCGCGCACCCAACTGGCGCCCAAAGAACAGACGATTATCATGCAGGGATTTCCCGGCGTCTCCCTGACCGATCCGCGGCTGGAAGCTTTGAATATCCTGCAGACCATCTTAAGCGGGCTGTCGTCCGACTTGATGATCAACATCCGCGACAAGGAAGGCCTGGCTTATTTCGCCGGCGCCATCAACCGGCCGGGTATGGAGCCGGGGTTTTTCGCCGTATATGCCGGCATCCATCACCCGGCGCTGGAGCGGGTCAAGCAATTGATAACGGACGAATTACGGCGCCTGGCCGAAGGCGGAACGCGGCCGGAGGAGTTGAACCGGGCGCGCGAACAGATGCTGGCCCGGCACCTGCATAACTTGCAGCTCAACGCGGAATTGGCGCAGGAATGCGCCTTGAACGAACTCTACGGCTTGGGCTACGATTACAGTTTCCGGCTGGAACAGCGGCTGCGTCAAATCACTCCCGCCGACCTGGCCGCGGCCGCGGCGGCGGTTTTCCTGCCCGCGCAGTCGGCCACCGCCGTGGTGGCGCCGGAAAACACGGACGGCGGCGCGGATGCCATGCCGGCCGAAGGCAATTAGCGGTTGTCAAGGAAGACCGCCCCCAACGCGGACGGTTCAGGCGCGGGTATCCGCGGTAGCCGCGCGCGTTGGGCGCGGGTCAGTTTCGTCCTCCAAACCAAATGCAGAAAGGAACGGCGTATGACCAACAACACCCAACCGGATCAAAACAAAATCATGTTCGTCAACATGATTTCTATGCTGACCATGTCCGCCATGCAGCAATTGGGTAAAATCATCAATCCCGCCACCGGCAAAGCCGCCGTCCATCTGGAAGGCGCTCAAGCCACGATTGACATGCTGGACATGTTGTACGCCAAAACCCGCGGCAATCTTGACGACGACGAAAACAAGATGTTGAAAGACACCCTGACCATGTTGAAGTTGAATTATGTGGAAACCAGCAAAGCCAAGCCGGACGGGGTGAAGCAGCCGGAAGACCGGCGGAAGACCGACCCCGGAAACGGATCAAAGACTGAGGCTGGCGACCAGCAGACCGCCAGCGGAGAAAAACAACCGCCTGAAGCCGCCGGCAAAGCGCCATCCGACGCCAAATTCCACAAGAGTTATGGATAGGCGGCAGGGCGGCCAGCTTGCCCGGCGTAGCCTTGGCAAAGCCTGGGGCCCTGGCCGCCGATCTCCGGAAAAGCGCGCACGGACGCGGACGGCGCGCAGGCGCGGGCCGCGCTGGCGGCACTGCGCGCCCTACCATCGGAATTTCATAACATCCTTGGTAGGGCGGCCAGGCCAGGCCCTGGCCGCCGATCTCCGGAAAAGCGCGCAGGGCGTGGATCGATCGGTACAACCAATCTCATTCAGCTTGAGCCACTGCTGCTTCAGACCAAACATAAGGCCAAGCTTCAGGTTTATCAGTCAATTTGGCCCGCACTGGATTCATACGAATATAATATGCCTTTTCTACCAGCGATTCATCATCGCGCAAGCGATGCTCAAAATAATCCCTTTGCCATGTCACCCCAAATTTTCGAGCAGTAAAATGCTTCCAATCAGAGATTGTCTTTATGATCCCAGGGGTATCGGCAAAGCCAATCAAAGCGTGCATATGGTCGGGCATGAACAAGATTATATGCGGCCACCAGCACCCCATATCCCTGCGATACAATACTGAATTCAATAAATTACAAAAAACTTCTTCACGGCACAGGTGATTGAACCCGCGTGGGAGAGCGCAAATTGTGATAAAATATACGCCCTTCAATGAAACCCAGGAGGGAATATCATGCGGCAGCTTTTTACGCTGCAACATGGTCATGGCAGGTAACTCCATAAATCGGCGAACAAGGCCCAGACGGCGCGCAGGGCCTGCGCGCCCTACCCCGGAATCATATGTCAGGCTTTGGTAGGGCGGCCAGGCCCTGGCCGCCTCGCTCCAAAAGGCGCGCAGGGCCTGCGCGCCCTACCTTGGAATCATATGTCAGGCTTTGGGAGGGCGGCCAGGACC
>CAZYXU010000051.1:0-10892 GCA_964650945.1 uncultured Verrucomicrobiota bacterium | reverse complement strand
CCTGCGCGCCCTACCTTGGAATCATATGTCAGGCTTTGGGAGGGCGGCCAGGACCTGGCCGCCTCGCTCCAAAAGGCGCGCAGGGCCTGCGCGCCCTACCTTGGAATCATATGTCAGGCTTTGGGAGGGCGGCCAGGACCGCCAGCGCGGCCCGCGCCTTGGCCGCCTCACTCCGAACGGCGCGTCGATCAATCCGCCGCCTGGGCGTTGATATCGGCCGCATAGCCGCCGGATTCGACAAACGTCGCCTGCATGGTGCGGTCGACCATCGCATTGTTTTCCGAACTGAAGTCACCCTGGAGCGTGCCGGCAATGGTCACCATGTAGCCGGCCGAGGAACCGCTGGCGGAGAACTGGGCGAAAACACGCGCATCATCCGGAATGGTTTGGGCGGCATCGGTGGGATCATAATTCCCGGCAGTGGTGTTCATGTCGCCGATGTAACCATCATAGACCGTTCCATTGCTGTCCACCAGGCGCAGCGTGTTGCCGGTGTGGAACACGACGAATGAATAAATCGCCTGGCCATGGTTGCCCTGGCCGGCGTCTTCCTGTGTGACCAGGTACATGTAATTGGCTTTAATCGCCGCGCCCGCGCCGATCGGCGCCGGGAATTTCAGGGTCCAGACCCGGCTGGCATAGTTGATGGTGCCGGAACTGCCGTCCGCCGGCGAGACCGAAAGATTAAAAGTTCCCAAGCCCGTATTCGCAGTGGCGTCGGTGAACCGGTATCCCCCCACCAGGATCGTCAGGGTGCCGGGGATCGGCACGCCGTGCACGGTGCCGGAAAACTCCGTGGTCATGCCATCGCCGGTCCCGATGACTTCATCGCGCGAGCTATTGGTGATTGAAATGGTGCCGAGATTGTTGGTGACACCGAATTCGCGGACCAGCACCCTGCCGTCCGGTGCGCGGTAATCCCCGCTGAAATTCGCCCAGTCGTATCCGGTGCCAACCCAGGTTTCCACTCCGCCGCCGCTGGTCCACTCGCACCCGGTTAACCCCAGCGCCATGATTCCCATGCCAACAATCCCTGACAACACAAACATACGCTTCATTGTTTTCCTCATTATGTTTTCCCGCATCTCTGCTTTTGTTAAATGCTAAAACTGGAGAGCAAATTTCAAAACTAACGTTTTGAAAGAATTCAGTAGTCAGAAGTCAGAATTCAGATAATTTGTAAAAAGCGTTATATCAACGTGTAACATTGTTGTAAAATTCTGACTACCGAACACTGAACACCGAACACTGAACACTTTTGAAAGAGACTCTTGAATTACCGTTTCCCCAGCACGGGCGTGGCGCCGGCATCGCCGAACTTGCCGTCCAGCACCTGGCCGCTCATGGTATAGACGCCCCACATGCCTGTCGGCGGATAGTAATACGCCGCATCGGTGCGGCCGTCGCCGTCGTAATCGCCGGGCACCGGAATGACGCCATACCAGCCGAATTGTCCTTCCAGCGCTTGCCCCTGCATGGTGTAAACGCGCCACTGGGCGGTATTGGAGTTAAACACGGCCAGATCGGTCCGGCCGTCGCCGTCGTAATCGCCGGGCACGGGCACATCGTACGGCCCGCCCCATTGGACGTTCGAGTTCTGTCCGAACCAAGTCCGCATGGACCAGACGCCGGAAGCCGGATCATAGACCGCCAGGTCGGTCCGGCCGTCGCCGTCATAGTCGCCGGGCACGGGGATTTGGGTCGGGCTGCCATGGCTGATGCTCTCGAACCGTTCATTGAGCGGGTAAATATGCCAGGTGCCCGTAACCTGGTCGTACAGGCCAAATTCCGTAAACATATCGCCGTCGTAATCCGCCGGCACGGGGATCATATTGGCGAGGCCAAACGGCAGATCAACGGATTGACCGCTCATCGTCAACACCTGCCACAGGCCGGAAGCCGCCTGATAAAGCGCCAGATCGCTGCAGCCATCGCCGTCGAAGTCGCCGGCAAGCGGCGTCTTCGAGGCATCGCCGAACTGCGCCTGATCGGAAACTCCGCCCATCGTGTAGGCATACCAGGTGCCGCTGAACGGATCGAACAAGACGGCATCCGTGCGGCCGTCGCCGTCGAAGTCGGCCGGGCTGGCGCTGGGTCCGTAGCAAGGCGGCCGGTAATACGGGAGTTCCCCGGCATCGAGCGGATCGGTGTGATACCGGCGCAACTCCGCGCCGTCGGAATAGCCATCGCCGTCGCTATCCCAGACGGTGGGATTCAACCGCGGACTGCCGGCGCGCGGCTGATAACCGTACATTAAGCCGTTATAATGCACTTCGAAGGCATCGGTCAGCCCGTCGTTGTCGGAATCCAGCAGCCGCGGATTGAGCACGCCGCTGGAATACTGGTATTCCTGGTAGTTGGTCTCGCCGTCGCCGTCAAAATCCGTGGCGCCGGTTTGATTCAGATTGCCGAAATATTCCATTTCCCAGGCATCGGGCAGGCTATCGTTATCCGAGTCATGATCGCGCAAAACCAGTTTCCGCCCGGTCAATTGCGTGGTATTCACCAGCGCCAGCGCGCCGGGCTTGTACCAATTGTTATTATCGCGTACGAATCCCTGGGTCTTCCAGGCGACCCACTTGCCGGATGGCGCGCCGCCGAACGGCGCCGTGTCCAGGTAAGCCCGGACGTAATAAGTTCCGGCCGGCAAGCCCTTGATGGTGAAGGGAATGACCTTGTTCGGGTCGGACGTGCGCGGCACAGTCAGATGCAAGCGCGCTTCCGGCACGCCGCTAAAGCCGATGTTGTCAAACGCTTCGACCACCAGGCTGGTGACGGCCGTCTTGCCGTAATAGTAAATATTGCCGCTGACGGTGCGGGAATAACTGCTGTTCAAATTGATGTTAAAGGTCTGGACGGTATCCAGGTCGTCGCCGGACCACATCCCCAAGCCGGCCGGGTTCCAGGCGGCTATGCGCCAGTAATAGGTGCCGTTGCCCCAGTCGGAGGCATAACTATCGGGATAATCGCGGCAGATGCCATCGCGGTCACGGCCGGGCGCGGGATAGTATTGATCCTCGACGAGGGTCAGGCGTCCGTCCGTTTCCTTGCGCGCCACCTGGAGGCGGTACATGGTGGCGTTGGTGCCCATGGTCCATTCGAACTGGTTGCGGGCGGCATACAGCGTGGCGCCGCGCGGCGCAACGGCATAGGTGCGTTCCGGCAGGCTCCAATTGATGAAGAACGTGCCGTTCTGGGCTCCCGCCCACCAGCGATAAGAGCCGGCCGGCAGACCGTAAATCCCGTAGCGCTGGCAATCCCACTCATGCAGGAAATCCCGCGGCGCCCGGATGTAAAGGTCGAAGTGGTTGGGAGACCCCTCCAAGCTCGTGTGATTCACGCTCACATGCGTCAAAATGTTGGTTTCGGAGAGATTGGTCACCCCCGGCAATGTCCATTTAAACCGTGGATAACCCGGTAGGGTTTCATGCAGATATATCCGGACATCCCGCAAATCGGAAATCCCCAGGTTAAAGGGCTGACGATGCGCCACGCCGAACGGCTCGCCCTCATCCCAGCGGTTATTGCCGTTCACATCCAGGATGCCCGCCAGGTAAACCTCGCCTTCCTCAAAGCCGGAGAAGCCGAACCTGGGGTTACGCGGGTCAATGTACGGGTACGACACGCTGATTTCATTGCCTTCGGCCGGCACTTCATCACTGGCCCAAGTCAGGGAGAATTCGCCGGTTCTATAATCCAGCCGGCCATCCACGCCTTCGCGGGTGCCGCCTGCGTCCTCATAGGTAAATTCTTCAGGGCCGGTGAAGGTAAACGTCGCGTAACTATAGGTAATCATCTGCCCGTCCCAGTGGTACATAATGGCAGCGATTCTGACAGCCGTGCCCGCCAGCACCGGGGCGTAAGGCAGCCGGCCGTTATAGGATCGGGTGCCGTTGGCGTAGCCGATGACCTCGGAGACCGTGTTGTCCAAGCCGATTTGCGAAGCTTGTTCGGGGCCGTCCATGGGATTGATCTGATAACCCCAAACCCGGTACGTCCCGGTCTTCTGGCCGTTATAGATCAGCGAGCCGGTGACGCGCGGGCTGGGATGGCTGCCGGAACTGGCCGGATCCGTCCCGGCCAGGAATTCGGCGTAATTGCTCCAGCCATCGCCATCCTTGTCCAGATGCGAGTCATCCTTATTGGGGTCCAGGCCATATTCGGATTCCCAAGCATCCGGCATGCCGTCGCCGTCGTCGTAAAGTTCGCCCCAGGTGAGCGCGTAAGGATCCGTATCGCTGCGGCTGTCGTAGTCGCTCAAGCCGTCGCCGTCGGTGTCCCAGCTCATGGGATTGGTATTGGCCATGTATTCGGCCCAGTTGGACAGGCCGTCGCCGTCCGGATCGCCCCAGCGCCCGTTAGCGCCGGTAGCGTCGTAAGGGTCGAGCCCGTACAGAATCTCCCACCAATCCGGCAGGCCGTCGCCGTCGGCGTCGGTGGAGTCCGGGTCACCCGGATCGATCGTCTCCATCCAGGTCACCGCCGGCTTTTTGCCCTGCGCGCGGCCGCACATCCACAAGCCGCGCCCCATGTCAATATTGAAGGAGCCGTGGGTGCAATTATAGGGGTTGGCGGGATTGCGGAAATCAGCCGGCAGGGTGATGTCGAGATAATTGGAGGAGGCAATGCCGTAAGAATCCGGAGAGCTGCTGCCGCCGAGGGAGTTGGTGCCAATCACGCGCGTATCCAGCGGCGGCAGGCGCGGGATGCGTTTGATGCGGTCCGCGGCTATCACCAGGAACCGGTTGGTGTAAATTTGAGAAAAATTGCGGGACAACTGCGGACGCTGGCCGGCCGGATATTCGCTGGGGATAATGCCTTCAACCGCCGGATCGGGCAGGCTGTTGAAAGTATAATAGGCGAACAAATTATTGACCGATTCTCCGTAAGGGTTGTTCCCGCCCAGCACCGTCCCGACCTCCTCGGGCGTCAACTCACGGTTTTTGCGCAGGATGATTTCCGACTGCGGCAGCGCGCGATCCCAGACGCGCACCTCGTCAATGCTGCCGTTGAAGAATTTTTCGCCGGTGACCGGGAAATGCCAGCCGCAATTCAATTCGCGGGCGCCGACGCTCAAATTGCAGTTCGGATGCCAGACTGCGTAATTGCCTTCAATGCCGCGCGCCGGCACATCGGTGGTGTGATGCGTGACTGCCGCATCGCCGTTGACATACAGCGTCAGCTTGGTACCGTCAAACACGCCCGCCAGATGCATCCACTCGTTCGGCCGCAACTGGCCCGCCAGCGATGAGGCTGAGGCCCGCTGCGTCGTATAACCGCTGACGCCATGGAACAGGATATACGGCACGCCGTCGGCGCCGATGCCCAGTTGGAAATTGGCCAGGGAAACGGTGGACGGTCCGGTGGGCGTCTGCACGGTATAGCCGGATGATTTCTCGACAATGACCTGGTCTTTCGGGGAAGTCAACCGGGACGGGAGAACCCAGGCTTCCACCGAGAATTTCGAGAAATCGCCGTAATGTGACCAGGCATAGGAGCGCCCCCACGAATTCGTGCCATCCAGTTGCAGCACGCGATTGCGCACCGGGTTCCGGTCATCCAGCGGGTCGCTGGCCGCCACCGTCCCGTTGGTGCGATAACCGGTGGTCTCTTGGTAATCGCCGATCATGTCATTGTCGGTATCGAATCCTTCCGTCATCGCCGCCCAGCGGAACGGCACGGACCCACGATCTTTGCTGTACGAAATGCCGCCGAACTTATAGGCGCCCCAGCCGTTGGTGAGTTCCGCCCGGTAATTGCGCCGGATGAAACTGTAGACGCCGCCGGCGTAGGAGTCCGTCCGCCACAAGGGCACGGGACAGGTGTGCAGGTGGGCATTGCGGTAATAAGTGTATTCCTGGAAATTCGGCAGTCCGTCGTCGTCCGGGTCGTTGTTCACGCAGCCGAAACAATGCGGGCCGACAATGTTGCGCACAGCTGAAAATCGCGCGGGGTCCTTCGTGCCCAAACTACGGACGTTATTACGGAAGTAATCAATCAAATCCATGGGATAAACAAACGGGTCGTTCGGCAGCCCCACCTGGTAGCCCGGCTGGCCCGGGGCGGCGTCCACCACGCCCACCAAAGGCATCCAGCTTTCTGCCGCCGGCCGACCGATATCAATCTTGGAGATAAAGCCCACCAGCGGATTGAGGCAATGGAACACTTCCCAGAAATCATCCATGCCGTCCCGGTCGCTGTCAATGGGATTAATCGGTTCATCCGCCTCATCCTCTTCCTGCGAAAAACCGTACCCGGCGTAGGTGGTCTTATAATTCGCCATATTCATCGAACCCGCGGCGGGGAATTCCTCCCGCAATGCCGCCAGATCGGTGACAATGCCGTTGGCATACAGGAATGATGGACAGGTGAAGAAATCCGGCGGCAGGAAAACCCATACTTTACCGCCGTCCCATCCCCAATCCCACCATGAGATTTGGCGTGAAAGAAAATTCAAATTCCAGCCCGGATCGCAATATTGCCATTCGGGGACCGTGCCGGTCCAATATTCCTGCCAGTTAAACAAGCCGTCGTGATCGTCATCGGCATCGGCGTTATTCATGCGCGCATCCACGCCAGCATATCGCTCCCAGCCGTCCGGCATCCCGTCCCGGTCGGAGTCCACCAGCGTCGGGCAAGACATAGCGTCCCGTTCCTGGCCGTCATCCAACCCATCCCAGTCGGTATCCGCCGGATGCGGATCGTTGGGCGCCGGCGCAAGAATTACCCCCGGGTCCGACGGCCAGATTTTGGTGTCCCATGCCAAGTCCCGGCTGAGCGGGTGCGAGAGATTGGCCCATTCCACCCGGTTTGCCAAAGCGGAGAAGGGGTTTGATTCGTCATGGTTCCAATTGGCATCCGCCGCATAATTGGGATTCAGTCCGACGTATAATTCCCAGCCGTCAGGAATGCCGTCGCTATCGGTATCCTGGTTGCCGGGCTGCGTGAAAGCCGTGCGGCCCGGAAACAGACGGTCGTCATTTTCGGAAATTACGCGCCCACCGGCATCCCAGGAAACCCGGCCCAGATAATCGCCGCCCAGGTATTCCTGGTAAGCATTGTAACGTTCGGTCAGCCACGGCCCGCTCCAGGTAATGGAAACAGAGATATTGGTCAGGGTGTAGCCGGCGGCCAGCACCCCCTCAAACCATGCTGTCAACGGTGAAAACGAAGATTCCCCGGGCGAGCCATCCGGGAACAACGGGGGCGGGGCCATATACACCAACTCGTTTTTAATGGCCGGGTTAATCAGCGGCAGATCCACCAGGTCGGTGTAAATCCCATCGCCATCCGTGTCCACCCAGACCGGGTATCCCGGCAAATAACGCGGCAACCCGGACACCATGCCATAATAGACATCGGGGATGATCGTCCCGGCCATGCCGTTGGACAAAGCGCCGCCGCCCAGCAAGACTGTGTCTTTATACAAAGTGAAAGCGTTGTTGCCGTCAATATCCAACCAGACGCCCACGCCCGATCCGCTGACGGCGACCAGCACATTTTCGGAAAACAATGTGCCCGAAACCACATTGGTGATGCCGTTGGTCATTTCCAAAACGTGCAAATCGCGGCGCACGGCCATGTAATCGGCGTCGGTATTGTCCAGCGCATCGCTGTAATTCAGTGGGTTCAACTCGTAATGGTTTTCCCACCAGTCATCCATGCTGTCACCGTCCGTATCAGCATGCGTCGGATCGGTGCCGAGCAGATACTCAGCTTCATCCGTCAACTCGTCGCCATCCGTATCCCAATTGCCTGCGTTGGCAACGATGGGATTAATCGAAACCCAACCCAAATTGGCGCTGTTGGACAAGCCGCGCGCAAAGGCATTGGCCGAGCGCCAGTACCAGAAATAGTATTCCCAACCATCACAGAACGTATCGTCATCCGTGTCTAAAAGCTTGGGATCTGTGCCCGGGTCATCGTTCGGCGTCCAGTAGGCGTCGAACGTGGTGGCGGAGGTCCAATTCCCGCCATTGGTTTTGTAAAACCCGTCGAATCCGCGGCATTCCAACAGGTTATGAAAAGCCGACCCGCCGCCGTATCCCGTCTGATCGCCCACGCCGAGCCCTTGGGGGGTCAGCATGCGGGTGCGCCGCAGCGGGTAGCCGGGGATGGCGCCATCCACGCCCTCATACGTCACCCAATACACGCCGCCGGCCATATCCTGATCCGGCGACTGGGAATCGTCCTGTACGGCAACCACTGTCGGGGCGTTTGTAAGAATTGACGGAATCCAGTCCAAGTCGCTATTGCCGTATGTGCCATTCACGGCGGAACCGTCTTTCGGGCTCAATCCCCAAGCGATTTCCCAGTCGTCCGGCAGGCTGTCGCCGTCCAGGTCGCCGGCATTATCCCATGGATATTTCTCGCGGCTGAAGAGCACGGTGACATAGCGGTCGCTATCCATTTTCAAGGTAATGGGATTAATGCGGGTGGGCGAAGAATAACTGCCCAGTTCGTTGTTGACCCAAGTCGTGCCGTTCCAGCGGCGGCCGGTCCATTCGAAGAAATAACTCTTGTAGGTCACGCCGTCCACCACGATGTTGGACGGGATAGCCGTCAACGTCACTTCCGTGTCGAGAGGGTAAATAAAAGACTCCGGATCGTCTGCCAAGGGCATACCTCCCGGAGCCCTCTGGACAAAACCCGCTCCAATCAGCCAATTGGCATTGGTTTCGCCGGCCAGCACGATATGCACCGTAAGCTTCTGCCCGGTAAACGAATATGTAGCAATAAAATCCGTAGTGACGTTCGCCGTGGTAGTATGCGTCACAGGATTAGGGGTCGGCGATCCGTACAAATCCACACTGCTGAAGTAAATGATATATTCACCCACCGGCGCATTGACGATATTGGTTTCGCCATTTCCGGTCAGCACGCCAGTATAGTCGGAAGGATATGACGTAATGGTCCAAGCGGCATTGGATATGGCATTGCCGTCGCCGTCCCGCGGCAGAATATGAATGTCACCGAATTGCCGAGTGTAAACCCCGGTCACTTCCTGCGGGCTGGCGCCGGACAGCTCCACCGACGCGTTGGCCGGTTTGGTGTAGCCCACGACATTCGAAAATACGATCGTAACCGTGCCCGTGGGCAGCGGATTCAAATAAGTAGAAACCGGCGCGCCACTGCCGTCATGCAAGTGAGTGTACCGGGTCTGGTAGGCGCTGGAATTGGTCAGCATCGCCGACGGAGCAGAGAACGACCAGTAGGCTGTTGCCTCGGACACAATCCCCGTAGTTACGACTGACAGCGTGTTGGAATATTTCTGGAAGTAAAAATTTGTGATCAACATCACGGGATTGGAAATTGTTGTGGAATACGGCATTCCCCAAGGACCTTGGCTCCAATAAACATCCTTGCCATTATAGATAAAAGTCTTTTCAATCGGACTGTCACCAAAATTATACGAACTGCCGGACAAACGCCAGGTCCCGCCATTATCAAAACTCCACTGTCCAGCGCTGATATTATTGGAAGCGCTATCCCGCAGATACACATAAGTCAGTTTGCTGCCGCTATACGTGTAAGCACCTATGTAGTCGGTAGTAACACCTTTAGCATTAGTTTTCGAGATTGCGCTGGGATTCGAATAATCAGCAACTGGACCAAATGTCACTGTGTACGTGCCAACCGGGGCATTGACAATAGTCCACTCGCCTGTTCCGGATGTCGAATTAGTATAATCAGTCGGATACTGGGTAATAGTCCATGGTGCATTCGTCAACGGATTGGCATTTGCATCTTGCGGCAGTATATGAATGTCGCCATATTGCCGGGTGTACACGCCGGTCACTGTCTGTGGGTCGGCGCCGGCCACGTTTGTAGTTATATTGCCCGGCTTATCGTAGCCTGGCAGATCGGAAAACACGATCGTAACAGCGCCGGTTGGCATGGGGTTTAAATCCGTCGCCACCGGCGCGCCGTCACCGTAATGGGTGTTGGTATAACGGGCTTGATACGCGCTGGAGTTGGTCAGCAGGGGCGCAGGAGAAAGGAACCAGAAAAACGCATTCGTCTCCGTCACGATGCCCGTGGTGACCACCGACAGCGTGTTGGAATATTTGAAAAAGTAGAAGTTGGTGTCAACTAAGTGTGGGTTGACAACATATTCCTCGTAAGGCATACCCCATTGGTTGTTGGAAGCGTTAACGTTCCAATAAACATCCTTGCCGCGATATATGAATGTAATATAACGGTCTGTCGCGCCTATGTTGTTGGACGAACCAGAAATACGCCAGATGCCATCGGAGGTATCCTGCCATTCCAACCCGGACAGATGCGTTCCGTCGGTGGCGCGCAAATATAACCGGATGGCCCAGGCAGGATGCGTGATCAGGGCGCCGGCGGCGAGGCACAGCCCCAACAGGCAGGCGCGCAGTCCTCGCGCCCAGCGATATCGGCCGGTAATCCGGCTTATTTTATTCAATTCGCGTGTCATGGCGTTATTCTCGATTTAATTATTTGAACCAAACTTTATTCTGTCTTTACCATTAAATTAAACTACCATATCCCTGGTTGAGACGCAATGTTTTTTTCTCAATTTTAAAACACGTAGTGCGCCACTACTTGGCGCAATTCGGATGCCGGACGCCGAACGCCGTTCGGCGCTACAGCCGGAATTCGGACGGCCAAATTGCGCGCCGGTTGCGCCTGATTTACGGCTGTAGTGCGCTACGGCTTGCCCTGCGTAGTCCGACGAAGCGGGGTGTGGCGCATTCCGCCTCCGGTTGTAGTGCGCCACGGTGTGGCGCATTCCGCCTCCGGTTGTAGTGCGCTACGGCTTGCCCTGCGTAGTCCGACGAAGCGGGGCGTGGCGCATTCCGCCTCCGGTTGTAGTGCGCTACGGCTTGCCCTGCGTAGTCCGACGAAGCGGGGTGTGGCGCATT
>CAZYXU010000050.1:0-21840 GCA_964650945.1 uncultured Verrucomicrobiota bacterium | reverse complement strand
GCGGACGCCGGCATGGTCCGCAGCAGCGCGCCAACGGCCATCAACCCAATCATGAGATGTTGACATGCCCTCATATAGAACCTCCCAACGATTTTTAAATGCTGTTATCCGCCAGTATCAACCACGCGATGCGCCGCGGCGCAGCCGCGCGCCGCAGGATGCGCGCACCACTAATTCCGTTGGCACCCAAATCCGACGCCGGGGCGGCGTCCGACCCCGAATCTGGCAGTCCAACAACTCCACCGCGGCGGCGCCCAGCGCCGTATTATTCTGCCGCACAGTCGTCAAGGCCGGCCGGATGCGGTCAAACAGCGGAATATCGTCATAACTGACCACCGCCATATCCCGCGGTACCCGCACCCCGCGCTTTTTTAAATGGTCCAGCAACTGCAGCGTATATCGGAACTCCGAGCAAAATATCGCGGTGGGGGGGGCCGGCAGCGCCAGCAACGCATCGCACAAATCCGTGACGGTGTGCCGCACCAGGCTGCCGACCATTTGCGGGTCGCGCTGGATGCCTTGGTCGCGCAGCGCCGCGTAATACCCCAGCAGGCGTTCCCGTCCGGCCTGGTAAGAATCCCTGACGATAGCGCCAATGCGCCGGTGCCCCAAACCCGCGAGGTGTTCGATCAGACGCCGGCAGCCGTCGCGGTTATTCGAACATACCGCGCAGATGTCCGAACGCGCCCCATGGCAATCGAAAAAAACCACCGGGCGCCGATATTGATCAACAATTAATTCCATTTCCCGGGTCACCTCCCTTGCGATTACAATCAATCCGTCCGCCAGACGCTGGTGCAAGGCGCGCGCCATAACTTCCACGGCGTTCAACCCCGAATAGGTATAAAACAGCAGCGAATATTTCCGGATTTCCGCCGCCAGACCGATCCCCGCCAGGTTCTGCGCAACGATGATGTTGCTCATAAAACCGAACGACGGAACCAGCAAGCCCATGCAACCGGTCCTCCCCAATGTCAACGAGCGGGCAATATGGTGGGGATGGTAGTCCAAATCCATGGCCGCGCGCTCCACCGCGGCGCGGGTTGACGCGGGGATTTTCGTATTGCCATTCAGGGCGCGGGACACGGTCGAATGATGTAACCCAAGCCGCCGGGCAACATCCTTAATGGTTACCTGTGATTTTACCATCTCTCGGGAACCTTTGTGCACACGTTTGCGCATGGTTGACTTTTATCATTGTGCAAAGACGAATGCAAGGAAAATATCCATGGCGCGTTCCGGCAACCCGCGCTAGGGCGCATCGTCAGCCCAATACAAATGCAGGCCGCGCCGATTAAAATCCAAGGTCAACACTTGCCCCGGATCAAGGCTGATCCCCGGGCCGGCGGCGCCGTCAAACAACCGCTCGCCAAAGGAATCCGGCGCGCACCGGATTTCCAGCCGCCGGCCCGCGGCGACGGCCGTGTTGGCATTCACCCGGGCCGCCGACACTGCATCAGTCCGGTCAGATTGCGCGATAACCGTCATGCTGCGCGGGGCCGCTTCAGCAATCCCGGCAGGGATGAATCGCACCTGCCAATCATCCCAGGCAATGGCGGCTTCCATGGCCGAAGCACCGCCCTGCGGCCGCACAGACCAGCGCATGGCGCCGGCCATGGTCCCCTGCTCCTCCGTCCACACTGCGCGGAGCACGGCCTGGGGTTGTTGCAAGCGCCCACGCAAAGCGCCAAACACGCGGAACCGGCCGGCATCCGCCGGATGGATCACTTCCCGGACAGGCCCAATGCCGCTTTCCAACAACCCCAGGGCGCCGCTGACATGTCCGGCATCCATCCCGGTAAAGAAACATAAGTCCAGGTGATTGACCCCGGCGGCGGCCAGCAATGCGGCCAGGCGCCGCACATAGCGCCGGCTGCCGGCATTCACCAGCCAGTCGGCGTGCCGCGGATTGCCCGGCCCGCGTCCCAGCGCCACGGCCACACCGCCGGCATTCAGCAATTGCACCCGGCCGGCGCGGCCGTCCAAATAATTCCAGGCCGGCCAGGCCATGAGCAAGATCAGCGCCATCATCACACGCCAATCGCGCCAGCAGCGCGGCCCGGCACGGCGCACCACCGCTTCACATTCAAAGGCGGAGCGGCCCGGCGGGGCTGCGCCCGCCAATGCAGGCGGCAACGCCTGCCGCCGCCAGACCAGCACACCCAACCCCGCATACCAGCAAAGCATTGCCCAGACCGGCGGACTTTTGACCAATAACTGGCAAAACGGCAGGGATTGGACAAACGCCAGCCAAGCCTGGATGATGGTGACCGGCGCAATGTTAATCCAATTGAATCCGGCTGCCAGACACGGATGGATGCTCCCCGCCAGCATGGCCAGAAATCCCAATCCCAAAGCCACCGCTGCCAGCGGAATGACCGGCACATTCGCCAGGGCGGTCAACGGCGACCAGATATTGAACCAGTATGCCATCAGCGGCATGGATGCCAGCCAGGCTGCCGCCGACGCCGCGGCGCAAAACCGGAAATAACGCCAGGCGCCGGCCGCCAGGATGCGCCAGCGTTCCCGCGCCGGATCAACAGGCGGTAGGTCTTCCTCCGCCGCCTTGGTTAAAAACGGAGCAACGCACAACAAACCCGCCACGGTCACAAACGACAGGATAAACCCCGGACTGAACAACTCGCCGGGACTGGCAAGCAGGATCAAAAACCCGGCCAGGGCCAGGGCGGAAGCGCCATCATTCCGGCGGCCGACCAGCGGGCCCAGCAGCCAGAGCGCCGCCATCAAACTGCCGCGCACCGCGCTGGCCGGCGCCCCCACCATGACGGTGAAGACCGCCAGCACCGGGGCGACCGCCGGAAACCAATACACCAGGGAGATGCCGGCCAGCCGTAAAACTCCCGCCGTCAAGAGCGCCAGCAATGCCATATGCGTCCCGGAAATGGCAAACAGGTGGAAAGTGCCGGTGGCCACAAAACGCCGGCGCAGTTCCGGCGGCAATTCTTCATCATACCCCAAGACCAGCGCCCGCAAAACCTGGGCCACCTCCGGACGGCCGGCCAGCCCCCGGCGCAACGATGCGCCGGCGCGTTCACGCCAGGCATACAGCCAGGAAGCCAGATGCCACCGGCGGGCGGGCGCAATCAACCGCGCCGCCGCCGGGTCCGCCTGCAACGTATAACGCCCCGCCAGCCGCCATGCCGCGGGCAGCGGACACCGGCGCCAGTCCGGCGCCGCCGGCGCGTCCCCGGCATCCGCGGGAAGGAACCAATGCCACAACCGCCGCCGCGCCTGCCGCCGCGGATTATCAGTCAACACCCCGGCCAACTGCCAGGTCGCGCCGTTTTGCGGCCGCAACGCGTCATTCCCCGGCAAACGCGCGCGGATACGCCCTTGCGCCGTCTGCCATTCCGGCAGCCGACGGATGCGCGACACATCCAAATCGAACCGCCAGACCCCCGGCCGGCCATCCCGGCCGGGCGGGCGCGATATATCCGGCTGGAAGACGGGATTGCCGGCGATTTGCCCGCGCAATTCGACCGTCTCGCGCGCGCTTTGCATCAGGCTGGCCAGATGCTGCGGCGCCGTAACATCCAACCGCGCGCCCAACGCACACCAACCGGCCAAAAACCAAGCCACCCAAAGGCAAGGCCAACCCCTACGGGCCGGCCGGATCAGTTTCACCGCAAGCCCAACCGTTAAGGCCGCGGCCGCGCCCCATAAAGCCCACCGCCAGTCAATGCGCTCGAACGCCATGGCGCACCACACGCCGGCGGCATACACCAGGCAAATCCGCACCAAGGGCCGGCGCGGGCTAAACGCGTAATGATTTGGTTGACTGGCGGGCATGGTCATTGGCCATTCAAGTTTTACGATCTGAAGATTGCCGGCAACCCGTGCGATCTCCAGGCAACTATACCGGCAAAGCCAACAGCCGCTGCTGTGCTTGGGCTTACAATAAATCATGCTGCAAGTGATTGCAATCCGCAAAATATTTTGCCATGATGCCGCCCATGCATTCAGAAGAAGAACCGATCAAGTACAATTGCCGGCGCTGCGGGACATGCTGCCGCTGGCCGGGGGTGGTGCGCCTGCTGCCCGATGAAATCAGCGGGATCGCCGATTACCTGGGGCTGGCGCCGGTTGATTTCATCGCCCGCTACACCGCGCTGGCGCCCGACCGCCGGGGCTTGATCCTGACGGAACAGGATGGCGGCGCATGTATTTTCCTCGCTGGCAATCTCTGCCGGATTAATTCCGTCAAGCCCCTGCAATGCCGGGATTTCCCCGTCCGCTGGAATTTCGCGGGGTTCGAACAATTATGCCAGGCGCGGAAGATCGAGACGGGACAGCTATGTCAGTGATCAGTTATCAGTGATCAGTGATCAGTTATCAGTGATCAGTTACCAGGTAGCAGTCAGCCGTTTTCAGTCAGGAGTATTCAGAACAATAGCCATGTCCTCTGCCACATATCTTTCCAATCGTTTGCCGTCCTGGATTCGCGTGCGGATGCCGGCCGACGCCGGGAAATACCGCGCCGTGCATGATGCCCTGCGCGATACGGAACTGCCGACCGTCTGCGAAAGCGCCCACTGCCCCAACCGTCTGGAATGTTTCAACCACGGCACGGCCACGGTGATGATTCTGGGCGACATCTGCACCCGCGACTGCCGTTTCTGCGCGGTCAACCACGGCATTCCCGCGCCGCCCGCCGCGGATGAGCCGGACCGTGTGAAACAACTGGCCGCCCGGCTGGGCTTGCGCTACGTGGTCGTGACCAGCGTCACCCGCGACGATCTGCCGGACGGCGGCGCGGCGATTTTCGCCGGCGTGATCCGCGCCCTGCGGTCCATCCCCGTACGCGTGGAAGTCCTGACCCCGGATTTTCAAGGCCGGGAGGATGCAATCGCTACCGTCCTGGCGGCCGGGCCGGAGGTCTTCAACCATAACCTGGAAACCGTGCGGCGGTTGCAACCGCTGATCCGGCCGCAAGCGGATTATCAACGCTCCCTGCAAGTCCTGCGGACTGCCGCGCGGCTGAATCCGCGGACGGCGATCAAATCCGGCCTGATGCTGGGCCTGGGTGAAACCGACGCCGAGTTGGAGACCGCCCTGCGGGATTTACGGCAGCACGGCTGCCGGCTGCTGACCCTGGGACAGTACCTGGCGCCATCCCGGCGGCATCATCCCGTGGCGCGGTATGTCACGCCCGCGGAATTCAACAGCTACCGCGCCCTGGCGCTGGAACTGGGGTTTACCGCCATCGCCGCCGGCCCGCTGGTGCGTTCGTCATACCAGGCCGACCGGCTGGCGGAGCCGGCGCCGCGCGCCGGCGCTTGCCAGCCGTGATTTTTTTCTGTAGCATGCCGGGAATGCCATGAATTTATACATACCCTACCGGTTGGCGCAAATCATCAGCCGCAAGCTGCCCCACCCCTTCGCCTACTGGCTGGGAATGCGCATCGCCGATTTATTCTTCCTGTGCGACCGCAAGGGTCGCCGGGCCGTCATGGAAAACCTGGCGCAGATTTTGCGTTACCAGGGCCGGCAGCCGACTCCCGCCCAGCTCACCCGCATGGCGCGCCGGAATTTCGAGCATTTCGGCAAGTACCTGGTGGATTTCTTCCGTTTTGCCCGCATGCGCCCGGAAGATGTCCGCCGGCTGGTTGACATGGAAAATTTTGAATACCTGGCGCAAGCCCGCGCGCAGCAAAAAGGGGTCATCATCATCACCGCCCATTTCGGCAACTGGGAACTGGGCGGCACCATCATGACGGCGCTGGGGTTTACGCTTTCCGCCGTTTTCCAGCCGGAACGCGCCAGCAGCGTCAACCGCCTTTTCCAGCAGCACCGCACCGGGCGGGGCATTCACGGCATCGCCATGGGGCAGGCCGCCCGCAGTGTAATCAAGGTCCTGAAAAACCAGGGCATGGCGGCCATGCTGGCCGACCGCGATTTCAGCCCGCACCACCAACCCCTGGAGTTTTTCGGCGCGCGGGCCCGCCTGCCGAGCGGCCCGGCCCGCCTGGCCATGCATATCGGCGCCCCGATCCTGCCGATCTTCATCTCCCGCAAAACCGACGACCGCTTCCTGATGCGCTGCTATCCGCCAATCCTGCCCGCCGACTGCCGGACGGCGGAGGAAATCCGGCGGCGCACCCGAGATATCTTACAGACTGAAATCGGACAAAATCCCCTGCAATGGTTCATGTTTGACCAATTCTGGCGAAAGGAAGATTTATGACCATGCAAGACAACCCGCGCGACCGCCAGCGCTGCTGCGTGGTAGTGCCGGCCTACATGGAAGAAAAACATATTGGCGATGTGGTGCGGCGCATTCAGCAGCATGCCGCCGACGTGATCGTCGTGGACGATGGTTCCGCTGACCGCACCGCCGCGGAAGCCGGCGCCGCCGGCGCCGTGGTCCTCCGCCATGAACGCAACCAGGGCAAGGGGGCGGCCTTGAACACCGGCTTTCAATACGCGCGGGAACACAAATTCGATTATCTCATCACCATGGATGCCGACGGCCAGCACGACCCGGAAGACCTGCCCGTCTTCATCGAAGCTTACCGCCGCACAGGCATCCCGGTGCTGATCGGCAACCGCATGGGGACCCTCAGCAACATGCCCCTGGTGCGCAAGCTGACGAATCGCTTCATGAGCTGGCTGTTAAGCCTGGAGATGCGCCAATACGTGCCCGACACGCAATGCGGATTCCGCCTCTACCGCTGCGACGAAATCCCGTTCATTTCCGCGGAATCCACCCGCTATGCCGCCGAATCGGAAATCCTGCTGCACGTGGCCGCCCGCGGCATCCGGATTGACGCCGTGCCCATTGCCGTGATTTACCGCGACGAAAAGAGCAAAATCAACCCGGTGCTCGACACCCTGCGCTTTATCGCCATGCTGCACCGTCATCACCGGCGCGCCAGACAGGCGCAGCACGCGCGCGGGATTTAAGAGCGGGGTGCGGGAGGCGGGTTACGGGGTACGCGATGCGGGATACGGGATACGGGGATCGCAAAAGGCGCAGCGCGTGCGGGATTCAAGCAGAGCGCGATGCGGGATACGGGATGCGGGGGGCACGCGGTAGGGACAGCGTGTAAGGGAAAGCCCGCCGGGAGCCGCATCATTCGTCGTCCGCAGTTGTCGAGTCGCCCGGAGCGGCATCCGCCGGCGTACCCGACGCAGCGCCTTTACCGGACTCTTCCGGGGGTTCCTCATCCGTTTCCGCGCCGTCCGCCTCATCCAAGGCCAGTTCCGCGTCGGATTTCAGATTGAAGATTTCGGCCTTGGCTACCAGGTAATTCTGCCATTCGTTGAAAACCAGTTCGTCCCGGCGTTTGCGGATATAGCCCGTCAACTCCGTGCGGATGGAGGCCAGCAAAGCGGGTTGCGCCGGCGTGCGCGCCTCGAGGCAACCGATGGCAAATCCTTCGGAAATCTCCACCAGCCCGGTTAATTCGCCCGGCTCGCATTTCAGCACTTCGCGCAACACTACTTGGAAATCCTCGCCCGCATCCTCGACCACACCCTCCAAACCCGTTTGCAAGGCAAATGGTTCCGGGGTCTGCAATTCCAAGCCATAGGCGGCGAACACTTGCGCCAAGGGCTGGCCGGTTTCCCGGGCATTGCGGGCCGCCGCGAGGATTTCCGCGGCCAGACGTTGCAGTTCATCCGCCATGGCCTGCTCGCGCGCCGCGGCTAAAACGGCCGCGCGCACTTCGTCATATTCCGGCAACCGCGCATCCTGGCGGTCCTCCAGGGCCAGTACGTAATAGGCGTCCGCGCCTTTGACCGGCCGGCTGAAATAATCCTCCGGTGTTTTCCGCAACGCAAAGGCCGCGCGATTGAATTCCAGGCCGGCCGGCGGCGCCGGCAGGACATCTGTTTCGGCAAAAAAATCCGTCATCCGCACGACCAAACCGGCCTCCTCCGCCGCCTGGTCAAAAGGCGCGGCGCGCCCCTGGCGGTCCGGCGCCAGGGCGAGCTCGAATTCCGCGGCTTTTTCCGCCGCCAGATCTTCAGCGCGTTCCCGGGTCAATTTCAGGCGAATCTGCTCGCGCACGTTTTCAAACGGCTCGGCATTCTCCCAGTCGTTGGTGTCGCGCACGGTAAAATCCTCGATATGCTCGTCGTAATATTCCTTCAACACGGCCTCATCCAGTTGCGCGGCATCCACGGGCGCGGCAAAGGGAATGGCCGCGTATTTCACCCGCACTTTTTCCGGCAGCTTGAAATCTTCCCGGTTGGCGTCGAAATATGCGCGCGCCTCGGCCTCGGTGACATCCACGGCGTAATTAAGATTGGACTGGCTCAGGACGGCATAACTGACCATCACTTCGTCGTACAACTGGTGAAACACCTGCGCCACTTCCGCCGGCGCCACCCAGGCCAGCGGCGCCACCATCTGGCGCGCCTTGTTCAACAGGATTTCATTTTTCAGGTACCGCTCGAATTGGACAGAAGTCACGCGCATGCCGCCCAGGAAATTGTTGATGAAAGCCTGGTAACGGGCGGGATCAAACCGGCCTTCGTTCTGGAACTGCGGCTGCTGCTGGATCACGGACGCCACCTCTTCATCCGCCACGCGCAACCCAGCCGCCTGCGCCTGGCGCGCCGCCGCCAGCCGCCGCCAGGCCAGTTTTTTCAAGGCCTGGTCGGTTTTAGGATTGACGTTCATCGGCCGGCCGAACATCAGCGAGGTGGCCAGGTAGGCGTTAAACCAGGCATCCTGAAAATCCTCGGCCCGCACCGCGCCATCCTCCAACTTGCCGATTTTCCGGGTTTCCTCGCGCTGCCCCACGTCCTGCGTGCCCCAGCCGACAAACGAAATCACCACCAGAAAGGCAAACGCGCCCCAAAGCAGGCGGTTGCGAATCAGGGCGTTAAACTTTGAAATGAACATCATGATTTATATTTCCTCGGGGCGTTAGCTTCCGACCGCCAGACAAAGTAAAGGCATAATCTAGCCGGAGTCGCCCTTGACGTCAAACTGTTTTTACTTGGCATCCGCAAGTTATTCGCATACCATTTGGCATTCCATGGGTTCACGGTTTAATGATCACTGATCGCTATTCATCAAGCTGACGGGGAAAACATGCCCGACAATCATTATTACATCACCACGCCGATTTATTACGTCAACGATTCGCCCCACATCGGCCATGCCTACACCACCATCCTGGCCGACACGTTGGCGCAATTCCAGCGCCTGCGCGGCCGCCCCACCCGCTTTATCACCGGCACGGACGAGCACGGCCAGAAGGTCCAGCGCGCCGCCGCCAGGGCCGGCATCACCCCCCAGGAGCATGCCGACCGGACCGTGGTGCGCTTCCAGGAACTCTGGCGTAAGCTGGGCATCCGCCATGACGATTTCATCCGCACCACCGAACCCCGCCACACGCGCGTTGTGCAGCAAATCCTGCGGGACCTGCACGCGCGGGGCGAGATCTACAAGGCCAAGTATGACGGCTGGTACTGCGTGCCCTGCGAGCGGTTTTACGCCGACAACGACCAGCAGACCGGCAAATGCGCCGAATGCGGCCGGGACCTGGAGCGGATCTCCGAGAGCAATTATTTTTTCAGGATGAGCGCCTACCAGCAATGGCTGGTGGATTATATCCGGCAGAATCCGGGCTTCATCCAGCCGGATTTCCGGCGCAATGAAACCCTGGGATTCCTCCAGAAACCCCTCAACGACCTGTGCATCTCCCGGCCAAAAACCCGCATGAGCTGGGGGATTGAATTGCCGTTTGACGCCGATTACGTCACCTATGTCTGGTTCGACGCGCTGATCAACTACATCAGCGCCATCGGCTATCTGGCCGACGACCAATCCTTCCGGCGCTGGTGGCCGGCCACCTGCCACCTGATCGGCAAAGACATTCTGATCACCCACACCGTCTACTGGCCGACCATGCTCAAGGCCATGGGCGTCGCGCTGCCGCAAACCGTTTTCGCCCACGGCTGGTGGCTGACCGATAATTCCAAGATGAGCAAATCCGCCGGCAACGTGGTCAACCCCATGGACCTGGTGGAAAAATACGGCGCCGACCCCTTCCGCTATTTCCTGATGGCGGAGATGACCCTGGGCCAGGATTGCAATTTTTCCGAGGATGCCTTCATCCGCCGTTACAATGCCGACCTGGCGAATGACCTGGGCAATCTCCTGAGCCGCACCGCCAAATTAATCAACAGCCACTGCCAACGGACTATCCCTGCGCCGGTGGAAAGCGCGGCCGGCCCGGAGGAAGCCGCCTTGCGCGCCTGCGCCGCGCAAACCGCGCGCGTCCTTTTCGAGCAACTGGACGCCATGCGGCTGGACCTCGGCCTGGCCGCCGTCACGGGCATGGTGCGGGAAGCCAACCGCTACCTGGAAAAACGCCAGCCTTGGACCCTGGCCAAACAGCAACGCCCGGAAGAATTGCACACGGTCCTGTATCATGCCGCGGAAATCCTGCGGATCGCCGCCGGCCTGCTCACCCCGGTGATGCCCGGCAAAACCGCCGCCTTGCGCGCCGGCCTGGGGATGGATGCATCCATCCCCCCCGTAATGGACGATTTGACCGCCTGGGGAAAACTGCCGCCCGGCTGCCCCCTGCCGGAAACCGCCATCCTCTTCCCGCGCATCATCGCCCCGTCCGCCGCAACGGCAACGCCGCCGGCGGCGCCGGCCAAGGCCGCCGCCGAAACGGCGCCCAAACCAAAGCCAGCCGGCGCCGGCATGGCGGAAAATGTCGTCCTGGTGGAATATGCCGATTTCGCCAAACTGCAACTGCGCACCGCGCGCATCCTCGCCGCGGAACGCGTGGCCGGCGCCGATCGCCTGCTGCGCCTGCAGATACAAGTCGGCGCGGAAACCCGGCAACTGGTGGCCGGCATTGCGCTGCATTATCCGCCCGAGAGCCTGCCGGGAAAAACCATCGTCATCGTCGCCAACCTCAAGCCGGCACGCATCCGCGGCGTGGAATCCCAGGGTATGCTGCTGGCCGCTTCGCATGGCGACACGCTCCGCCTGCTGACGGTGGATGGCGACCTGCCCGACGGCGCCATCGTCAAGTAAGCTCCTGAATCCAGGATGAGCTCGGTCTATCGCTGACAAGCGCCGGCCATAACGCCGGCGGGCGCCGGGAGCATGGCTGACGCATGCAATCTTTAATTCAAACCATATTGATCATCAGCATCCTTTGCGGATTGCCGGGGGAGGCATACGTGCAGACCACATCAAACGCCATGCCGGACATGGCCGGGCCTGCCAACCGCCGCCAGGAACTTCCCGGACGCCTGCGGGTCGGCGCCATCCGCTGGGATGCCTGGACCGGCGGCGAGATCACCGCGCAGATGGAGCAGACGCTCGGTCCGCGGAAATATCACCACCGGCTGCCGTGGTTCGCCGAAGTACTGGACCAGGACCAGGTGCGCATTGACGGCCGGCCGCAGGCGATCATGGATCAGGAAATCGATTTTGCGGCCGGGGCCGGCCTGGATTACTGGGCCTTCCTGCTCTACCCGGCCTCCAATGTGATGAGCCGGTCGCTGGACAATTACTTGCAGAGCGCCAGCCGCGCCCGCATCAATTTCTGCGTCATCCTGCACAATGCCCTGGGAGTCGCCGACGCGGACTGGCCCCGGGAACGCAACCGCGCCGTGGCGCTGCTCCGGGAGCCCGGGTATCAGACCGTGCCGGGCGGGCGTCCGCTTGTGTATGCCTTCCAGGTGCGATCGCAGCAGCGGATTGACGATTTCCGCCGCGCGGCGCAGGCGGCCGGCCTGAACCCGTATTGCGTTTACATGGGTTGGAATCCGGCCGGCGACTTCGCCCGGCAATCGCCCCTGGGCTTCGATGCCGTCTCGTCCTACGCCTACGGCAGCGCCTATCCGACCTTCGCGGAACACTGCCGCGCCGTTGAAACGCAATGCTGGGCAAACGCCCGGACCGCCCATGTGCCCTATGTGCCGCTGGTCACCACCGGCTGGGACAAGCAGCCCCGGATTGACCACCCCGTCTCCTGGGAAAAGGAACATAGCTACCACCGCCAGAAGGTTTTCCCGTCAACCGCCGCGCCGGAGGAAATTGCGGCGCACCTCGGGCGCGCGCTGGAATTTACGCAAAGCAACCCCGGCATTTGCGCCGCCAATACGGTCATTATCTACGCCTGGAACGAACATGACGAAGGCGGCTGGCTCGCGCCGACCTGGCTGCCCGGCGGCCGGCCCGACACCGCCCGCCTGGATGCCATCCGCCCCATGCTGCTGAACTCCGCCACCCGCCCCCCGCCGTGATCGGCAGGCATGGCGCCATCCGGCGGACGGCCAATGGACCTTGCGGCGCACGGCCTACGATATCGCGCGCGTCTGCCGCGACCTGGAGCGGCTGCCGTTGCCGCGGGAATTTTTAATCCGGTGGCTGAAATTCGTGCAAACCGGGTATGACGCGGAATGGTCGCGCGGCCCGCAAGCTTGACCGGCGTGCGCCGGACGAACTACACCGTAAATTGCTCCTGGCGGTGGCGCTCGGCGATGGACGCCGCCAGGCGGTCCAGCGCGGCGTAATCCGCCGCGCGCGGCAGGCCGCGGCAGATCACCGGCTCGAATAATTCCAATTTCAACCCTTTGCAGAGTTCGACAATCTGCTCCGCCGCCCGGCTATTCCAGCCGTAGGAACCGATCAGCCCGGCAAACCGCAGCTTGGGTTTCAAGGCCACCGCCAGGCGCGCGGCATAATAGGCCGCCGGATGCGCGCCCAGGTGCACCGTGGGCGTCCCGACCACCACCGTGGCGGCGTTGACCAGGGCAATCGCCAACTTGCCGATATCCGTCACGGCCAGGTTGAACGGCTGGACCCGCACCCCCCGCTCGCGCAGGGCTTCGGTCAGGCGTTCGACCATGCGGGCGGTGCTGCCGTGCATGGAAATGAAGGGCAAGACCACCGTATTGTGCGGCGGGGCGCCGACCCATTCGCGGTAGGCATCCATGATGAACCGCGGCCGCTGGTAGAGCGGGCCATGGCTGGGGGCGATGATGGCGATATCCAGTTTGTCCAGTTTTTCTAGGTGCCCCTTGATCACCGCGCGGAACGGCATCATGATCTCGGCGTAATAACGCTGGGCGGCCTCGTAAACCTGGCCTTCGTCCCGCACGTAAAGGTCCGTCGTGGCCAGGTGCGAACCGAACAGGTCGCAACTGAAAAGCAGGCGATCCTCCGGCAGCCAGGTGACGATGGTTTCCGGCCAATGCACCCAGGGCATGGCGAAAAACTGCAGCGTTTTGCCGCCCAAATCCACGCGCTCGCCGTCCGCCATCACGCGGATGCGCGCTTCCGGCACCTCGAGGTGGTCCACCAGCATGCCGCGGGCCTTGGCGGACGTCAACACCGTGGCGCCCGGGTATTTGGCCAACACCATCGGCAGCGAGCCGGAATGATCCTGCTCGACATGATGCACGACCACGAAGTCAACTTGCGGCACCTGCTCCAGGCGCGCCTGCAACTGCTCCCACATGGTCGGATCCACCGTGTCAATCAGCGCCGTGCGCGTCTGCCCGCGCACGATGTAGGAATTATAGCTGGTGCCGTCCGGCAGGGGGATCAGCGAGTCGAATAAACGCCGGTCCCAATCCGCCGATCCGGCAAAAAAAACACCCTTCACGATTTCAGTCAATTGCATCCCGGCCTCCTGTTTAGTGTTAAACCTGCATCTCAATCCAAGTATTCTACATAAAACCACCGGCCGGCGGAAGCGAAAAAACAAAACAATTGACGCGGCGGCGGAAATCTGGCAAAAAACAGGTTTCCGGCCCCGGTGAACCTTGCAGGGCGGCGGCCGGTTATTTCTAATTGCCTTGAATGTCATGAATAAAATCATCGCTAAAAATCAACTTTCCGCCGACGTTTACCGCCTGGAAGTGGAGGCGCCGCTGATTGCCGCCGAGCGCAAGCCCGGCCAGTTCGTCATCGTCCAGCTTGACACCAATTTCGGCGAGCGCATCCCGCTCACCATCGCCGATTACAACCTGCGCCGCGGCTCCATCACCCTGATCTTTCAGGCGGTCGGCCGCACGACGCACCTGCTGGCGGATTTGCCCGTCGGCGCCGAGATCGCCAATCTGGTTGGGCCGCTGGGGCGCCCCACGCATATCGAGAAATTCGGCACGGTGGTCGGCGTGGGCGGCGGCATCGGCGTGGCGCCGCTCCATCCCATTGCCCGGGCCATGCGGGAAGCCGGCAACCGCCTGATCCTCATCCTGGGCGCGCGCAGCCGCGATTTGCTGATCATGGAAGACGAGATGACCGCCCTGGCGGACGAAATCATCATTTGCACCGACGACGGGTCCAAGGGGCGCAAGGGGCTGGTGACCGAACCGTTGGCCGAGTTGTGCCGGCGGACGCCGCCGCCCGACCTGGCGGTGGCCATCGGCCCGCCGATCATGATGAAATTTTGCGCCGAAACCACGCGCCCGTTCAAGGTGCCCACGGTGGTGTCGCTGAACACGATCATGGTGGACGGCACGGGCATGTGCGGCGGCTGCCGCGTCACCGTCGGCGGCGCCACCAAGTTCGTTTGCGTGGACGGCCCGGAATTTGACGGCCACCTGGTGGATTTCGACAACATGATGCAGCGCTTGCAGGCCTACCGGCCCCAGGAAAAATCCGCGCATGAAAAATGTCATTTGGAAGAAGCGGCGCGGAAAATAACTCAACCTTCATAATTCATCATAAAACGACCATGCATCCAACACCCGAACAAATGGCGGCGGACGCCCGCCGCGAACTGGACCGCCTGGCGGCCGCCGGCCCCAAGCTCACCCCCCGGGAACGCCTGGCGATCCCGCCGCAAACCATGCCGGCGCAGCCGCCGGCGATCCGCCGTAAAAACATCCAGGAGGTGGCCCTGGGGTTTACCCCGGAACAGGCGCGCCTGGAAGCCCTGCGCTGCCTCCAGTGTAAAAACGCGCCCTGTGTCTCCGGATGCCCGGTGCGGATTGACATCCCCGGCTTCGTGAAGGCCGTCGCCGAAGGCGATTTCCAGTCCGCCATTGACATCATCAAGCGCAACAGCCTGCTGCCGGCGGTTTGCGGGCGGGTGTGCCCCCAGGAAACGCAATGCCAGGCGCCCTGCACGGTCGGGCGCGCGCTGAAGGATGTGGACAAGGCGGTCTCCATCGGCCGCCTGGAGCGTTTTGTGGCCGACTGGGAGCGCGCCCAGGGCCGCCAGGAAACGCCGGTCATCCAGCGGGAAAGCGGCCGCAAGGTGGCCGTCATCGGCAGCGGCCCGGCCAGCATCACCGTCGCCGCCGACGTGCGCCGCGCCGGCCATGCCGTCACCATGTTCGAGGCCTTCCATAAGCCGGGCGGCGTCCTGCTTTATGGCATTCCCGAATTCCGGCTCCCCAAAAAAATCGTCGAAATGGAAATCGACACCCTGCGCGCCATGGGCGTAAAAATCGTCGTCAATTTCGTCGTCGGCCGCACCCGCAGCCTGATGGACCTGTTGAACAAGGACGGCTTCGACGCCATTTTCATCGGCACCGGCGCCGGACTGCCGAAATTCATGAACATTCCCGGCGAGAATCTGGTGGGGGTTTTTTCCGCCAATGAATACCTGACGCGCGCCAACCTGAT
This sequence comes from uncultured Verrucomicrobiota bacterium, assembly GCA_964650945.1. Classification (GTDB taxonomy): domain Bacteria; phylum Verrucomicrobiota; class Kiritimatiellia; order JAAZAB01; family JAAZAB01; genus JAXGPF01. Next base: position 6,254 of record CAZYXU010000050.1, on the reverse strand, counting down.
GCGCGCCTACGATACGGAACATGCCGACACCCCCATTTTCCGGTCGCGCAAGGTGGCCGTGCTGGGCGGCGGCAACGTCGCCATGGATTCCGCGCGTACGGCCGTGCGCCTGGGCGCCGCGGAAGTGCATATCGTTTACCGGCGCACGGAAAAGGAAATGCCCGCGCGCGTGGAAGAAGTCGCCCACGCCAAGGAGGAAGGCGTCATCTTCCACCTGCTGGAAAACGCCAAAAGCATCCGCGGCGATGAATACGGCCGGGTCACCGGCATGGAATGCCTGCGCTATGAACTGGGCGAACCGGACAGTTCCGGGCGGCGGCGCCCGGTGGAAATCAAGGGCAGCGAATTCATGATGGAAGTGGACACGGTGATCGTGGCTATCGGCAACGATTCCAATCCGCTGATCAAGCAAACCACGCCGGATTTGAACACCACCAAGTGGGGCAACATCATCGTGGACGAGACCGGCAAAACCTCGATTCCCAAAGTGTTCGCGGGCGGCGACATCGTGCTCGGCGCCGCCACGGTCATCCTGGCCATGGGCGAAGGCCGCCGCGCCGCCGCTGCCATCAACGCCATGCTCCAGGTATGAACACAACGCATGGCGGCAACATCTGGGAGCTGGCCCGCCAGACCGGCCGGCCGGCCCGGGAGTGGCTGGATTTCAGCGCCAGCATCAACCCGCTGGGCCCCCCGGCCTGGCTGGCCGGCCTGTGCGCCGATCATTTGCCGGACCTGGCGCATTATCCGGACCCGGAGATGCCGGCCTTGCGCCAGGCGCTGGCGGAACATTGCGGGATATCAGCGGGCGAAATCGTCCCCGGCAACGGTTCCAGCGAGTTGCTCTTCGCCCTGCCCCGCCTGGGCGTTTTCCGCCGCGTCATCATCCCCGTCCCGGCATACATGGACTACCGCCGCGCCATGGAACTGGCCGGCCTCCCGGTCCAGCCCGTCCGGCTGGCGCCGGCCGATAATTTCGCCATCCCCTGGCAGCCGCTGCGCGCCATGCTGCAGCCCGGCGACCTGGTCATCCTGGGCCGCCCCAACAACCCCACCGGCGCCCTGCCGGATGCGGACCATTTGACCGCCGCCATCCATGACTATCCCGCGACGTTTTTCCTGCTGGACGAGGCCTTTCTGGATTTCACCAAAGAACCCAGCCAGATCGAGATGTCCGATCACCGCGGTGGTTTGCCTGACAACCTGATTGTTTTGCGTTCCATGACCAAGTTTTTCGCCATCCCCGGCCTGCGCCTTGGATTTGCGGCGCTGCCGGCAACCATGGCCGGGAAATTGCGGCAGGCGCTTACGCCCTGGTCCGTCAACACGCTGGCGCAAATGGTCGGCGCCCGGGCCTATGCCGACCTGGATTACGCGGCCCGCACCCGCGCCTTGGTGGCCGCCAACCGCCGGGAATTATGCCGGCGCCTGGCGTCCGCGCCCGCCTGGCGCGTTTTCCCGTCAACCGCCAATTTTGTCCTGTTGCAATTGCAATCCGGCGCAAAACACGCCGGCGGCGCGCTGGCCGCCGCCTTGCGCCGGCAGGGCATCGCGATCCGCGTCTGCGGCAATTTCGAGGGGTTGGATGAACAATACATCCGCTTGGCCGTCCGCACAGCCGGCGAGCAGGAACGACTCTGCGGGCTGCTGGCCGACCTGAACCTCCTGCCACCCGCGCCGTGAAGACGGCCAGACGTCCCCGCTGAATTTCAACCAGGTGAACGCCGTCGGACCGCCCTAAGACCAGCGGGGCAAGCGCTTATCACAATTCAGATTATTAACCGCCAAGGACGCCAAGATCAGAGATAAGTACGTTTTAGTCTGCTGGCGGATTAAAAACCTGCAAACCTCTGCGCGCTTTGCGTGCTTTGCGGTTAATATCGCCGGATCGGTTTTAAGGAGTATTTATCCGGAACACTCCAGGCGCTGGATGCTGCGGCGCAGGCCGGCGATGAATTGCGCCTCGCCGAATTGCTCGGCATGGCGCCGGATGGCGGCGTGATCCCAGGCAATCCCCGCGCAACGTTCCACGGCCGCCTGCAGCGATTCCACGGTCTGGTCGTTGAAGAAAACGCCGGTGACGCCATCCACCACGGTTTCCGTCAGCCCCCCCCGGGCATAAGCCACTACCGGTTTACCGCAAGCCTGGACCTCCACCGGCACCAGGCCGAAATCCTCCTCGCCCGGAAAAATCAAGGCCCGGCATCCGCGGTAAAGCGCGCGCACTTCGTCATCCGGAACACGGCCGAGGAATTCGATGTTGGGGGCTGGCCCGGCCAGGGCCCGCAAGGCGCAGTATTCGGCGCCGACCCCCGCGACCTTCAAAGGCGCGCCGGACCGGGCATAGGCGCGTATGGCCAGGTCCAGGCGCTTGTACGGCACCAGGGCGGAAACCACCAAATCATAACCGCCGCCGCCCGCGCCGGCCGGGGAAGGCGTCCAATATTCCGTATTGACGGGCGGATAGACCACATCGGCATCGCGGCCGTAAAATTCTTGAATCCGGCCGCGCACATGCCGGCTGAGGGTGGCGAACCGGTCCACGCGCGCGCAGGCGCGCAAATCCCAGCGGCGCAAGGCGCTCAATACCGGCTGCAACAGCAGGCGTTTCAGCGGATTGGCGCCGAAATACTCGTCGTAAAACACCCAGGCGTACCGCATCGGCGTGAAGCAATAACACAAATGCCGCGCGCCGGGCGGCGGGATCACGCCCTTGGCCACGCAATGGCTGGTGCTGATGACCAAATCCGCCGGGGCCAGGCGCAGGCGCTCCACGGCCGCGGGGAATGCTGGCAGAAACCAGCGGTAGCGGCGGGCGATGCCGGGGATATGCCGCAAGGGCGAGACATGGACGGGATGGCTGCGGATGAGCGCGGAGACGGCGTCCGGATTATAAACGAGGGTGTAAATCGGGGCGTCCGGAAACATGCGGCAGAGAGTTTCCAGCACGCGCTCGCCCCCGCGCATGCCGGTCAGCCAGTCATGCGCCAACGCCACCCGTAATTTTGCGTTGGCCGGGCAGGTCATTATTTTTTCAGGATCTTTTTGAATTCGCGCGTCAGCAGCGGCAGGATTTTAAACAAATCCCCCACCAGGCCGTATGTGGCCACGTTGAAAATCGGCGCATCCTTATCCTTGTTGATCGCAACGATGATGTCGGCGGACGACATCCCGGCCAGATGTTGAATCTGGCCGCTGATGCCGCAGGCGATGTAGATTTTCGGGCAGACGGTCTTGCCGGTCTGGCCGACCTGGTGGGAATATGGAATCCAGCCGGCATCCACCGCCGCGCGCGACGAGCCGACGCCCGCGCCGAGAACTTCGGCGAGTTCGCGCACCAGGGCGAAATTTTCCGGCGCCTGCAGGCCCCGGCCGCCGGAGACGATGATATTGGCCTCGGCGATGTTCATCGTGGTTTCATGTTCGGCTTCAAAGCGCAGCCGGCGCGTCCGCGAACGCAGGAGTTCGGCCGCAATTTGCTCCACGACGGTTTCCCCGCCGCGGCCGGGAGTGACCACGGCCTCTTTCATCACCTTGTGCCGGACCGTGGACATCTGCGGGCGATGGTTGGGGCTGATGATCGTGGCCATGATGTTGCCGCCGAAAGCCGGCCGGGTCTGGAGCAGGTTGCCGGTTTCCGGATCTATCGCCAGCCCCGTGCAATCGGCGGTCAGGCCGGCGTTGACCGGCACCGCCACGCGCGAAACCAGGCTGCGGCCGATGGTGCTGGCGCCGCAAAGCATGATCGCAGGCTTGTTGCGCCGGATCATGTCCACCAGGACGGCGGCATAGGGCTCATCCTGAAAATAGGCCAACTCCGGATAATCCACAAGGTAAACGCGGTCCGCGCCGCGCTGCGTCAACTCCGCCGCCTGGGCGCGCACGTTGTGGCCCAGGAGGACGGCGCAGAGCGACATGCCCAGCGCATCGGCCAGTTTGCGGCCTTCGCCCAGCAATTCATAAGTAATGGATTGAATCACGCCGTCCTTCTGTTCGGCAAAGACCCAGACATCCCGGTAGGCGCTCAAGTCGTTTTTAGGAGCTTCCACCTTGCGGATTTCGATCGCCTTGAACCTTTTGCAGGCCTCCACGCAGGCGCCGCATAAATTGCACTTGCCCACGTCAATCACCGCCAGGCGTTCGCGCAACTGGATCGCGCCGAACGGGCAGGCCTTGACGCACAAACCGCAACCGACGCATTTTTCGGCAATCACAAAAATCGGATCCATTCCGTATTTCCTTTTTAAGATAAATTATGACGCGGCCGCGATCACGGCGTCCTTGAGTTTTTCCGCCAGCTTGGCGGCCATGTCCGCCGGTTCGCCGGTGAACACTTCGCCGCCGCCGCGCGGCGGGGGATTGAAGATTTTTACAACCTTCGTCGGCGACCCGTTCAGCCCCAGCCGGTCGGCATCGCATGCCAGGTCCGCCGCCTTCCAGTTGACGATCGCCGCCTTCCGGGCGGCCAGTTTACCCTTGAGGGAGGGCAGGCGCGGTTCGTTGATTTCCTTGACCACCGTCAAGACGCAGGGCAGCGGGCTGGCAATCACCTCAAAGCCCTCTTCCAGGAGGCGTTCGGCCACAATGCGGTCGGCGCCGATCTCCTCGATGCGCCGGACATAGGTGATTTGCGGCAAATCCAGATGCGCGGCGATGCCGGGGCCAACCTGCGCGGTATCGCCGTCGGCGGCCTGCTTGCCGCAAAGAATCATGTTAAAGTCGCCGATCTTGCGCAGCGCCATGGCCAGGGTGTAACTGGTGGCCCAGGTATCGCTGCCGGCGAAAGCGCGGTCGGACACCAGGATGCCCTGGTCGACGCCCATGGAAATGGCCTCGCGCAGGGCGCTCTCCGCCTGGGGCGGGCCCATAGTCAGGGCCGTAACTTTGCCCCCCATTTTTTCCTTCAAGCGCACGGCTTCCTCGATGGCATACATGTCGAAGGGATTGATGATGGAAGCCACCCCTTCCCGGATCAAGGTGTTGGTTTTCGGGTCAATTTTGACATCCGCCGTATCCGGCACCTGCTTGATGCAAACGACAAAATGCATAATTATCTCATGCCTCCTGCGATAACTTATTGCCAAACGAATCGGACCGCAACCGCCGGCCGGACGCCGGCGCCGCCTTTAGCGGTTGGAAATCCGAGCATTGTACGATTTCAACCATGGTTTGCAAGAATCAAAATCATTGCCTCAACTTTCAATCTCTGCTAAAAATGCCGGTATGCGCGCAATCAGGGGCATGGCTCTGGGAATTTTTCTGCTGGCCGTCTGCAGCGGCATCCTGTTGATCTCGGACTGGCAGCGCCGGGTGCGGCCGGCGGCAAAAGCGCCGGCCGTCTCCATTTTTCAATTCACCAGCCGCGATGTCCTGGAGGAAAGCGTCCGCGGCTGCCTGGACGGCCTGGCGGAACGCGGCTACCGGACCAATCAGACCCTGGCCGCGCGCCTTTACAATGCCGAAGCGGACCTGCCCACCGCCAACGCCATTGCCCGCGCCATCCTGGAGGATGGCTGCCGCATGGTGATCACGTTCAGCACGCCGGCCCTGCAGGTCATGGCCGGCGCCAACCAAGCCGGCAAAATCGTCCACCTGTTCGGCACCGTCACCGACCCGTATTTGGCCGGCGTAGGGCTGTCGCGCGCCCAGCCCGGCCGGCGCCCGCCGCACCTAGCGGGCATCGGCACGTTTCAGCCGGTGCGGGAAGTCTGGCGCCTGGCGAAAAAAGTCAACCCGCGCCTGAAAACCGTGGGCGTCGTCTGGTGCACCGCGGAGACCTGTTCGGAAGCCTGCACGGTCCTGGCGCGCGCGGCGGCCCGGGAAATGGGCGCGACCTTGTTGGAGATGCCGGTCAGTTCTTCATCGGAAGTGACCGAAGCCACGCGCGCCCTGCTCACCCGCAACGTGGAGGCGCTCTGGATCGGCGGCGACAATATCGTCGAGATGGCCGCTCCCAACATCATCGAACTGGCGCTCCAGGCCGGCGTGCCGGTGTTTGCCAACGCGCCGCACCACGCGGCCAGCGGCGCATTGCTGGCGCTGGGCGCGGATTATTACCAGGTCGGCCGGACGGTGGGCGGGCTGGCGGCGGACGTTCTGGAAGGCCGTCCGCCCTCCGATATTCCCATCGAAAATGTCGTACCGCCGCTGCTCTGGATCAACACCAACATCCTCGCCCGGCTGCGCGCCCCCGACCACTGGCGCCCCGGACCGGAACTCCTGGCGTCCGCTGCCCGGGTGCTGGGCGGCGCCGC
>CAZYXU010000049.1:0-22280 GCA_964650945.1 uncultured Verrucomicrobiota bacterium | reverse complement strand
TTCGGCTGGCTTAAATTCTGGCACTACCGCCGCCAGCCGATGATGATCAGCCTGGCGCTGACCGCCGTGCTCTGCGCGGGATTAATCCCGGCGCGCTCCGCCTGGCATTTCATGGCGCTGGCGACCGGGCTGGGCGCAATCATGGCTTTCGCCTACTCCAACAGCATTTTCCATGGCGCTTCCAGCGTCAGCGGCGATGCCGCCCGGCGCTCCTGGCAGATGGCCATTCATGAGGGCGTGGTCAGCGGCGGAGTCATCATGGGGTCGGTGGTCGGCGGGCTGATCTACGGCAGCGTGAATGCGGCGGCCGCTTATGCCATGTGCGCCGCGATGGCCCTGCTCGGCCTGCTGGCGCAGATGGTGATCATCCGCCGCGGTGGATAGGACCTGAATTTCGTAGTCTGTGCCGCGCAAAAAATCCGCGCTTGACCATTCCGCCCGTCCGGCTACAATGAAAAACATCTTACCGCGGGTGTAGCTCAATGGTAGAGCTCCAGCCTTCCAAGCTGGCTGCGAGGGTTCGATTCCCTTCACCCGCTCCCCCCTTGCTCCCTCTGATTTGCGTCAATTCGCGGCTCCGGCTGCGACCAGGCAAATCACGAGCTGACCTTATTGACCGGAATGACGAAGCGGGGATGGTTGGCCGGAATGATCTTGTTGTCCGAAATTTTTGTGTTGTCAATAAGGTCAACCCGGTCAATAATGCCCCAAAACCACCAAGGATCGCGCGATGCCGGAGCTGTTCGACAAACACGGCGGTTTCCGCAAATTGCACTCGTTCACGCTGGCCACGATCGTGCAAATCGAGACATTGCGCTTCTGCCGCCGTTTCCTGACATTCGACCACCGCGAGGCCGGCACGAAGTTCTACGACCCGAAGGGGCGGCAATACGACCAGATGACCCAGGCCGCACGGAGCGGACGCCAGAACATCATCGAGGGCTCGGAGCGTTCCGCGACCTCCAAGGACACCGAGATGAAGCTCACGGACGTGGCGCGGGCGAGCTTGAGCGAACTGCGCGGCGACTACGAGATATTCATCCTCGACCGGAACCAACTCCCGTGGTCGGTCCATTCTCCCGCAGCCAAGGCCGTCAACGCCATCTCGCTCGATCCGGCGCCCTTCACCGATGACATGGTCCACGAGTCGGCCAGACACGCGCTGGAACAGCGCAAAAAGTACGCCCGCTGGCTCGATGCCGACGACGCGGTGGTGGTGGCCAACGCCATGCTCATCATGATCGGGCGCACCCTGAACATGCTCAAGAGCCAGACCGAGGCGCAAGGCAAGGCCTTTGAAGAGACCGGCGGCTTCAGCGAGCGGCTCATGGCCAGGCGCATCGAGGCGCGGGAAAAAACGAAGCCCCCGGCGCCCGCCTGCCCGCTGTGCGGCCAGCCCATGCGCCGGCGCAAGTCGGCCAAAGGAGATTTCTGGGGGTGCTCCACCTTCCCGGCTTGCAAAGGAACCAGGCCGGCGTGAAAGCGACGGCGCATGCCTGCGCAGCAGGCTGGGCGCGCAATGGGCTGAAACACACAACGCGGAATGAATTTGGCGCTCCGGGGATACCGACCCGCCTTGAGGAAACCCTGTTGTCCGCTTTTGCTCTCTAAAAATTCGGTTTTTTAAAAACTCCACGACACATGTGTTGAATTTTGCCGCATTTTATTCTATATTGAACGCATTCATTACCAACAGGAGCAACCATGGCTTACGAACTGACAGGGAAAATCAAGCTGATCAATGACGTCCAGACCTTCGGGTCCGGATTCACCAAACGCGAATTCGTCGTGACCGTGGAGGACGGCAAATATCCGCAGGAAATTGCCTTGGAATGCATCAAGGATAAAGCGCAATTGCTCGACGCCTTCAAAGCGGGGCAGACGGTGACCGTGACATTCGATATTCGCGGACGGGAATACAATGGGCGCTATTTCAACAACCTGCAGGCCTGGCGCATCGAGGCGGCCGGGGATGCCGCGCCGGACGCGGATGACGATGACCGCCCGCCCATCCGCGAAGAGCTCGCTCCGCACGGCGAGCTTAACGATGCTGCGCCATTCTAAGGCGCGCATGCTGAACCGGCTTAACCGGCGGCCGGCAGCCGCCAAATGCGCCGCCCATGCGCCGCATATCCCCGGAAGATAAAGGAGCAAGATGACCGCCAGGATATTTCCGGTGCGCCGGCTGACCCATGGCCCGAAATTCCACTTCAAGGCTTACTACGACATCCAGCCTTGGTCCGCCGACAGCCGTTATCTGCTTTGCATGCAGAGCGATTTCCAGGATCGGCCGCCGGCCGCGGACGACCGCCTGGTCCTGGGCATGGTGGACATGCAATCCGGGGAATTTATCCGTCTGGCGGAGACGCGCGCCTGGAATTTTCAGCAGGGATGCATGCCGCATTGGCTGCCGGGCGCGCCGGACAACACGGTGATTTACAACGACCGGCTGTCGGATCAGCTATGCGCCGTCATCCTGGACGTGCGGACCCGCAAACAGCGCGTGCTGCCGCTGCCCATCCAGGCGATTACCGCGGATGGCCGGCTGGGCGCCTCGCTGAATTACGCGCGCTGGGCGGAATACCGCCCCGGCTACGGCTATGCCGGCGTCCAGGACCCCTTCCATGGCCAGGCCGAGCCCCGCGATGACGCGGTCACGCTGATGGACCTCGACACCGGCGCATCCCGGACGGTTGCCACTTACGGGGAGATTGCCCGCCTGACATCGGACCGGGACGGCCGCAAGGGTTCGCCGATGCACCTGTGCCACCTGATGTTCAACCCCGCCGGCACGCGCCTGGCCGGCATCGTGCGCTGGTGGAGTCCGCACCTGGCGCATAATGTCTTCAGCACGAAGCTCAATATTGACGGCGCCGTGCCGGAACGCCGCCACTGCCTGTGGGTGGCTAACACCGATGGCAGCGGGGTGGAAATTGTGGTCAACGACGGCTTGGTCTCCCACGCCGATTGGCTGGACAACGACCATATCGTGGCCTGGGCCAATGACCGGTACGATCATCTGCCGGCCTACCTGCTTTTTGACGTCCGCGATAAATCGTTCCAGGCGCTTGGCCGCGATTTGCTGACCGACGACGGGCATATGAGTTATCACCCGTTCAGGCAAGCCTGGCTGCTCACCGACACGTATCCCGACCAGCGCTTGATGCGCACCCTGAAAATCTACAACACCCGCGAAAACCGGGAAGTAGTCCTCGGAAAATTCCACTCGCCCGCCGGCCTCCAGGGCGAATTGCGCTGCGATTTGCACCCATCCTGGAACCGCGCGGGCGATCAGGTCGCCATTGATTCCATTCATGAAGGCGGCCAACGCGCCGTGTACGCGGTGGATGTCGGCGACGTGGATAAACTGTAACGGTAAAACGCGACCGGCGGACGATGCCGGCCGCATCATTCCCGGGCGAGCACCACGCTTTCAAAGACCTGAAATGCGGCGCCTTGTTTCCAGGCGTCCGGCGGCAGGCCGGCTTTGCGGCTGAGGTAGGTCAGGGTTTCCTCGCGGGTCCATTTCTGCTCGACGGCGACTTCCGGCAGGAAGACGGCGCGCCGGCCGCCCTTACTGAGAATGATGCCATGCCGGCCGAGGCGGAACTCATCCGGACCGGCGATGTCGGTCAACGGGCTGAGGACGGAGACCTGAATTTGGACCGCCGGCAATTCCTCCGCCTGCAGCGGGCTGAACCGCGGATCGTGCATGGCGGCATTGACGGCGTTGCCGTGGACGGAAAGATACAGCGGCTCCCGTGCCTCCAGCGAGCCGATGCAGCCGCGCAATTCGCCGGCGATTTTCAAGGTCACAAAAGTGGCCAGGATGGTTTTCAGTTTCGGCGTGATTTGATAAGGCGCCATGTCGAATTTGCGGCTTTGGCCCTGCACGCACCATTGCAGGGTGTCCCGGGCGATGGCAAAGATGGTTTCCTGCTCCGCCGCCGTCAGGCCGGGGGTCCATGTTCCGCTGCGCTGTTCTTCCATTTTCAAGCCCTCCCTGGGATTTTCCGCCGGCAGCCCTGCCGGCCGGCAGCAGCATATCGCAAACCAAACCGCCGTCACAAGCAGACGTTTCATAGGCCGGCTCCGATGGCATTGGACAAATATTTCTTACATCCCTCTCCGTTCACCGGAATTTCGGCAGCCATTTGCCATGGGCGCGGAGCATGTCGTCACAGAGCGACACGATCTCATCCATGGAAAGCTCCGCGGCCGTATGGGGGTCAAGCAAGGCCGCCTGGTAAACATGATCCCGCCGCCGGCTGAAAGCCGCCGCCAGCGTCAGCAGATGGACATTGATGGCGGTGCGGTTCAACGCGGCGCAGGCTTCCGGCAGATTGCCGGCGTAACACCCCTGCACGCCGTTGCGGTCCACCAGGCAGGGGACTTCAACGCAGGCTTCGGCCGGCAGGTTGGGGATCAGGCCGGTATTCAGCACATTGCCGCCGATATGTTCAGGCGCGCCGGTTTCCATGGCATGCAGGATGCGGGAGGCATATTCATGCGAACGGGTATGCTGCAGCGTGGGATTACCCACCAATTCCCGGCTCATTTTACGCCAATTTTTGATTTGCCGGATACAGCGCCGCGGGTATTCATCCAGGGCGATCCCGAACCGCGCGAGCAGTTCCGGGTGCGTCCGCTTGATCCAATACGGCATGTATTCGGCGCTATGCACGCTGGATTCCGTGAGGTAGCAGCCGAAACGCAGCATGAGCGTCAGGCGGACCAGGTCATGCGTCACCCGGATATCGTTGACCAGTTGGTGGTCGCCCTTGAGGTCCAGTCCCTGGCGCGCCGCCTCCCGCAGCGCGCGTTGCCGGAACTTTCCGGCGCCGCCGCCCCGGTCAATGCGCTCCATGGACGCCGCGATACGCCGCTTGATGGCGGGATACAAATCCCGGCCGCGGTCGGTGATTTCCAGCAGCCAGCCCTGGTGGTTAATCCCGGCGATTTTCCACTGAACACGCTCCGCGTACCGTTGCATGCCGGCGAGCCGCAGCAAACCGCCGGCGCAGACCTGGACGGAATGGCAGAGACCGACCGTCCGTACGCCCATTTTCGCCAGCGCGCCGGTCAGGATGGACATGGGGTTGGTATAATTCAGGAACCAGGCGGACGGGCATACCTCCGCGATATCCCGGGCAAATTCCTCCAGCACGGGGATCGTGCGCAAGGCCCGGAAGATGCCGCCGATGCCCAGCGTGTCGCCAATCGTCTGGCGCAACCCGTATTTCTTCGGCACCTCGAAATCAACCGCGGTGGACGGCTTGTATCCGCCAACCTGGATGGCATTGACGATGTAATCCGCGCCGCGGAGGGCCGCCCGGCGCCGGCCGGGGCCAAGGTAGGCCCGGATTGTGGCGCGGCCGGCATTGACGTTGGCATTCAGGGTTTCCACCATGCGCAACGATTCTTGCAGGCGTTGGCCGTCAAGATCGTAAAGCGCAATTTCGGCCGCGCGCAGCGCATCCGTGCAAAGACAATCCCCGACAACATTTTTTGTAAAAACCGTGCTGCCCGCCCCTAAAAACGCGATCTTCGGCATGTGTGCTTGCTCCTTGATCAAATTTCGCTTGCTGTTCCGGCGGATTCGGCGCCCCGCCCTGCCCGCCGGCCGTTATAGCCGGCGGCGGCGGCTGGCGTGCTGTAAAACATCGCGCTCCGCTTCCGTCAGGGCGCTCAAACCGTACCGCGATATTTTTTCCAGAATCCGGTCCACCTCCTCCGCCGGCGGCGGCGCGCCCGCCGGGATGTCCGGCGGTTCGCCGCCCATACCGTCCAGGCGGGAAACCACCTTGAAATTGCGCCGCTCCCAGCGCCAGCGCAAGTCATTCCACCACTGCCGCGGGCGCCAGCCGATGGCGGAGCCGCGCCGGTTGAAAATCAGCGCCACGTACAGCCAGCCCGCCAGGCCGCCAACCAGGTGCGCGGCATGGGCGATATGGCCCGGCTGGCTGAGCATCATCAGCAGGGTGATCGCACCCAAGGCCAAAGCCATGGTGCGGGCGCGCATGGTCACCGGCAGCACAAAAAACACCAGCAAGGTGATCGGCCGGTCCGGGAACAGCGCGGCAAAGGCGGCCAGGACGCCCAGCACCGCGCCGGAAGCGCCCAGGCAATAGCCCTGCGCGCCGCTGATCAGCAGCCAGCCCAGTCCGCCCAAAAGGCCGCAGACCAGGTAGAGCCGGATAAACCGGCGGCTGCCCAGGGCGCGCTCGGTTTCCGGCCCGAGAAAGAACAAGCCCAGCATGTTGAAAACAAGGTGCCAGATGCCGCCGTGCAAAAACATATAGGTCAGCGGCTGCCACAGCGCCAGATGGCGGATACCCGGCCAGCTCAGCGCAAACACCTGCGTGAACCCGTAACCGGTCATCCAGTCAAAAATCACCTGGGCCAGGAAAGCCATTCCGGTCAGCGCCAACAGAAACCGGGTAGCCGGCGTCAGGAGCCCGCCCGCATTATAATTGTTGGAATTGTTGCGATAATACATAAAGCACCCCGTCTGTTTGGATTGTATGGATAACCGGGCTGGGGGCAACCTTTTTTTGCGGAATTATTTGCGGCGGCCGGCCGGATTTGGTATAAATTACGTTTCAGGGTTCCGCCGCCGCATGCACTATGGCGGACCCGTCAACGGTTCAGAATGCAGCGTTTGTGAATAAAGCCAACATAAAATTACTTTCCGGCAATGAAGCCATTGCGCGCGGCGCCTACGAGGCGGGCGTGCGGGTGGCGGCCGGCTATCCGGGCACGCCCTCCACGGAGATCATGGAAGCGGTGGCGGCCTACCGCCCGGACATCTATTGCGAGTGGGCGCCGAACGAAAAAGTTGCCTTTGAGGTGGCCGCCGGCGCGGCCTTGACCGGCGCGCGCGCCATGACGACCATGAAACACGTCGGGCTGAACGTCGCTGCCGACCCGTTGATGACGCTCTCCTACCTGGGCGTGGCAGGCGGCCTGGTCGCCTGCGTGGCCGACGATCCGGGGATGCACTCCTCCCAGAACGAGCAGGACACCCGGCATTACGCGCGTTTCGCCAAAATCCCGGTGTTGGAGCCGGCCGACTCGCAGGAGGCGCTGGACTTTTTCAAGCTGGGACTGGAAATCTCCGAACAATTTCAGACGCCGGTGATTCTGCGGACCACCACGCGCGTCAGCCATTCGCGCAGCGTGGTACAAATCGGCGCGCGGCAGCCGCCGTCACGCGCCATCGCCTTTGAAAAGAATCCGCAGCGTTTCGTGCCGGTGCCGGCGCATGCGCGCGGCATGCGCGTCCGGGTGGAGGAGCGCCTGCAGCGGCTGCAGGCGGCCGCGGCAATCTCGCCGGCCAACCGCCTGGAATGGCGCGACCGCTCCCTGGGCATCATTGCCGAGGGCATTGCCTACCAGTATGTCCGGGAAGTTTTCCCGGAAGCCTCGGTCTTGAAAATCGGCTGGGTGTACCCCTTCCCCGACGCCCGGCTGAAGGAATTTGCCGCCGGCGTGCAGCGCCTGCTGGTGGTGGAGGAATTGGACGACATCCTGGAACAGCATCTCAAGGCCCTGGGCATCGCCTGCGAAGGGCGCAGCGTCGTGCCGGGCATCGGCGAACTGTCGCCGGATATCCTGGCCGACGCCCGCCGCCGCCTGCTGGGTGAAGCCGCCATCGCCCGGCCGCCGCAACCGGCGACGGACCTGCCGCCCCGGCCGCCGGTGTTATGTCCGGGCTGCCCGCATCGCGGCGTATTCCACGCGCTGGGTAAATTCGACGTGGTGGTCACCGGCGACATCGGGTGTTACAGCCTGGGGTTTGCCCCGCCGCTATCGCGTTTGGACACGATTTTATGCATGGGCGCCGGGATTTCCATGGCGCATGGCATGCAAAAGGCCGGCGAGCCCCGCAAGGTGGTCGGCATTGTGGGCGATTCCACCTTCTTCCACTCCGGCATCACCGGTTTGCTGGACATCGCCTACAACCGCGGCCTCTCCACCATCATCGTGGCCGACAACCGCACCACCGCCATGACCGGCCACCAGGACCATCCCGGCACCGGCCGGACGTTGATGGGCGAAGCCAGCCCGGAGGCGGATATCGCCGCCTTCGGCCGCGCCTGCGGCCTGGAACGCATTTTCACGCTGAACCCCTACGACACCGCCAATACCATCAGGATTCTGCGCGAATGCCTGGAAGCCGACACGCCCAAACCGGCCTTGATCATCGCGCGGGCGCCGTGCCCGCTGGCGGAACACCGTCCGGTGGGGCCGACGCACCGGGTGCTGGCGGAACGATGCAAGCAATGCCGGCAATGCCTGAAGCTGGCCTGCCCGGCGTTGGAACGCACCGCGGATGGGATTCACATCAACCCCAGCCTGTGCGCCGGCTGCGGGGTATGCGCGCAAGTCTGCAAGTTCGGCGCAATTGTGACCGAGTGACGGCTTGAAGGCGGCGGGATCGGAAAATATGAACCAACCAACCCACAGCATATTGCTGGCCGGCGTGGGCGGACAGGGCAGCCTGCTGGCCAGCGTAATCGTTTCCCAGGCGGCCTTGAACGCCGGGTACCAGGTGAAGACCAACGAAGTGCATGGCATGGCCCAGCGCGGCGGCTCGGTCATCACCCAAATCCGTTACGGGCGGGAAGTGTTCAGTCCGCTGATGCCGGACGGCACGGCGCGCGCGCTGGGCGCATTCGAGGCGATTGAGGCCCTGCGGCATGCGCACTACCTGGCGCCGGACGGGTTGGCGGTGGTTTCCACGCAGCAAATCATCCCCGTGAGCGTTTCGGCGGGCGGGATGGCGTATCCCGCGGACACGGCCGAGCGGCTGCGCCGGACTTTCCCGCGGCTGGTCCTGCTGGATGCCGAAGAGACGGCCCGCGGCCTGGGCAACCGGCGCGCCGCCAACATCGTGGTGCTGGGCGCATTGTCGCGCGGGCTGGACCTGGCGGAAGACGCCTGGCTGGCGGCCATCGCGGCCTCCGTCAAGCCGGCTTACCGCGAGGTCAATTTGAAAGCCTTTGCCGCCGGCCGCGCGGCCGCATCGAAATAATAGTCTTGCGCCAGTTGCCCGGACGGGCACAAGGCGCGCGTGGCCTGCTCCGCAAACCGCGCCCAGCGGATGATGCGCCGGAAACGCGAGGCGGTAAACCGATAGACCGTGCGATGGCCGCAGGCCAGGATATCCGGCCGCCAGCGCAGCGCCAACTCGGCCGATGGAATGTAACCATCCCGGAACCGGCTGAGGTTGGCCGCGCAGAACCCGCCCGTGCCATTCCAGCGCGAGGCCGGCTGGAACGAATCGCCGCCGAACATCACCTTTTGGCCGTCCACCTCCGCCATGAACACGCAATGCCACCAGGTCTGCCCGGGCCAGGGCGCCACCTGGAACGTGTATTCATTCCATTGCCAGACGCCATTCTCCGGCCAGACATGATCAATGCGCGGCGGCCGCACCGACCGGTAAAGCCCGCGCGGATGTTTGCGGATGGCCTCCGCCAGCCGCGGATGCAGCCACGCTTTGACCCCGTAATGTTTTTGCAGGTACGGGATGCCCTCGTAATGGTCATGATGCGCATGGCTGACCAGCGCCGCGGTCGGCCGTACGCCCCGCAATGGGCCTTGCAGCAGCGATTCGAAACTTTTCACATCCGCCAGCGTGGGGTCCACTATCAGCGCCTCGCCCGATTCCGAATGCAACAGGTAGGCATTGGCCGGGCCGACATATAAATGCGGCAACAGCCGGCGTCCGCCGCCGGCGGTTTCCGTCGGTATGATAAAATGGTCTTTTTCGCCGGCGCAGATCGAACCTTTGGCCCGGTAAAAATCCAGCAGACGCCGGTCCAGCCGGCGCAAGCCGGCCGAAATGCCGTCCTTGATTGCCGGCCCATGCGCCGGGCACAAAATATCCAACCCGATCCACGCCAGGCGGCGGACACCCTCCCAGGCCGCCAGGGCGCCCTTGCCGGTCCAATGTTCCCATTCAAGGTTGAATGGCTGCCAGAGCGCGCCGCCGGCATGGACGGCGTCGCCGCAAAAACACAACTGGCGTCCGGCGAATTCCACCACATAAGAACAGGCATTGACCCCATGGCCCGGGGTTGACACCATCCGCAGGCACAACCCGTGGAGGTAAATTTCCGCATTGGCGCGCACGTCATACGCCACGCCCGGGATGCCCCGCGCCAGGCGGCGGTAACTGTCAGGGAACGGCACATAAGGCAAGGCGGCCAGCTTGCGCGCATGCTCCCGGATCTTGACCGGATCGAGGAAATCATCATCGCCGCGCGGGGCATGCACCGCAAATGGCCGGCGCCGCAAGGTTTCCAGCCCGGCGCACTGGTCGGCATGGTGATGGGTCAGAAAGACGTCCGCCAGCCGCTTGATCCCGAGGCGCGGCAGCATTTTCATCCAGGCGCCGGAGCCGAAATCGAAGGCCAGCCCCACATCGCCGCATTTCAACACATAAACGTTGCAGGTATCCTGAAATTGCCACAAATCCGGCAATAGTTGGAGCGCACGGATGTCTTTTTGCATATATTCCTTACATGGCAATGTTTGCAACCCTACATGGCCCGCAACCACACGGTTTCGCGCGGGCGTAATTGGATTGTCGCCGGCAGGTCCACGGCGGACGCCGGCCTTTGCCGGCCGTCCAACTGCATCCGGGCCTGGCCGGCGACTGCCACGCGAATGACTCCGCCGCGCGGCGCGCAAAGCTTCACCTGGGTCGTCACACCGTCTTTGCGGACGGCGCTCGCCAGGAACAGGCCCGGCAGGCGGATGTTTTTGAATGACACATTCCGCCATTCCGCCGGCACGCCCGCGAAGATGTGCGTCAGGCCGGCATGCGTATGGGCCAAAAATTCATAGAGGGCGGTCGCCGCCGCCATTGTGCCGTCCAATTGCATGATTTCATTTTTTTCCCGGGGCTGGGCAATATCGGCGCGCCGATGCGCGGAAATGCCGCGGAATTTCGGGAGGTAGGCCGTCGCCAGGCCTTCATTGACGAATACCCGCCGCCAGGTCTCCAGCATGGTCAAGGGCGCTTCATTCAAACCCAGGCGCGCCTGGATGGTGGCGGCCCAGGGAATGCACCACTCGCTCCATTGCCCCATGCCTTTTAAAATCCAGTGATCCAGCGAATTATCCACAATCGCCCGGACGGCCGGATCGTCCCACGCCGCCGCTCCCAGCGAATCGAACGGGTAGATGCATGCCAGGTGCGAATGATGGCGGTGGCAGATATCCAGGTCCTGCCCATCCCAGACGGCAATCCGCTCCTCGCCCGGGGCGCCGACTAGGGAATATGGCGGCAATTTTTGCTCGATTTCCCGCCAGACCGGCGCCGGCGGCTCCCGCAGGACATCCGCGGCGGCGAGCAGGGCCTGGGCCAGCATGTGGATACAGGCCAACTGGTAGGACGGGTTGGGGCCGCAGGTATGCCCTTTATGGTTGCGGTATTCGGCGGAAATGCCCAGCGGCAGATGCAACCGCCCATCCTTTTCCACCAACATGGCTTCATACGTCCGCATGACCCCGCGCAAGAACGGCCAGGCGCGCACGCGCAAAAACTCCGCATCGCCGGTATAAAGATAATACAGCCAGTAAAGCTGAGCCAGCCAGCCCAGCGCGGCATGATCAACCACACAGCCCGGCCCGCCCACTCCGCCCACGGCGGCGCCGCGGTCGTTGGTGGTGTGCGTCAGCGCCAGGCCGTCGTCAATGCCCACGAGGATGCGGGCATGCCGCCGCATGACTGCTTGAAACGGCGCCGATTCCAGCATGTCGAACAGCGGCAGGAGATGTTCGGGATGATTGGCGGCAAAGGCGACGGTATAAATTTGCTGGATATTGACGTTAAAATGGTAGTCGCCGCCCCAGCGCGCGGTCTGGTACTCTTCGATCCACGGCCCCTGCAACCCGGCCGGGACGCCGCCGGCGGGGCTGGTGGCGCAGGCGAATTTGTACAGCGCGTAATTTAAAAACGTGTTATAAAAGCCCGCCGGCAGCCGGACCTGCGGCGCCGCCTGCCAGTAATGCCGCCACCACTCCCGCGCCTCCCGGCGCAATTCGACCAGGGACTGGCTGGTAAAATTCGCGCAGACGGCGCGGGCGGCGGAGAGCGCGGCGGCGGCATCGGCGCCCAGCTTGAGGCTGCATGCCCAACCCGTCGCGGTTTTGGACATCACGGCCGCCAGCGCCGGATCGGCAGGGCAAGGCTGCACCCAGCCGCACTCGTCCGCCGCGTCCAGCAGTTCCGGCGCGGCATAGCCGCCCGCCTGCAATTCCGCCGCCACCCATTCCCAACCCGGACGCGCGCGGACGGTTTTGATCAATTGCTCCGGATCGTCCACCGCCAGCAGGTCACGCCCGGGACTCATCGCCAGCCGCACCCGCGCCGCGCGCCGGCCGACCCGGCATTCCACCATCAATTCGCCCTGAAGATAATCCAGGATGGCTTTATCCAAAACAACTTCGGGCGCGAACTCCAACTCGAACCGGCCGCCCGGCAGGCGCGTGGAACGGAACCAGCCGGCCGGGCGGTCCACGGCCTGGGGCCGGAACACCGGCGCCAGTTTTTCCGGATGATCCGGATCGTAGGCGGCGCACATCTTGCCGTAAGCCACGCCCTCGGCAATCAACTCGCCGCCGCGGCGATCCCAGCAATCCGCGCGGTTGACCGTCAGCGACAACCGGCTGCCGGCGCCCCAGACCAACGCTCCAAAACATCCGTTGCCCATCGTCACACCGCAATGCGGACGCGGCAATGGAAATTTCCACTCGGTTTTTTTCATATTCTCTTTTCTTTAGCAACCGGCATTTAGCTGAAACTGGCATCCGGCGTCAGGCCGGCCAGCGCTATTTTCCAAAAACAAGTTGGCTGATCATTCATTTTCGTTGTTGCTTCCCGACGGTTGCATCACCGCGTTTTTGATGGCGGACAACAATTGCTCCCCGGACTTCCCCGGCGCCGGCAACAGGTAAACCGGTGCGGAACCGATGGGCAGTGTAACTTTACCATCCGCCGTAGTCAAGGCGATGGGATTGCCCATCAGGTCTTCCGCCGTAAACTCAGCGGGCGATGTCCCGTCCAGGACAATGGTTTTTTCCCGGTCATCCAGGCTATAATCCCAGCAGACGACGACGGGGACGCCGGCGCAGTCGAACAGGCTGGCGCGGAACGCCGCGCGGGTATATTGCCCCGTCAATTTCGGCGCAAGCAGGCGGCGGGACGCCTGGGCGAACGCGCCGACCACGATCCGCGGCGAATAATCGGGATGCAGCAAGGCCTGGTAGGACTGGGTATCCAGCGACGAATGATGGAAGGTGTGGTTGAACGAACGCTGGATGCCTGTTTCCATTTTCAACAAGTTCCACCGGACGAAACGCTCCGCATGCCGGCGGTCGCTGCCATACAGGTCCGCATGGTAAAAGCCGCGCACCTTGGCCCTGATTTGCCGGGCATAAAACCAGGGATAGCGGCTGACGTTGAACAAGCCGCATTCGGTATCCCACAGCGGTTTGTCCCCGTAAGCTTCGCGCAGATAACGCACCTTGGCAGACAGCGCGTCAACAGCCGTGCCATGCGGCGGGGCCATCGTATCTTCCAGGCTTTTGGCGCCGCGTTCACCGGGTGCGTAAAAGTGGCCGGTGATGATATCGAACATATCATAAGCGCCGGTTTTGAACACTTTTCCAACCCAGGTATCGTCTTCCGGGCCGGCCGGCAGGACATGGCTGGGATAATTCGGCCCCATGAAAACAGCCGCCGGATCGGCCTGCCGCAATGCCGCCCGCGCCCAATGCCCGTACCGGATGAAATCCGCCGGGGTCGCCCCCCCGGTTTCACCCATGAAATCGTAATATTTTATCAATCCCCGGTAATGCGCGGCGACGCGGGCGACGTATTCCTCCCAGGCTGCACGGCGCGGGTGAAACCCGCGCTGGCCGCGGTGCTCCGCCGGGCGGCCGTCCGCATGCAGCACCGGTTGATCGCTGGCCGCCCAGGCCGGCACGAAAGCGCGATGCAATTTGCCGCCGATGATGGTATAGATCGAAAAGCCCAGCCGCCGGGCGTTTTCAAGGTACGCGTCATAGGTCCACCCATTCCAATTGCCCGCGCCGCGCTCGAGCTCGCGCCAGTCGGCGGGCCCATACTCGCCCAGCCACCGGCAGCCGATGGCCCGCATGTATGCCTGCAATTCCCCGACGCTCCCGCCGGGGACGCACCACCCGTTCCAAAAGTCGCGCGGAAAGGGGATGAGGCCGAAGAAGCATTGGTCCGCATCCAGGCCGGCATCCGGTTCCGGCAGCACCGCGTAATTCAGGGCATGCCAGTTCAACACCGCGCCGGTTTGCGGATCCTGCAACTCCAGCCGCGCTTCGAAGACGCCGAAAGCGTCATGGGGGAAGGCGCGCGTTTCGAACACCACGCCGTTGGCCGGGAGATTGACCGCCTTTTCGTAACGGCGCACGACTCCGCCCCGCCAGTCCCGGAGCGTTTCCACCAGCCGCGCCGGGCGCGCGCGAACGGAACACATCTGGATGACGGCCGCCGGCGTTTCCGACTTCGAATAATACGGATGCCGCCGTGTCCAGCGTCCGCCGATGTCCACCGCTTCCGCCGGCTTGAATTCCGTGGCGGCCGCGCCCCGCTCCACCATGACGCCGTCAAGCCATAACGTGCCGGACCCTTGAATGTTAATCGTCGGGTGATACAACCCCGCGCCGGCATTTTGGGGGGTCGCGGTAACCCCCCATGAAAACCTCTGCCAAGCCGCCGCCGGCTCGATGGAGCTGCCCTCGTCGTGGATGCGCATGACGCGCGGATGATCGGTTCTGGCGTAAAAGCTCAAGGTGTATTTCTGATTGATTTCGACCGGGAAACAGGCGCCACTCACCCAGGCAAACACGGCGGTTTCACTCAGGTTCCTGCCCCGGCTGGCGCTCGCGCTCGCGCAGGCGGTCGGCCCGGCATCCTCGGGAAATGCCGGGATATCCAAGCGCAACGAGCATTGGCCGTCCGCCGCGGTGTTGGTGTCAATCGCCGCCGTCCCCAGCACGCGGTCCATGGCCAGGGGCGCCCAGGTGGAAAAAACCGGCTGCCAGCCCTTGAAGCCCGCCTCGAAAGAACCGTTCATGGCGAGGTTTTTATCCTGCGGCGTCCACCACCACGCCCGGGATTCCGCCGCCCCGGCATCCGCGCCGGATAAAAATTCAACCTTGAAATCGCCGATCATGGCGGTCCGGCCGCGGTCTTTCGTGGTCACCTGCAGATGGATATCCAGCAACTGCGGCCCGGCAACCATCCGGGGGCCGGCATCGGGGATTTCAATGTCGGCGATATACTCCTCCCAGTTTTTTTGCAACAACCAGCCCTGCCCCGTCCGCCACCACGCGCCCTGGCGCAAGGTGAAGAGATGCAGCATGGTATTATCCGTATCGTCTTTGGACCAGTTTTTACGCGCCCAGAAACTGATCCGGACGCGCTGCCCCGGCAGCGCCAGGAGCGATTGAGGGCCGATCACATACGCAAAGCCGTTACTCTCCCCCGCCGGCGCCGGCCGGCGCGGGCATGGCCCGGGAATGATTGTCAGATAGTTGGGCGAAAGGCTGCTGCGCCCGCCGCGGCCATCGGTACTGACCTGGAGGCGCGCGCCGGCATCCAGGGAATGTTTGGTGAACGATACGGGCTCGGACGCCCCCGCTCCCGCTTTTTCAAAAGAGCCGTCGAGGATGCCGGCGGTCCCGTAATCCGCGCCGGTCAGCTCCCGTAAAACCGCATAACCGAACGCGCAATTGCGCGCGTTTTTAAATTCGGCCACCCAGTCCAGCCGCTCCCGGCCGCCGCTGAACGCATAAGCCCTGACCACCATCCAATCGGCGGCGTTACCCAGCCGGATGCCGCCCGCCGGCGGCAACGCCGGATCTTCCGGATCGATCATGTCTCCATGATATGGGGATGTCTGGCAGTAACGCCGCGCAGCTCCCGGGGCCGCGCCGGCCGGCCCGGCATAAAGGGCGGCGAAGCCGCCGCGCGTAAACTCCGCCTGGTACCAGCATTCCATGACGTACCAGGTTTGGGTTTTGACGGCGATATTCGCCTGGGACAGCCGGCCGCTGCCGCCGGCCGCCGCCAGGAAATCCAGGGTGAACGGCAGGCCGTTAAAAGACTCGATCGAGCCTTTCCGCCAATCGCCCGCAGTCTCCCAGGCGCGCGGCGCGCCGTCCGGACCGGCGGCATAGACCGGATTCTGCAGCAGGTTTTCATGCGCCTCGATCGGCATTTGCTGCCCAAGCACGTTCGCCGTCATGCCAAACGCAAGGCATGCCAGGCCGGCGGCCGTGGCAAGACCGCGTAAAACAATCACCCTGTTGGCTGTAAAAAATCGGATCATGTCTGCATGAAACCATGGCCGCCGGCAACGCCGGCGGCTACGGTTGATTTAATGCTATCCGGTAACAATAGCAATCGGCAGTGAAATCTTCCCAGTCCGTCCGCGGCTGTTCCGGCAGGGTCAGGACGACTTCCCGGGTCAAACGGTCCTCGTATAACCCGAAATTGGTGTAACGCCGCGGCCGCGCCAATTTTTCCGGCGGCCAGTCCGGCGGCAGGGTATCGATCACCGCCACGGTTTCCCGCAAGAGTTGCCCCTTCTCCGGCAACAATTCGGCAATGCACAGGGGATGGCGCGGACCGGAGCCGTAGGTGGGCGCATCCAGGATGTTGCCGATCCAGTAATAACGCCGGTTGACGGATGACCGGATGACCGCCGCCATGGACGACGGGCTCCAGACCGGCCGGCCGTCGGTATACGTCAGCGGTTGCGGAGTGGAAAATGTTTGACCGCCATCGGCGGAGATCACCCAGAATTTCAGGCTGGGGAAAGTCTGGTCTTTTTTATCGCCGCAACAGCGCAGGGAGATGAAAATCCGGCCGTCATCCAGCAAGGCCGGCGCCGGTTCGCAGCAGCCCTGGGATGATTGATCCGGCGGCACGGTGATATAATCCGAAAATGTCCAGGTCAAATCCGTGTTGGCGGCATTCCAGCGGCCGTGGAGCAACCCGCTTTGATAGCCCCGGCCGTCAAAAAGCTGGAGCACCACCGATTGCACCACCGCGCCGTCAGCGGCTTTCAAGGTCGGGCCGACGCCGTATAATCCGCCGGTGCGCATGAAAAACAGGCCGGGGCCCCAATGCGTTTCGTCGTATTCCGCGCCGGCGCAAATCACCTGCCGGACCGGTCCCCAGTTCCGGCCCTGATCGGCCGACACCCGGTAAAACATGCGGCGGGAACGCCCTTCGCACCCGGCGTCGGAAAACGATTCCGCATGCGCCAGGTCGGCGCGGATCACGCTGCCGAGGAAGAAACGGATGATGCGGCCGTTATCCGGGTCGCGGAAATGATGCGGATCGAATTGGCGCGCGCCTTCCACGTGATTCATCGGCTGGCGGATCGGTTCCCCGAGGATTTGCCAGGTCCGGCCGTTGTCGGACGACAGGCGCAGGCTGATTTCCGGGCGGTAATACCCCATCATCGGAAACGGTTTGGGGCCGGTATGCCGGGCCTCCAACGCCACGGTTTCCAGCAATTCCGGGCCGGTGTCGCGGGTATAGGCCTGGCCGCCGGCGTAAACGGCGACGCCCGGGCGCGGCGCGGTGATATATAATTCCTTGCGGATTGTTAAGATTGATTTTTGCATGATCGCCTTTCGTTACCGCCAATGAAATTCCCAACCACAAAATTACCGCGCCGGCAGCTTTGCTTCCACCACCTGCCAGCTCTGCGTCGGACGCAAATCCGCATATACCTGCACCGCGCCGCCTTGCGGCGGCGTAATTTCAATGGCATAGGAAAATTCCCGGCGCACGGGCTGATGCGCAACGTCGCCGGCGGATTCCTCCCACTCATCCAGCAGCAATGCGCCCGGCGCATCGCGGCCGGGAGTGAGGCCATCGGCGCCCGTCACCGCCGCGCGCAGGATGCGGTCATCCTGGCGGCAACGCGCCGCCACCCGCGCATTTTTCACCGGGCGTTCCCGGGCATCCAGCACCTTGACCGCCACGTGCCGGCTGGAGATCGCGCGAATGCTTTCCGGCATGTCCCGGGCGCTGACAAGCGCGCGCTGCGCGCCGACCTTCGCATGCTGCACGGAAAATACCGCATTCGTCCGCGCCGCATAGCGATTGCCCTGGCGGGGCGGCTGGACTTCACAATCCACCAGGTACAGGTTGCCGGCGGACAGCGCCCAATTGGCGTGGTTGTCTTCGAACCGGCACTCTGTCAGCGTGGCGGCGAGCGGGTAGCGGGTGGAATCGCTGAAAGCCGTTTGGAGACGCCGGAAGATCACCCCCCGCATGGTCTGCTCCCCCCACCCGCAGGCGGTGCCGCTGTCCTCAAAAACACAGTCATCAATCCGGCTGTTTTTGGCATTCAGGCCATAGCCAATCATGCCTTGCACCCGGGAAATGGCGGCCTGGTTCAAGACAACGCTGTCCAGATAAAGGTAAAGATGCCGGCCAATGGGATATTGCGGGTTGGCGGCGGAAATGGTTCCGTGATAAACATGCAATTCCCCGCCGGTCACCGCCCCGGGGGTCATGGAGTTGCCGCGGTAATACGCGCCGGCGCGCATGGTAAAATTTTTGCCGGGACCGTTATCAAACAGCAAGCGGGCCTGGACATCCGGATTGTCCGGGCAACCGATGGTCAGGCGGTTGACGCGTTGCGGGCCGACCGGATAAATCACCAGGTCTCCCTGCAATACCAGGGTGGTGCGGGGATGGGCGGGGCCGCCCAGTTGGAAGAAGGTGTCGGAACCGTCATTGCGCCCGATCCAGAGGTTGGCTTTAACCGTACAGGTGTCATTCGAACGGTCGTAAGATACCAACCCCCAATCGTTCAGTTGTTCGGCAAACATCAACTGGCGCGGGCCCGCCGGTAAATCCTCCGTGTAGTCATAGATCCAGATGGCATGGCCATCCGGATTGTAGATGCAGACGGCGGGGGCGTCAAACGACAACCATCTGATTGCGGCGGACAGGATGATTATGAGCAGTTTTCTCATTGTGTTTCCTGCTTGAAGGCGAATCGCTCCGATTTCAGACGGCTCACCAGGGAACTCTGACTCACCGATTACGGCTCAAATTCCGTCGGCGCGGTCCCCAACTCGAACTGCATGGCATCCATCCAAATCCGCGTATCCGGCGTTTCCGCTTGCATGGCCACCACGTAGAGATTATGCCGTGACGCATGCCGCGGCATGGTCACCGGCGCATGGTAGCGTTGCCATTCCCTGGTTAATTTAAACGTTGCGTCGCGCTTGACGCCGGCGCCGGAGAATTTCACCGTCACCCCCTCGCGGTCCGCGCGCATCCAGGCCGACCAGACATATTCCGTCGGCCGGTCATGTTGCGGGCACAGCTTGAAATAACACCAGCCGCCGCCGCGCAACCGGAAGGAAAATTTTCCGAGATACGGCGTTTCGGCATCCAGCTCATACCGGGCGTTTTCCCGTCCGGTGCGCTGATTCGGGAAAGTGGGGACGCTGTGCGATCCGACAAACCAGTAATCCGGAAAACCCGGCAGGGTGTTTTCCTCGAAAGAGGGATTGGGCATGATATTTTTCCGGCCCGGCGCCGCCGTCCGCTCCGCCATATCTTCCGGGACATACCCGTCCTTCACGGCCGTCTGCGCCACGGACACCGTCAGCGGCGCAGCGTCATCCTCCGCGGCGATCAGGTAAACCCGCCGGCCGAACGGTTCGATGGTTTCGCCGAAAACGCCGTCTTTCAGCGTAAAGGTTTCCGGTCCGAATTGCCGGCGCACCGGCTTATCTTTTGCCGCGAAGGGCGTCGCAAACACGGCTTGGACGGGCCAGGGCTGGCTGTTGACGGCCAGGAGCGCGAAGCCGCCGGCCGGGTTCCGGCGCAATGCGGCATGGACATCCGGCATCTTCTGCCCGATGACATCCACCTCCAGCCCGGTGTACGCCACCTGGTGTTCCGGAACAGCGGCGGTGATGATCGGGTAAATTGCGCGGATTTCACGGCCAAGCTGCCGCATCATGTCCCAGGTCATTTGATGAACGGCAGGATAGACAAAGTAGAATATGCCGCTGGCTTCATAGAGGATGGCCAGGTAAGTCTGGGCGCTTTGTTCCGCCGGCAGGGTATGGCGTTTATAATGGCCGGAATACATTTCCAGCACGGGCGTCTGCCAGACCGGCTTGCGCTCGATTTTGCCGCGCGCCGTCAGATCGGCCGTCTCGCGCGCCACCCAGTTAGGCGAATCGCGCACGCCGCGGACCGGCGGCGACCAGTAGGGGTCGCGGGCGATGATATCCCGCCAGTCGGTGTACTTGGGTTCCGGCGGGTTGGGGCAGCCGGAATTCCAGAGCACCCGCACGGGATGGTAGCCATCGGTTGCATGGATCAGGCGGTGCAATTTCCGGCCTTCGGCATACTGGTCGAAAATATTATCGTAAGAGGGCTCATCGAACGATTCATAGGCCATCAGCGCCGGGTGGTCTTTCACCGCCTCGATCCCGGCGCGGATGATGGGCGCCGCCTGGTCGAACAAGTCGGCATGGATGCGGGAGCGTTCCGGCCGCGATAAATTGGATTTGCCCAACTGGCCCTTGAGCGTGGTAAACCCGCCCCAGCGATCTATCGCCGCGGGCAGTTTCGGGGCAAACCCCGACTGGTTGCCGACAAACGAGAGCGGGATGGCCACCATGTGCATGTTATGGCCATGCACCGTATTCAAGGCCGCCAGGGTTTCCTCCACCGTGCCCGGCGCCGCCCAATACATCAGGCAGTTGAATCCGGCTTCCGCGATGTCGCGGTAATTCTCGTCGTTGTACACCGCGCGGTTCCAACCGCCCATGAGAATCCCGTAGGCGAAATAAGGCTGGCCGTCTTGCAGCACCATGCGGCGCGCCCGGTCAATCTTCCATTCCCGGCCGGGCTTGGGCGGACGTTTGATCAAGACTTCCGCCTGGTCGGCAATCAGGGCGCCATCCGCCTGCCGGAATTCGATGCGGACCGGATGGGTGCCCTCCTTGACATCCGCCAGCGGAAACGTCCACGCGGTCAGCGGCTTGACCGCCGCGGTCTCGCCCAGCAGTTTTCCCGCGTCCGTCCGCACCGACAGGCGCGTGTTTTGCAAACCATCCGGCGGCAGGCCGATCCGGCAAACCACACCCGCCTGCTTTTCGGCGGTGTAGTAATCGCGGTCCAGATACGCGGCAAACAAATCCAGCACCGGCGGATTTTCGATCAAAATCCGCTCCAAAATTTCGCCATCCGCCGCCGCCATCTCTACCTGGATGTTGCGGCGCACCACTGACCGCACCGGCACGGCCAACTTGAATTCGGCATCCGCGCCGCCGGCCAGATCGAGCGCGCGCGTCACTTCGCCCGCCTCGCCCGCAACGGGCTGGTCCTTTACCCGCAGCGTCACCCGGCCGGCGCGGCCGCTGCTATTGCGCGCCAGGCCGGAAATTTCATATTGGTATTTGCCGTCCGCGAACACATACCCGCCGACCCGGGCGTTTTCCAGCAGCGGCAGGAACGGCGCCTGGAACGCCGCATCCGCCAGGCCGCCCACGGGCACAAACCGTTCGGGGGTGGTCCACCAGGATTCCGGCGTGGCCGCCCAGCCGGCCACCTCGCGGTTCTGGCCGATTTCCACGCCATAGGGATCCAGAATCGGGGTAAAAATATGCACCAGCAGATTCAGCCGCGCCTGAGCCGGATCGCCCAACTCCATCAACAGGGCAAAAGGCAGGGCGAGTTCCGCCTGCCAGCCCTGCTCCGTAATCCGCGCGGCCGACCGCCAGGGTATCCTCCAGTCTTTCTCAAAACCGCCCCTGGCCGAATTGCGCTGTTCCGCGCGCACATTGCCCGGGCTCAACCTGAAATGATACCACTGCTTTCCGCCCGTGCCCGGGTCCAGCGCCACCTTGACGCAATTCTCGCGCTGCACCGGATCGTCATGCAGCTTGAATTTCGGCACAATGCTCAGCGGCTGCGGGTGGACCACGTCAAAGCCGACATACAGCCAGGCGGCATCGCGCATCAGGCGCGCCGTGACATAGGGGGCCGGCGTGAATGCATCGGCGCCGATGACGACAAAATTCGTAACGGCCAACGCGCCGTTCCAGGTGGAGTCATCCAGCCGGCCGTCCATTCGCGGCGGCTGCGAACAGGCCGGGATCACCGGCCGCGCTTCATCACTGCCCGCGCCGGCGGCCAGGCAACCGGCGAGCATTGCCATCAAAACTTTCTG
>CAZYXU010000048.1:0-22297 GCA_964650945.1 uncultured Verrucomicrobiota bacterium | reverse complement strand
TGGATTTTGCTGTTGACAGCGGCGCAACTATTCAACAATATATGCCGAACTGAATGCCATATTCTGGAAGTATTATGTTTCGAAGATTTTTCGACTTTTTTTCGAATGATATCGGGATAGACCTGGGCACGGCCAACAGCCTGGTTTATGTCAAGGATCGCGGCATCGTCCTGCGCGAGCCCTCGGTGGTGGCCATCCAGACGGGCACCAACCGGGTGCTGGCGGTGGGCGGCGAGGCCAAGCGCATGCTGGGGCGCACCCCCGGCAACATCACGGCCATCCGCCCGATGAAGGACGGGGTCATCGCCGATTTTGAAATTACCGAGGCGATGTTGCGTTACTTTATTCGCAAAGTTCAGGGCCAGCGCGTCATGGTCAAACCGCGCATTATTATTTCCGTGCCCAGCGGCATAACAGAGGTGGAGAAGCGGGCTGTCAAGGATTCGGCGATTCACGCCGGCGCCCGTGAAGTTTATTTGATCGAGGAGCCGATGGCGGCGGCGATTGGCGTCGGCCTGCCCGTGCAGGAACCGGCGGGGAACATGATTGTGGACATTGGCGGCGGCACCACGGAAGTGGCGCTGATCTCGCTGGCCGGAATCGTGTTCAGCCGCAGCGTGCGCATCGGCGGTGATGAACTGGATGAGGCGATCACCCAGTACATGAAGCGCGTTTATAATTTGATGGTTGGCGAAAGGACAGCGGAGCAGATCAAGATTACGATTGGGTCGGCTTATCCTCTGCAGGAGGAGACCAGCATTGATGTAAAAGGGCGGGACCTGGTGGCCGGATTGCCTAAAACCATGACTTTGACTTCGGAGGAAGTGCGGGAAGCCTTGCACGAACCGGTGTCGGCGATCGTGGAGGCCATCCGTTTCACCCTGGAACGGTGCCCGCCGGAATTGTCCGCCGACCTGGTGGACCGGGGCATTGTGCTGGCCGGCGGCGGCGCCCTTTTACGGGGAATTGACAAGCTTATTTCCGAACAGACCGGTTTACCGGTGCATGTGGCCGACGACCCGCTGAGCGCGGTGGCCGAAGGCACCGGGATGGTCTTAAGCGAATTGAAGTTTCTCCGCAAGGTCGCCAGTTCGTCGTTCTAATCGTTGTTGTTGGGCCTGCCTCCGCGCGTTGCGCCTGCCGTCGAAGCCCGCTTTCCATCCCCGCCGATCCCGCCTGTATTTTCAGACTGGTTTGCAAGTTGATTCGATGTGAGATCCGCGGTTTACAGCATAATCTGCGCCGGCCTGGCGGTCCTGAGCCTCTGGCTCCTGCCGGAACCGGCCACGCGCCGCCTGCATGCCGCCGTGCGGGATGCCTTTGCGCCTTTTCTGACGGACTGGCAGGGCTGGCGGCAGTTGCGCCGGGCTTTGGACGGGCCGGCGCGGGATGCGGAAATCGTGCGATTGCGCGAGCACGTCGCCCGCTTGACCATGGAAACCCGCGGGTTGCAGGCGCTGGAGCGCGAAAATCGGGATTTGCGCAACCTGCTCGGCCTGGCCCGGAATACACCCTACCGTCTGCAAGCGGCCCAAATCATGGCGCGCGATCTGAATAGTTGGTGGCAGACCGCCCGCCTGGATCGCGGCGCGCGGGAAGGGATTTCGCCGGGCGTGCCGGTGCTGGCGGCAGAAGGTTTGGTGGGGCGGGTGGCGGCTGTTTCGGACCGGACGGCGGATGTTTTGTTCATGATTGATCCGGCTTGCCGGGTGGCCGGCGTGATTCCGCGGGTCAACGCTTTTGGCATTGTGCAGGGGGAGGGTATGCGCCTGCGCGGACCTGCCCTCTGCCGTATGGATTTCATTGCCCGCGAGACGGCTGTCGGGCCCGGCGATGAAGTTGTGACTTCCGGCCTGGGCGGGGTGTTTCCCGCCGGCCTGCTGATCGGTTATGTTCGCCAGGTGCGGCTGGATGCCACCGGATTGTATCAATCCGCGGAAATCCTGCCCGCCGCGGATTTCCGCGATTTGCATCTGGTCTTTTTGGTCATGGATGCCGGCCTGGCGGCGCCGGATGATGTTGATGACGCGGAGGCGCCGTAAAATGGTCTGGTTGATCATGATTTTAGCCTTGGGCGCGGCGGTGGTATTGGAAAACGCCGTGCCGGCCTGGCACTTGGGCGGGCAGACCCGCCTGCCGGCAGTATTGTGCGTGGTCATGTATTATGCGCTCAATCATTCGCTGGTCGCTGCGCTCGCGGCGGCCTTGGTCGCGGGCGTCATGGCCGACGCCATCAGCGGCCTGCCGCCCGGCAGCACCCCCCTGGCCTTCAGCCTGCTGGTGGCCGCGGTCAGCCGCAATCGCGGATTTGTGTTCATCCGCCAGTGGCTGACCCATATGGTGATTGGCGCGGCGGCCGGCGCGGCCTTGATGCTGATCATGTACGGGGTGTTGTGCTTGCGGCTGGAGCAGATGCGCGCCGTTCCGCCTGCGATGGCGGCGCTGAAAATGCTGGGCGCGGGCTTACAGGGCATGTTGTTGATGCCCTGGGTTTTTATGGCGCTGGAAGGTTTGGAAAAAATGACCGGCTGCCGGAGGAGTTTGATCGGGGATGAGTTCGGTATCTTTGACAAAACATGAAATGCGGCGCCTGCTGTGGCTTTGGTCAGGCATGTTCGCCGGCCTGCTGCTGTTGCTGCTGGCGCTCTGGCGCATGCAATTGGGGCTGGGCTCGCAGTATGAGGTCAGCTTGGAACGGCAATCCGTCCGCCGGGTTCGCATTCCCGGCGTGCGCGGCCGCATTTTCGACCGCGACGGGGTTTGTCTGGCCGATAATCGCCCCGGTTATGGCATCGCCGTCTACCTGGAGGAGCTGCGCCAGGCCGGGCGGCAGGGCAAGACCGTGCGCGCCGTCCGGCGGCTGCTGGACCAGGTGGCCGGCTTGACCGGTATGGCTTCGCCGGTTTCCAACCGGCAAATCGAGGAACACCTTTTCTACCGCCGCGCGCTGCCGCTGGTGGCCTGGCGCAATCTGGGCCAGCGGGAAATGGCGCGCCTGGCGGAGGCGGGCGCCGGCCTGCGGGCGGTGGACCTTGTCGTGGATTTCGAGCGTGTTTACCCGCAAGGGGCGGCGGCCGGCCATTTGCTGGGGTATGTAGGCAAATTGGAGCATGTGGATGACGAGGAAAGCTATCATTATTACCTGCCGGATTTGGCGGGCCGCGCCGGGCTTGAACGGCGCTTTGACGAGTTCCTTTCCGGCCGGGCGGGCGGACAACTGGTGCGGGTGGATGTGGCCGGATTCCGGCATGATGAAATCAGCGCCCGCCCGGCCGTGCCTGGCGGCGACTTGACCCTGACCCTGGCGCTGGATATCCAGCGCGCGGCGGAACGCGCCTTGGAGGGCGTGGCGGGCGCGGCGGTGGTGCTGGACCCGGCGAACGGCGATGTGCTGGCTCTGGCCAGTTCTCCCGGGATTGACCCCAACTGGTTTTGTCCCACATTGCCGCGGACGGTCTGGTCCCGCCTGCTGACGGATGCCGATAAGCCCTTGGTGAATCGCGCGCTGAGCGGGACCTATCCCCCCGGCAGTATTTTCAAGCCGGTAGTGAGTCTGGCGGCGCTGGAGCAGGGCGTAATCAATGCCGCTTTCACGGTGGATTGCCCGGGATCTTTCAAACTGGGCAACCAGACTTTTTCATGCTACCACGGGCATGTCCACGGCGTGGTGAGCTTGCGCCGCTCCCTGGAAGTTTCCTGCAATGTGTTTTTTTACCAGGCCGGCCTGATGTGCGGGATTGAAGCCATCCAGGCAACGTCCCGGATGCTGGGTCTGGGCCGGCGGACCGGCATTGCCGCCGAGGCCGAGGCGGCCGGCCTGCTGCCCGGCCGGGCCTGGAAACAGCAGGCGCGCGGCGAAGGCTGGCGGGAGGGCGATACCTGCAACATCGCCATCGGCCAGGGCGCCTTGCTGGTCACGCCCCTGCAGATGGCTGTGGTAACGGCGGCGATCGCCAACGGCGGGTTTGTGTACCGTCCGCGCCTGGTGCTCGGCCGGCGGCGGACATTGTCCGCCGGTTTTCAAGAAGAGCCGCCGGTGATGGTCCGCAAAATCAACTGGCGTCCCGCGAATCTGGATCTGGTGCGGGCCGGCATGCTGGATGTCGTCCAAGGCTCCGCCGGCACGGGCCGGCGGGTGCAGGTGCCCGGGGTGAGCGTGGCCGGCAAGACCGGCACAGCCGAATACGGACGCAAGCAGGATGGGCGCAAGCATGGCTGGATGATCGCCTTTGCGCCCTTCGATCATCCGCGGTACGCGGTGGCCATGGTGGTGGATGAAATCGCCACGGCCGGCGGTTCCGAGGTCGGGCCGCGCATGCGCCAGTTGTTGTGTTCCCTGTTTCAAGTGCCGGAGGAATTGATGTGATGCGCCGGCTGGGAATATTATTCAGGCGGATGGATTGGAGCGTGCTGCTGGCCGTCATCCTGCTCCTGGGCATCGGCGTGGCGTTCATCTTCAGCGCCGGCCAGTCCCAGAGCGCCGCCTATCAAACGCTGTACCTGAAACAAATGCTCTGGGCCGGCCTGGGGATTGTATGCTTCCTGGGTTTCGCGTTCACCGACTACCACCATTGGTATCACCGCGCCTGGTGGCTCTACGTTTTGGGCCTGGCGCTCCTGCTGCTGGTGTTCGTCCCGGGCATCGGCGTCAAGATTTCCAGCGCCCGCCGCTGGATTCAATTCGCCGGCGTGCGCCTGTTGCAGCCGGCGGAACTGGCCAAACTGGCGCTGATCCTGGCGCTGGCCCGCCTCTTCGGCGCGCCGGCCCGCAACCCCCGCCACCGCCGGCTGATGCTGATCGGGCTGGGGCTGACCCTGGCGCCGTTCTTCCTGATCGCTTCCCAGCCGGACCTGGGCACCGCCCTGGTCCTGCTGCCGGTGCTGGGCGGCGTCATGCTGGCGGCCGGCGTGCCGGCCCGGACACTCTGGGGGCTCACCGGCGCCGGCGCGCTGGCATTGGCGGCGGTCCTGATCCTGTTGCTGGCGCCGCCGGCGCTCGGTTGGGATGAGGCGCGCCATGAAAGTTTATTGGAACGCTGCGGTATCAGCGCCTATCAGAAAAACCGGGTTATGGTCTTCCTTAACCGCGATGCCGACCCGCTGCGCGAGGGCTGGAACAAGGCCCAGTCGCAAATTGCCGTCGGCTCCGGCCGGCTCTGGGGCAAGGGCTTCCAGCGGGGCACCCAGAACATTCTGGGCTTCCTGCCGCGCACCGTCGCCCCCAACGATTTCATCTTCTCGGTGATCGCCGAGGAAAAGGGCTTTGCGGGGTCGCTGACCGTGCTGAGCCTCATGGCCGTGATCATCTACGGCGGCTTGCGCGCCGCGCTCGCCGCGCCCGACCGGATCGGCCGCCTGCTGTGCGCCGGGATTACCGCGCTGATTTTCTGCCATGTGTTTGTCAATATCGCCATGACCATCGGTCTTTTGCCGATCACCGGGTTGCCGCTGCCGCTGCTGAGCTATGGCGGCACGTTCATGATTGGCACCATGAGCGCGCTCGGAATCGTGCAAAGTGTATATATCAGAGGAGAACGGAATTAACGAAAGGGAAGGATTTATGTTTGGATTTCGCCGCAGGAAGACCGCCAACAAGAAGGAAATCATCGTCAGCGTGGAAAGCCTTGAGTCGCGCGTCGCCGTGATGGAAAACGGCCGGATGGAGGAATACAAGGTCGAACATCCCACCGCCAGCCGGATTGTCGGCAGCGTTTTCAAGGGCGTGGTGCAGAACTTGGAGGATGGCTTGCAGGCCGCCTTCATCGATATCGGCATGAAGAAAAACGCCTTCATCCATTACTGGGACATGTTCCCGGAGGATTTGAGCCGGTTGGCCGCGGCCGAGGGCGAGGAACAGGGACGCACCATCACCCGCCGCCGGCAGTTCACCCGCGAGGAAATTTCCCGCCATTTTGCCGTCGGCTCGCAGATCATCGTCCAGATTTCCAAGGGCCCGATCGGCACCAAGGGCCCGCGCGCCACCGCCAGTCTCAGCATCCCCAGCCGTTATTTTGTGCTGATGCCGGGCAGCAAGCTGCGCGGCATTTCCAAAAAAATCGAGGATGAAAAGGAGCGCAAGCGCCTGAAAAAAATCCTCGTCCGGCTGCCGGTGCCGGATGGCTGCGGCCTGATCATCCGCACGGCCGGCGCCGGGGTCAGCAGCACCGGGTTCGTGCGCGATTTACGCGGCCTGCTGTCCACCTGGAGCGCCATCAGTTCCGCCAACGAAACCAAGCGCCCCCCGGCCTGCCTTTACCAGGAGCCGGACCTGGTGGAACGCGTGGTGCGCGATTCCGTCACCGAGGAGATTGACGGCATTGTGATTGACTCGCCGGCGGATTACGAGCGCGTGCGCGATATCCTCGCGAATATTTCCCGCCGGATGCGCAACCGCATCAAGCTTTACGAGGGCAGCCGGCCGATCTTCGAGCAATATGACGTCGAGCGCCAGTTGGCCGACGCCTTCCGGCGCAAGGTTATGCTGAAATCCGGCGGCTGCCTGGTCTTCGACGAGACCGAGGCGCTGATCGCCGTGGATGTCAACACCGGCCAGCATCGCGGCGCCTCCAACCAGGACGAGACCATCCTGCAGGTCAATACCGAGGCCGTCCAGGAAGTGGCCCGGCAATTGCGCCTGCGCAACGTCGGCGGGCTGGTGGTGATCGACCTGATTGACATGCGCCATAAAAAACACCGCAACGCCATTTACCAGACGCTGAAGGAAGCCTTGCGCAAGGATCGGGCCCGCACCAACGTGCTGCCGATTTCCCCGCTGGGGCTGATCGAAATGACCCGCCAGCGGGTGGATGAAAGCATCGAGGCCACCATGTACATGGATTGCCCGTATTGCGCCGGGCGCGGCAGCGTCAAATCGCCGCTGAACATGAGCGTCGAAATCCAGCGCCGCTTGATGGCCATCCTGCGCCAGTATCGCGAACGCTCGCAGCCGGTGCCGGAATTGCGCATCGTCATCAATCCCGCCATCCTGACCAGGCTGCGCGAAGAGGATGAAGAATTGCTGCTGACCATGCAGAACAAGTTCAGCGGCCGGCTCCGGTTCCGCGCCGACCCCAATTGCCATATCGAGGAAATCACCGTGGCCGATGCCGTGACCAACGAGGTGCTTTATTCCCATTCCGGCCCGGCCGCGAAAAACCCGCCGGAACGAAAAAACGGCGCTTGATGGAATTAAGCTTGGTTTTCTCCGGCGGTTGTGTTAGAAACGCAAACTGTTCTATGTCGCAAAAAGTTACGCCGGCCCTCCCCGGCGTTCAGGTCGGCTGTATCATGGATATACGACATATGCATTGGCGCCGGTCCGCCGGCGGCCGCGCCGGGTTTTGGCGCGGCGCGGCGTCTTTGGCGGCCGCCGGCCTGCTGGCCTGCGGCGCCGGCGCCGCTCCCCCCTCCGTGCCGGAGGAGTCCGGCCTGCCCGCCGCGCCGGAAACCGTGCGCAGTGAAATGACGGAATTGCTGGAGCCCGGGGATGTGCGCGACCCCGCCGGGCTGCTGACCCGCCTGCGCCTGGCGCGCGATCCGCTTTCCCGGTACTTGCGCGATCATTGCGCGCCCGCCACCCGCCGCATGCTCGGCGCCTATGGCGACGCATCCGTCCCGCCGTCCGACACCTTGTCCCAGGCGGTGGTGAACGACCTCAACCGCCAGATGCGCGCCGGCAATCTCTATGACCCCCAGCGCTTTGAAGGGGTCGCCCTCAGTCCGGCTACCCGTAAATTGCTGAAAACCGCTCCCCGCGGCGCCGCCCTGGTGCAACTTAACCGCGCCCTGCTGGAGGACGCTTACCCCGACGAGTTGGCTCGCCGCCATGTCCAGCCGTTGGACGTCAAGGCCGACAGCCTGGATTTCGAGCATGAAAAGGACATCATGATCGCCACCGGCAATGTCGTCGTGCGCAAGGACGATGAAGTCCTGCGCAGCGATTACGCCGTGGTCAACCTGCAATCCCAGGATGTGATGGCCGATGGCCGCGTGGCTTTCCAGCGCGGCAACGATACCTGGGTGGGCGACCGCCTGAGCTACAACTTCCAGTCCAAGCGCGGCGATTTCGGCGAGTTCCGGGCCTTTCTCGCGCCGTTCTACGTCAACGCCAAATCGTCCCAGAGAACCACCGGCGATGAATTCCTGCTGAGCGACGCCAGCTTCACCACCTGCGAGGGCGATGATCCGGCGGTGTACTTGCGGGCCAAAACCGCCCGCATCATCCCCAACCATTCCGTCCGCGCCTATAACGTGGTGATGTATATGGGCGGCGTCCCGATGTTCTATTTCCCGTTCTGGTTCCAGAACATCGGCACCCGCAATTTCCTCAGCATCGTGCCCGGCTATAACAGCCGCATGGGCCTGTTCCTGCTGACCGCCATGAATTACCGCCTCTCCCGCCACCTGGAAGCCGCCACGCATGTGGACCTGCGCAGCCGCCGCGGCGTGGGCGTGGGCCAGGATTTGATGTGGAGTTCCACCGGCAATTCCCGGGGGCTCTCCACCGAGCGCTATGAAACCGAGGACGATGAAGACGAAACCACCGACATCTGGATGCTCGGCCGGCATAACCGCCGGCTGGAGGACATGGAGGCCAATGCCGACAAGTGGTATGGCGACCTGATCACCTACTATACGGGCGATTCCTGGCCGGACGAGGGGAAGGATCAGGCCTATCCCCTGGACAAGGACCGCTACCGCCTGCGGCTGTATCACAACCAGTCGTTCACCGACAACGATTACCTGCTGTTGCAGGCCAATTACCTCAGCGATCCCAAGATCATCCAGCAATTCTTCCGCGAGGAATACAAAACCTATCCCGAACCGGAAAACTACCTCGTGCTCGGGCACCGCACGCAAAATTACGCCCTCAGCCTCCAGGCGCAAAAACGCTTCAATGATTTTTATACCGCCGTGGACCGCGTGCCGGAGGTGAATTTCGACATTACCCGGCAGGAAATCGGCGACAGCCGCTTCTACTACGAAAGCGAAAACTCCGCCGGTTACCTGGAAAAACTCTGGGAGGAGAACGCCACCAACAAGCAGGATTATTCCGCGGTCCGCGCCCATACCGCGCATGCCGTCAATTACCCCGTCAAATTCTTCGGCTTCCTCAACCTGATCCCCCGCGCCGGTTACCGCGGCACCTATTATTCGCGCACGAAGGAGGATTACCGGGTCGTCTCCACCAACACCACCGTGGGCACCAACGGCATCGCCGTCTCCACCGTCTCCACCAACACCTTCATGCGCGAATTGGACGCCGAATTCCGCAACCTCTACGAATTCGGCATGGAATCCTCCTTCAAGGCTTTCAAGGTCTGGCAGACCCATCCCGGCGATTTCATCAACAACCTCCGGCATATCGCCGAACCCTACGTGGACTATACCTACATCCCCGAGCCCAACCTCCGGCCGGCGGACCTCTACCAGTTCGACGATCTGGACGAATTGGACCGGCGCAATGACATCAAACTCGGGGTGCGCAACAAGATCCAGACCAAGCGCCGCGAGATTTACGATTTGATCAACGCCGACCTCTGGACTTTTTACCGGCTCGATCCCCAGGGCACCGAGGAGGATTTCAGCAACCTCGGCTTTGACGTGCGCTCGGAGCCGTTCGACTGGATGGATTTCCGGATTGACGGCTACTACGACCAGTATGAATCCGAAATCGATACTTTTAACACCCGCCTGATCCTGGAAGAGCGCACCTTCTGGGCCCTCGAACTGGAGCATCGCTACCGCCAGGATGCCAACAGCCTGCTGAACGCCGAGGTGCGAATCAATCCCTTCATCAACTGGGGCTACAAGGCCTTCACCCGCTATGAATTCGAGGAAAGCGAGATGGAAGCCTGGGGGATCTCCGTCCGCCGCACGATTGACTGCGTGGCCGTGGAAGTGGGCTACGAGTGGGAAGACGACGACTACGAGGTCTGGCTCCAGTTCTGGTTCACCGAATTCCCGCGCGGCCGCGTCAATGTCGGCCTGTAACCGCTCCGGGAATGCCGCCATCCGCCATCTATGCATGCGCGTAATTTGAGTCCGCAGAAAATGTTCGCCGCATGGGCCGCGGAACACCGGCCGGCGTGCGCTTTCCGCGGACGGACCCGGGACGATTTCCGCGCCTGGCACAAGCGCGCCCGGCCGCAAGTCCTGGCGACGCTGGGCGATTTCCCGCCGCGGGTGAAATTAAATCCGGCCTTGGTGGCGCAGTGGGAGGACAAGGGCCTGGTCCGGCAGAAATGGATCATTGATGTCCAAAAACACCTGGCGGCCACGGTGCTGGTCAACCTGCCGCGCGGCCTGAAAAAGCGCGAAAAACGTCCGGCCATCCTGTGCAGCCATGGCCATGGCCCCCACGGCAAAGAGCCGGTCATGGGCAACGATTCCGATCCGGATCTGCGCCAGGCCATCGCCAATTGCCGCTACAATTACGGGGAAGTGATGGCGCAGCAGGGATTTGTCACCTACTCCCTGGACTGGATCGGATTCGGCGAACGCAACGACGCCCGCAAGCCCAACCACCTGGCGGTGGCTGGCGGCCGCGACTGGTGCAATCTCTATTACCTGCACGCCACCATGCTCGGCACGACCTCCCTCGCCATCAACGTGGCGCACGGCCGGGCCGCCACCGACTTTGTCGCCGGCCTGCCCCAGGTGGACGGCCGGCGCCTGGGCGTCATGGGACTGAGCGGCGGCGGCACGATGGCGCTCTGGATGGCGCTCTGCGATGCGCGTTTTCAGGCCGCGGAAATCATCTGTTACAGCGATTTGTGGGAGGCGTTCGGCATCCGCGACATCAATTACTGCGGCATGCAGGTGGCCCCGGGACTGTTTAAGCTGGTCAATCTGCCGGACCTGCAGGGGTTGCTGGCGCCGCGCCCGTTGCTGATCGACATCGGCGCCAACGATGCCTGCTTCAAAGTTGACACCGCCATGCAGTGCTTCCGGCGCCTGACGGCGATTTACCGCGCGGCGGGCGCGCCCGACCGCCTGGAACTCGATCTCCATCCCGGCCCCCATGCCTGGGGCGGAAATAAGTCCGCGGCGTTCTTTAAAAAGCACCTGGATTTTCCGGTCAAACGTTGAACCGGAAGTGGCAGATATCGCCGTCAGCGATGACGTAATCCCGGCCCTTGAGCTGGATTTTGCCCTGGGCGCGCAGCGCATCCTCGCTCCCGGCGGCGATCAGGTCGTCGTAGCGCATGATTTCCGCGCGGATGAATCCGCGTTCGATGTCGGTATGCACCTTGCCGCCGGCGGCGGGCGCGAGCGTGCCGATGCGGATGGTCCAGGCGCGCACTTCGTCCTTGCCGACGGTGTAAAACGACATCAATCCCAGCGCGGCATAAGCCGCCTGGTTCAGGCGTTCCAGGCCGGATTGCGCCACGCCCAGGTCGCGCAGGTAGGCTTCGCGTTCGGCCGGCTCCAGCTCCATGATTTCGCGTTCAATCCGGCAGGAGACCTTGCAGTCGTCGCCGGGTTCCCGCAACTGATTCTCATCCACGTTGTAAACCCACAGCACCGGCTTTAATGAAAGCAGTTCCAGGCTGCGGATCGTGTCCACTTCATGCGGTTCCAAGCCGGCGGGCATGCTGATTTTCATCGCCGTTTCCAGGTGTGCCTTGATCTTTTCCAGCGTGCGCTCTTCCAGCACCTGGCGGGCGTCCTGGCCGGCCTTCTTTTCGCGCGCGATGCGGTCCAGGCGTTTCTCCACCAGTTCCAGGTCGGCGGCCCAGAGTTCCGTCTCCAGCGCGCCGCGGTCGCGCGCGGCGTCCACGCTGCCGTCCTGGTGGTAAACCGCCGGATCGGTGAAAGCGCGCACCAGCAGGCAGAGCAGTTCGCAGCGCTTGGCGGAATCCAGCCAGTCGCGCCGGCCGGCCACGATCGGCGGGCAGAGCACGATCCGGTTTTCGGCATATTTGGTGCGTTCCGGCTGGTACATGGCCGACAATTTGTCCACGCGCGGGTCGCGGATGGGCGCATTGCCTTCCAGGCTTTCGCCTTCCTTCAGGTTGGGCGGGACTTCCCGGCCGGTCAGCAATGAAAAAAATGTTTTGCGCCCGGATTGCGCCAGGCCTAATAATGCGGCTTTCATGGTGTGTTTTCCTGTGCGTTTGAAGGTTGCGCGGATGCCGCCGCGTCGGCCGGCGTCCTGATCAGAATTTCCAGCGTGGTGGACGCCTGTCCGAATTTGGGGATTTCCAGCAGGGGCCGGTAGCGTTGCTCGATCAACTGCCGGAATAATTGCCGGTCTGCCTCCGCCAGCGGCCGGATTTGGGGCGACTCCAGGGCCAAGGCATACCCGCTCAGGGCGGCGACGGGCGCCGGGGAATTTCGCAGGAGATCGGTCATGGCGCCGCGGTTCATTACGCGCCGCCGCCGTGCCTGCTCGTCCGTCAGCCCGGGGAAGTAGCAGAATTGACCCAGTTCCAGCCCCGGCGGCAGCCGCCGATTGGCTTCCACCGCCAGGTAGGGGTCCTGGGTCAGCAGGTAATCATCCGGGCCGCTCAGCGACTGGATCAGGCGCGCGGCGGCGCGCAGTTTGAAAAGCGGCGGGGTGTCCTTGATCTGCCACCAGATGCGGTCCCGGCCCTGGATGAACCAATCCTGGTTCAGCGGGGAAGAGCCGGCGGCGGCGCCCGCCAGCAGCAGCCCGAGCAGCGCCAGCCGCACGGCGGCGGCGGGCGTGACGGTCAGGCGGCGGATGGCCAGGGCCGCGGTCGCGCTGCAAAGCAGGGGGTAGGCGAACGCCTGGTAGTCATCATAGGGAAATGGCGCCAGCAGGTGCAGCAGGGTGATGCCGGCCAGGGCCAGCCAGAGCGCCAGCATCGTCAGGCGGATGTGGTCCGGCGCGGCGGGCGGTTGGCCGGCGGCTGCCGGCGGGCGTTCGATCCGGATCGCGGCCAGCGCCAGCAAGGCCAGGGCGGCGAAATAGGCTTGCACCATGCGCGAGAGGAAGCCGGCCTTGTACACCAGCGCCTGCAGCAGCGTGCCCGGATCGCGCAAGGCGTGATAACTCACCACGTTGAACCAGAAATTATCCGGCGCCATGGCGAAAAACGGCAGCATTAACGCGGTCCCCGCCAGCGCGCCGCCGGCCAGGAAATGCAGCCAGGCGCCCGGCAGGCCGGCGCGCCGGCGGCCGGCCCACAAGACGCAGAGGACGGCCAGTGGCGCCATTGCCGCCGAGCTCCGGGTGCCCGCCGCCAGGGCCATCAAGGCGCCCGCCAGCCAGAGCGGCGCGCGCCGGCGCCGCTCCAGCGCCAGCGTCAGCGCCAGGAATCCGCCGGCCAGGCAAAGCGCGGTCAGGGAATAGGTTTTGACGACAGTGGTAAAGTAACTTTGATAGACATTCACCGCAATCAGCGCGAAGGCCAGCAGCGCTGTTTCCCGGCGGTGCACCCGGACCAGCCGCGCGGCCAGACCGGCCGCCAACAGCGCACCGAGCCAGCCGAGCGCGGCAGTGATCAACCGGCCGCCGGCCAGACCCCAGGCGGCGATGAATGGTTGGAATGGCGCGTAAACCAGCGGCAGCAGCGGGCCCTGGGTGTAGG
Organism: uncultured Verrucomicrobiota bacterium; assembly: GCA_964650945.1. Lineage (GTDB taxonomy): Bacteria > Verrucomicrobiota > Kiritimatiellia > JAAZAB01 > JAAZAB01 > JAXGPF01. The sequence continues at coordinate 8,738 of CAZYXU010000048.1, read as the reverse complement.
CGAAATCGCGGTAGGGGACGGCGCCGCCGGCCACCAGCCGCGCGGCATACAGGTACCAGCCCTCGTCCTGGTTTAAATCTCCCAGGATCAGGTTGGCGGCGGTCAGCGCCAATGCCGCCAGGATGGCCGCGGCCCAGCCGGCCTGGATTATTTTTGGCATTTTAAACATTGCGGGCATGCCCGGTTTACCTATTTGATTACGGCGTTACCGCCGGCGTCTGGGCCGCGGCGTCAGCGCCGGCCTGGCCGGCGGCTTTGTAGAGCCCTTCCAAAAACGAGCTGATGACATCGTCGCTGGTCAGCAGGCTGGCGATGGCGGCGGTGAAGTCGGCCCGGGGCGCCTCCAAATTCCCGCTGAGCGGGATGCTCATCGTGAAAACCCGGGGCAGGGCGATTCCATGCAGGCGCTGGCGGGTAGCCGGGGCCAGCCGGGCCTCGCTGAAATTGAATTTTAACATGGACTTGGCGGGGTCCAGCACGTTGTTTTTGACGGTCAGCGTGGCGGTGCAGGCCACCAATCCCTGTTCCACTCCCAGCCAGCCGGCCAGCGGCGGGGCATCCGTCAGGTCAAAGGGCTTGGTTGAGCCGGTAAGTTCAAAGGTCAACTGCCGCGGATCAATGACGGGGGCAAAACGTCCGCGCAGTTCCAGAGCGGTGCGGCGGCTGCCGGCGATGATTTCGCCGTCAACCATCAGCGTGCCGGTCAACTGCTCGGGCCGCCCGTAATTGGCCAGGTTGGCGGTTGAAATCTTCAGGTCAAACTCCAGGCATAAAGGTTCCGGCTGGAAAATCGGGTTGTGGTCAATGTATTTGACGCGCGTATGGATGCGCGCCTTGTCCAGCGCGAGGCGCGGCGGATCTTCCCGCCCGGCCGGCCGGGCGGGCTGGCTCGGCCGGTCCGGCCGGTCCGGCTGGTCCGGTCCGACCGGCTGGTCCGCCCCGGCAACGGGGCCGGCCAGGTTTAAATCGCCTTGCGGGTTGCGGATGATGTTGAGGCTGGCATCCTTGATGCGCAGGCTGCGGATGGTAATGGTGTTTTTCCGCCACAGGTCGTGCAGGGCCAGCCGCAGGCGGAAGTGCGGCAACTGCGCCATGGTCATGGACGCAAAGCCGGGCGGATTGCCCAGGGTTGCGCCTTCCACCACCAGGACGCCGCTCAGGAGGTTGACGGAGATGTTTTCCAACTGGACGTCGGCTTGATAGCGCGCCTGCAGCCATGGCAGTATCTGGCGGCGGGCCAGGGCGGTGCAATGGCGTTCCAGCACCAGGTGCGCCGCGGCCAGCAGCGCCAGGATGGCGAACAGCAGTCCCAGGGCAATTTTGGCAAAATTTCCGCGGAAAGTATTTTTGGCCGGCGCGGGATTGAAATTTGTCATATGGTTGATCGCTTGCTGTGGCTGTTGGAATGTCGGCGTTTAATCAACGGCGGCGGCTTTACAATGCCGCCAGGATTTCCTGTGCCTGCTGTCCGGTGAGGGCGGACTTGGGTCCGGTCAACATGGCCAGGCTGGCCTTGTCGGCGCATAAAATCTCGCCGGCCAGACGGCGCAACTCCTCGGCCGTGACCGCGCGGATGGCGGCAATGATTTCCTCCGGCGGGACGATCCGCCCGTAATTGAACATGCTTTCCCCCAGCCAATGCATGTGGCCGGACGGATTTTCGAGCGAGAGCAGCAGGTGCCCGATGGCGTATTCGCGGGCTTCCGCCAGCTCACGCTGCGGGATGGGCGTCTTTTTCAGGCTGCGCAATTCCCGCATGATCAGCTCCAGCGCGCGGTCGGCGCGGCTGGTGTCCACGCCGGCGCTGATGGCCAGGACGCCGGTTTCCGCGAACAACTGCGCGGCGGAATGCACGGCGTAGGCCAGGCCGTGTTTTTCGCGGACGCTTTGAAAGAGGCGCGAACTCATGTTCTCGCCCAACACCACATTCAGCAGGCGCAGGGCGTAACGGCGTTGGTCGAACCGGCCGAACAGGCGGAAGCCCAGGGCCAGATGCGTCTGCTCGATTTCCTTCGAGCGCAATTGCAAACGGTCCTGTGCCACCGCGCTGGTCACCAGCCGGTAGTCCGGTTCGGGCTTGCGCTGCACCCGCCGCATGCATTGTTGCACCCGCTCCGCGCATTCCCGGGGTTCCATCGGGCCGGCGAAGACGAAGAGCGTGTTTTCCGGAACGTATTTTTTGTTTTTAAAGGCGATGAGCTGATCGCGGCCCAGGCGTTCCAGGGTTTCCGGTGTGCCGGTGAGCGGGCGGCCCAGCTCGTGGTCGCGCCACAGCATGGTGTTGAGCATTTCCTGGACAAGTTGTTCCGGCTGGTCGTTGATCATCTGGATTTCTTCCAGGATCACGCCTTTTTCCCGGGCGACATCATCCGCGGCGAAACGCGGGTGCAGATACATGTCGGCCATGACTTCCAGGACGTTCCAGAGATGGTGGCCGGCCATGCGGGCGTAATAACAGGTGGATTCTTCCTGGGTGAAGGCGTTGAAATAGCCGCCGCGCCCCTCGATGGCGCGGGTGATTTCACGGGCGGAGCGCTGCGTCGTGCCCTTGAAGAGCATGTGTTCGATGAAATGGCTGATGCCGGTCATGGTGCGGCATTCATGCCGGCCGCCCACGCCCACCCAGATGCCCATGGCGGCGCTTTGCAGCCCGGGCATGCGGGAGGTCAGAACGCGCAGGCCGTTGGGCAGTGTGTTTTCCTGGGTGGTTAAAATCATGTCATTCCTCCGCCGCCGCCAGCAGCTCCGGCAACGTGGCGGTTTGTTCGTAAAGCGCCTTGCCGACGATGACACCGGCCAGGTTGGGCAATTCCAATTGCGCCAGGCGGCGGACATGCGCGGCCGCGGCGACGCCGCCGGAGGCGATCACCCGGCCGTTGAAATTACCGCAAATGCCCGCCACCGCGGGATAATTCGGGCCCTGCAACATGCCGTCCGTGGCGGTGTCGGTGTAAATGATGGTCTGCACGCCGGCCGCGGCGGCGCGCCGGGCGAGCCCGGCGGCATCCGTCGCCGTCGTTTCCGTCCACCCCTTGACTTGCACCCGTCCGTCGCGGGCGTCAATGCCCACGGCCAGTCCGGCGCCGAATTTGCCGGCCAGGCGCTGGAGTTCGGCGGGATCGCCCAGGGCGCGCGTGCCGATGATCACCCGCGCCGCGCCCGCATCCAGCAAGGCCTGCAAATCGGCGTCCGTGCGCAATCCGCCGCCGGCTTCCACCGCGATACCCGGGATGGCGGCGATCATGGCGCGGATGACGTCCGTGTGCGCCGGCCGGCCGGCGAAGGCGCCATCCAGGTCCACGATATGCAGGGCGGTGGCGCCCTGCGCCGCCCAGTGGCGGGCCATGTCCACCGGGTGGCCGGCATAGATGGTGGCCTGGTCCGCCAGTCCCTGCCGTAATCTGACGCATTGCCCGCCTTGCAGGTCAATGGCCGGGATCACCGTGAAACCGGACTTCATATCCGCCCCTTGCTGGAGGGGATGCCGGCCTCGCGCGGGTCGCGCGCCACCGCCATGCGCAAGGCGCGGGCCAAAGCTTTGAATACCGCCTCCACGGCATGGTGCGGGTCCTTGCCGTAAAATTGCGTGATGTGCAGGTTGAGCCGGCCTTGCACGCAGAAGGCGCGCAGCATTTCCTCGATCAGGCCGAGATTGAAATCGCGGATTTTTTGCTTGCGGCAGGCGGTTTCATAATGCAGAAAAGGCCGGCCCCCCAAATCCACCACCGCCCGGCACAGCGCTTCATCCATCGGCACGTAGGCGTGGCCGTAACGCGCGATGCCCTGGCGTTGCCCCAGCGCCTGGTCCAGCGCCTGGCCCAGGCAGAGGCCGATGTCTTCCACCGTGTGATGGTAATCCACCGCCAGGTCGCCCTTGGCCGCGAGGCGCAGGTCCACCAGCGCATGCCGGGCCAGGAGTTCCAGCATGTGGTTTAAAAATGGAATGCCGGAGTTGACCTGGCACCGGCCCCGGCCGTCCAGACCGATGGAGAGGGCGATGCTGGTCTCGCGGGTGGTGCGTTTGACGGCGGCGGTTCTGGCGCGCATAAGCGAATTCCCCTGATAACGTTCAGTCTTGAAATTTCAGGGTTAAGCATACCCCGCCGCGGCGCTGGCGTCAATTTGAAATCACCGGCCGCTGGCGGCGATTTCCGCCAGCAACCGGTCGGTTTGAGCGTCCGTGCCGATGGAGATGCGCAGGTTCGATCCGGTGCGCGCGCCGGGAAAATAGCGCACCAGGATGCCCCGTTCCTTCAGCAGTTCATACAGGCGCGCCGCGCCCGGCGCCGGCGGCCGCACCCAGAGGAAATTGGCTTCCGACGCCCAGACCTTGAAGTTCAGTCCGGCCAAGGCCGCCGCCAGCCGCTGCCGGGTGTCCTGGATTTTCGCCACATTCGCCCGCATGCAGGCTTGATCCAGGATAGCCGCCCGCGCCGCGGCCTGGGTCAGCCGGTTGACGTTGTACGAATCCTTCACCTTGTAAAACGCATCAATCAGCGCCGCCGGTCCGACGGCATACCCGGCGCGCAGGCCGGCCAGCGAGTAGGATTTGGAAAGCGACCGCAACACCAGGACGTTGGGCAGGGTCAGCGCCAGCGGCATGCAGTTGGTCCGCGAAAAATCCACGTAGGCCTCGTCAATCGCCACCACCCCGCGCGCCTGCCGGCAGAAATCCGCAACCTGCGCGGGATCATACAGCCGGCCGCTGGGTGCATTGGGGTTGGTCAGCCAGAAAAGGTCGGCGGCCAGCGGGTCCGGATTCGGCCAGTCGAAGTCCGCGTTCAGCGCCACCGGCCGGGTCGCTACATCGCGAATTTGCGCCAGCACGGGATACAGGGAGTAGGATGGATCGAAAAACCCGATCGCACCGTCGTTTTCCACAAAGACCGTGGCGCAGAGCGCGAGAATCTCGTCCGACCCGTTGCCGACAAACACCTGCTCCGGCGCGCACTGGTGCAAATCCGCAATGGCCCGGCGCAAAGCCCGGCACAGCGGGTCGGGATACAGGCGCCAGGTGTCCGCCGCGGCGGCCAGCAGCGCCTCCCGCACCCGCGGCGAGGGCGGGTAGGGGTTTTCGTTGGTGTTGAGCTTGATGACGGCCGGATCGGTGGGCTGTTCCCCGGGGGTGTAGCCCTGCATCCGCCGGACGCTGGCACGAAATAAATTTTCGGTTTTCGTTGTTTGGTTGTTCGGCATAATTGGTATAGATGGAATCAAATCAATTGTATTGCTTGTGGAGTTTTCACAGTTCAATTCGAAAATGCGGTCGAGTTGCATCGTTCATTTCACGCACAAGTTTATCCACGTCAGTGGAGGGATTACCCTTCACCCCTGCGTCGTGGTGGTGTTGACGGCACTTGGCGGCGTTTATAATGGCTTGTGGCACCTTGGCGGGGATGTAATGAATAACAGGGATGTTGGTCTTGTCATAATCGGCAATATATCGCTCTTTGATTCGGCGAATCACGTTTTCGCATTTAACAAAAGGCGCCGTGGTGTATTCATCATGCAATAACAGCCAAAACTCAAAACATGGGTTTGATATGGCAATATTTATATTGTGCGCACGCGCTTTTTGCATGGCATCGTTCAGTTTGGGATTTGTGTCGACGCGTTCGGTGTCAAAAACCGCCCAAACTGCATCATAAGGAACCGTGCATCCTCGTTTGGCTGCACGTTTGCGTTCTTCAAGAAGTCGGATTGCATAATTTACAATGCTCAGCGGGTCGGTGCCATCGGCCGGAATTATCTTAATATCAGCGGCGTATAATTTTAAGTGGTTCCGTAAACCCGTAAGATAATCTGGTTCCGTTCTTTTGCCTTCGGTGACTATAAGCAGCGTTTTGCCCGTGGCACCCGGCGCGGAACGGCGTGAAAACGTGTTGCGACCGCTGTTTTGTTTAACGCTCATCGCATCTTCAATCCTTCCGGGATAAAAGGCAAAGCGCCATAGCGCCCGGCTAGGTATCCGCGTGCCAGTGATTCGTTCTTACGCGGTTTGTAGTCCGTAAGCGGATAAAGATGTGTTGCGCCACGTTCATCTTTTTCTGTGAACCAAACCTGGTCACGGCGCATAACTTCCGTGTCCAATAGAATCGGATTATGTGTGGTAAAGATTATCTGTGCGCCTTTCGAGTTGTGCGCGTTGCTAAACAGAAGCTTCAAAAACTCTTTCACCAGTAAGGGGTGTAAACTGGTCTCCAACTCATCAATTAGCACTGTATAACCGTGTTCCAGAATATCCAACCATGGGCCAATCAACGCAAAAAAACGCCGTGTCCCGGCGGATTCTTCAGCAAATTCAACTATATGTTCAGAGTTGTCTTTGCCTTGATGTGTAAGGCTTATTTCCAAAGTTTTTATTCCGGTTAATTTTCCGTCAGATTCCATCTCGCGGACAACCGATGGCGGAAATTTTTCCTTAACTTCCGCTGCTGAGAGTTCTTCGTGTTTAATGTCTGCTCCGGTAATTCCAAAATCTGCGGATTTGAGCAATTCTAGGATGGTGGCAACCTGGGGCTTTTTATCTTCGATCAGCGTGGCCGTAAAGAGGGGGTTAAACGATGATTCAGCGCCGAGATCAACAAAGTGTATCCCTTTGTTAAACCAATTGTATATAATAGTTAATGGTGCATTATTAAACTGCGCCGCCGTTGACACAAATAAACTGTTTGGACGTGTTTTTTCACAAAGGTCTTTATCCAGTTTAAAGAAAGTTGTGCTATGGCTCCAGTTGTATTCCTGCTTTTCTTTGTCATAGGTTCGTTCGAACCATTTTTGGGCTTGACCTTTTGGGTAAGCAATCAGGAGTTCATTATGAACCCGTTGAGTATCCAAAGAAACCACGTACTTATACCTAATGCCTTCAATGGAAACGGTAATCTCAAACACACTAGGAGACTTGGCCGATTCAAAATCAAGGCAAAACGGAATATTACCTGTTGGCCCATTGGGAGCAATTTTTGTTGCGGAATTTTTTATAAACCTCGTAATGAACTGTAAAGCCGCTAAAACATTGCTTTTCCCTGAGGCATTTGGGCCGTAAATAGCAGCGCCTTTTAACAGCTTTACCTTTGCAATTCCTGCCAATTCCGGGTGTATTAAGTTCTCGGGCAAAGAAGAGTGATCGTAATTATTTGCCACAAGCGATAAGGTCTGTTCTTCCAGAATTGAACGGTAATTTGAAACTTTAAATTCAATCAGCATGTTTGCACCATATTTGCAGATTATTTGCAGAAAATATGCCAAGGATTGCATGTATTTCTGCGGTTGTCAAGTTTATTGCAGATTATGTGCGGAAATAAATGCTTTGTTTGTGCGTGGGTTGATGGCCTTGATGGGCTAATTAACAAACTTGCATCAGCCCGCCGGTGCGGCAAACCGGATGCGCGCGGAGCGGGCGTGGGCGTCGAGTCCTTCCACCCGGCCGAAGGTCTCAATCGTATCGAGCGTTGCGTGCAGATCGGCGCGGGTAAAGGAAATGACGCTGGTGCGCTTGCGGAAATCGTCCACCGTCAGCCCGGAAAACATGGCCGCGGCGCCGCCCGTGGGCAGGACATGGCTGGGGCCGGCCACGAAGTCGCCCACGCATTCGGGCGTCCAGGCGCCGACAAAGACGGCCCCGGCATTGCGCACTTTTTTCAGCCAGTTGCGCGGCTCGCGGACGATGATCTCCAGATGTTCCGGGGCAAACCGGTTGCATAATTCCATGCCGTGATCCAGGTGGTTGACCACCACAATCAGCGCGCCATCGTCCAAAATCCGGCGGATGGCGTCACGGCGGGTCAGGGTCGCCGTCTGGCGCGCCAGTTCAACTTGCACCGCCTGCGCCAGCCGCGCGGCAGTGGTGACCAGCAGAATTTTTTCGCTGCCCGTGCCGTGTTCCGCCTGCGAGAGCAGGTCCGCGGCCACCTGTTCGGGCACGGCGCTGTCGTCGGCCAGGATGGCGATTTCGCTGGGCCCGGCCACCAGGTCCAGCGCCGCGGCGCCATACACCTGGCGCTTGGCGGCGGTGACATAGGGGCCGCCCGGGCCCACGATCTTCAGGACTTTTTTAATCGTGGCCGTGCCGTAGGCCATGGCGCCGATGGCCTGGATGCCGCCGATACGGTAAATTTCCGTGGCGCCGGCCATTTCCATGGCATAGAGCAGGTAAGGATTCATCGCGCCATCCGCCGCCGCGGGCGAGCAGGCGACGATTTCCGGCACCCCGGCCGCCTTCGCCAGGGTGATGGTCATCAGGGCGGTTGAGACCAGCGGGGCGGCGCCGCCGGGTACATAAGCGCCGACGCGCTCCAAAGGCGAAAATTGTTCGCCCACCACGCCGCCCTTGGGGGTGGCGGTGGTCCAATCCTTCTTCATCCCCGCGCGGGCGAATTGCGCGATCCGGGCATGGGCCTCGCGGCAGGCGGCGACGAAATCGCTGTCCACCTGCTCGCGGGCCGCGTTGATCTCCGCCCGGGAGACCCGCAAATTATCCGCGGCCAGGGTTTGATTTTCAAATTTGCGGATGCAATCCAGCACGGCCGCGTCGCCCCGCGCCCGGATGTCAGCCAGGGCTTCGCGCGCGATTTGTTCGGCCCGGGGGTCGAATGCCGGCCGGGCGAAAAACGCCGCGATTTCCGGCGGCTCATGCTCCGGCGTCCAATTGCGAATGGGCGGGCGCGCGGCCGCCGCGGCCTGTTCCGGTTCCGGCGGGGAGGATTGTTGGGGGATGCGGTTGTCCATTTTCTTTTGCC
>CAZYXU010000047.1:20612-22371 GCA_964650945.1 uncultured Verrucomicrobiota bacterium | reverse complement strand
GAGGTGGTCAACGTGTTTGCCAGCGGCGGCTTGTATTCCACCGCCGGGGACATGGCGCGGCTGGTTGAAATGATGCTGGGCTGGGGCGAATTCCGCGGCGCGCGCGTGGTGAGTTCCAATGCGCTGGAGGCCATGTATGCCTGGCAGGGATCGAACGTTGCGATCATAGGGAGCGATCCGACAGCCTTGAACGGGCTGGGGCTGGACAATGTGGCCGAGCCCAGCCTGGCGTATGCCGGCCGGGCGTGCGGGAAATCCGGCGACAGCATTTGCTTCCATGCCATGCTGGAAGTGATGCCCGAACACGGGCTCGGCGTGGCGGTGCTGTGCAATGGCGGCGCCATCGCCGAGGATACCGCCCACCGGGTGCTGATGTCAGCCTTGCGCGATAAATTCGGTCTGCCGGAGCAGACCAATGCGCCGCCATTCCCCGACAGCCCGGCATCCGCCGCGCCGCCGATCCCCTGGGCGGAATTGCACGGACTTTACGCGCATGCCGCCGGGTATATCAGCGTCACTTCGGATATGCAAACGCTTTCATTCACGCTGACCGTGCCGGACCAGGGCGTTTACGCTTATTCCAATATGGTTCCGCACTCGAATGGCTGGTTCTGGACGCCGGGCGGCGCCGCCTTGCAGGTGGGATTCACCAATGCGCAGGGACGGATTTTCGCGCTGATGCGCGAACCGGGAACCTGGTACTGGAAGGCATCGCTGGCGGGCGAGAAAATCATCCCTTCCGCCATTTCCGCCGCCTGGCGCGCGCGCGCGCAAACCCGATGGGCGCCGGCCGACACCTGGCCTTCGAGTTTCCAATGGGAAACCGACACGCTGGATTCACGCTCGTTGCTGGCGACGAACGGGTTCCTGGTATTCGGCCGCCCCTTCATGCCGGTGAATGACATCCTGGCCTATCCCTTCATCACCGGCCTGAACAGTGATGGCGCGTTGCAGGTCGTGGCAACCAATGGCGAGGAATGGCTGCGCCTCAGCGGCGCGCATTACCGGCCGGTGTCAGGTCTGCCGGCGCTGGCCGTTCCGGGTGCGGCGGCGGCGGCGCTGGCCGGCGATGTCACGGGCTGGCACCGCCTGCCGCGCTCCGGCAGCGGCAGCCTTGAACTCAACCTCAGCGCGCCGGACTCGTTCGCAGTGTACGTATTGGACGATCATTTCCGTCAATATCCGATACGGCAGCCATTTCCCGGGCGGATACTGGCGGCGGTTGCCGGATCGGCATATGCGGCCGTGACGCGTGGCAATTCAGCCGGCGGCAGTTATACCCTGCGGGCCCTGTGGCGGCGCGCTCCCGCGGATTATGACGGCGACAGCCGGGCGGAATTGGCATTATATTCCGCCGCGGAGGCAAGGTGGCGGGCGGCGCTTTCCATGACCGGATATGCAGATTCAGGCGTCATGACACTGGGCGGCCCCGGCTGGCAGGCCGCGCCGGAGGATTATGACGGCGACGGCCGGATGGATCCGGCTGTCTTCAATGCCGCTGCCGGCGCGTGGCGGGTGCTGCTTTCCGGCAGCGGATACGCGGAAGCCGGAATTTCCGGATTCGGAGCGGCCGGTGCGCTGGCGGCGCCGGCGGATTACGACGGGGACGGCAAGGCCGATCCGGCGATTTACCGCCCGGCAGACGGCGCCTGGAGTTTCCGCCTGTCATCCGATAATTATTCCCTGACAGAGTTGGTCGGGTTCACGGAGGGAAATTGCCTGCCCGCTCCCGCGGATTATGACGGCGATGGCAAGGCCG
>CAZYXU010000047.1:0-20512 GCA_964650945.1 uncultured Verrucomicrobiota bacterium | reverse complement strand
ACGGAGGGAAATTGCCTGCCCGCTCCCGCGGATTATGACGGCGATGGCAAGGCCGACCCGGCGGTTTATCGCGCGGCGGACGCCCAATGGTCGGCGCGTCTGTCCGGCAGCGGATACGCCCTGCAATCAGGAATTTTCGGCGGCGCGGGGTATGTCCCGGCCCGCTGACGGGTATTGGAATGAAGCAAAGACAGGAAGAAACAAGATGAAACACATCGGAATTGTCGCGTGCAGCGCGGAAGGCGCTGCTTTATGCTACCGCACCTTGTGCAAGGAAGCGCCCGCGCGCATGGGCGAACACATGCACCCGGAAGTGTCAATGCACACCTATCCCCTGGGCGAGTACATGGTTCATATCCGGGCCGGCAACTGGCCGCAAGTCGCGGAAATGATGCTGTCATCCGCGGCCAAGCTTGCAAAAATCGGCGCCGATTTTGCCGTCTGTCCGGACAACACCATCCACCAGGCGTTCCACATTGTTGCGGCGCGGTCGCCCATTCCCTGGCTCCACATTGCCGAGGCGGTCGCCGCCGAGGCAAGCAGCCGGAAACTCAAAACCCTGGCCGTAACCGGGACCAAGTACCTGATGACCGGGCCCGTGTACCCTGAAATGCTGTCCAAATACGGCCTGGTTGCGGAAATCCCCGATGCAAACGACCGCGAGCAAATTGACGCCATCATTTTTAAGGAACTGGTCAACGGAGTGATTACCGAAGAATCCCGGCTGTATTTCAACGCAGTCATCGGGAAAATGAAGGCACGCGGATGCGACGGCGTAATTCTGGGGTGCACCGAAATCCCGCTGCTGGTTGATCCCCGGGACTGCCCGTTACCCGCGCTTGATTCAACCCGCCTGCTGGCGCGGGCTGCCCTGCAGAAAGCGCTTGAGGAAAACCAGCCGGCCGGTGCGGGCGGCGCCAACCGGCAAGCCTGATGCGCGGATATGGCGGATGATACCCGGATAAACCAGGCGATACACAATGCAATTGATTTTGCTTTGCGCGCTGACGCTCGTTGCGTCGGCAATTGGAACGGCGACGGGATTCGGGACATCCACAGTGATGATCCCGGTCATGACCCTTTTCGTGCCCATGCCGGTAGCCCTGCTTTTCGTCGGCGCCATTCATTTGTGCGGCGACATCTGGAAGGTTCTGCTGTTCAAGCGCGGATTCGACTGGAAATTGATCCTGGGATTCGGATTGGCCGGTATTGCGGCCAGCTACCTGGGCGCATCGCTTTCCATGCAGGCGCAGGCGTTTCCGCTCAAGCGGGTTCTGGGCGCTTTCCTGATCGTGTATGTCGGGTTTCTGTTCCTCCAACACGACTGGTCTTTGCCCAGGACGCATGGGACGGCAGTCTGCGGGGGCGTCCTGTCGGGCTTGTTTGCCGGATTCTTCGGGGTCGGGGGCGCCGTTCGGGGCGCCTTCCTGGCGGCTTTTAATCTGCCCAAGGATGTCTACATATTCACCTCCGGCCTGATTGCCCTTTTCATTGATGTCACGCGGGTATCGCGCTACTTCTGGGGCGGCGTCCGGCTGGAGCAGGTCCTCCTGCTGGCGCTGATCCTGAGCATCCCGGTCTCCTTTATCGGCGCGTATGCCGCAAAGCGGTTTCTGGCCCGAGTCCCGCAGAAATCTTTCCGTATTTTCGTCGGTATCTTTCTCGGCCTGGTGGGAATCAAGTTGTTGTTCTGGGGTTGATCTGGCACTGGAATCCGCCGGGCGCTTGATTTTGCCGGTTAGCCAACCTGATCAAAACAAGCATGTCTGCTTATCTAAAATTCAGTATGGCGGCCAGGCTTGTCCCGAGCCCTGCCGAAGGGCCCTTGACCGCCTTTGCGCATCTCTTGGTATGGCGGCCAGGCCCATGGCCTCCGACTGGAGGACGAACCTGCGGTGAGCCTTCCGAATTTCTTTGAACAAAATAAATGAGGGCAACGAAGGATGTTAGCCCGGGAGGGGCGGCTAGTGCCTGCCGGCGGAAACCGGCAATCGCTACACCGTAAATTCCCGCAGAATTGTCTTGCCAGGGGGAAATAATATTTATTTATAGGTGTAATCCTCAAACTTGCTCTGCTGGCTGGCTGCCTGTTGAAAAATACTAGAATACGGGACTGACCCCATAGGCAACGGGAGCAGTGCAAAATTGCAGCCATAGCAGTGAATTCGGATTGCCGGTCAATTCCTTTTTCCGCCCGGGGCGGGAACGCCGTGTAATAACGGATTACAACGGGGTGCATATCGTTGATATGCATATCAGGGCAGGATGGCGGGGTTCAACCTCAGAGAAAACGAATGCCAAGCATGTCCAGATCCCGGGGAAGTGTTATTACTTAATAATGATTCTTTAATGAACACTCCTGATTATTGCCGATATTAGAAAGAAAATTACGCGGTGCGATGCCTTCGATATTTTTGAAGGTGCGCGAAAGATGAAATTGATCGGTAAATCCAGTATCTTCAGCAATTTGTTTAAGGCATACGCCGTGTAGGAGCAAGTGTTTTGCGCGATTAATACGCAGGTGCAACAGGCGGGTCATGGGCGCCATTCCGGTTTCTGTCCGATATTTGTGTGCCAGGGACGAAATGCTTATGTTGGCTGCCCTTGCCAGATCATGGCGGGTTATTTTCTCGTGCATGTGTTGCTCAATATATGCGTCGATGTTTTGAACAAACGCGGAAGTGGCCGTCTTTTTGGGTTGCGACTCGAATATTAAGCGCATAGGCCGAGTCTTGATGCCGACGAGTAGCAATGCCATTATGCGCCATAAAAGCATTTGTGCCAGGCAAAACCCTTGTTGTTCATAAAGTTGGCCAGTTTCCGCTATTTGACGTATCAAATTGCCGAGCAAGCCGGTTGGATCGTTAAAACACTCATATCCCTGCGGTCTAAGCAATTGCTCCAAACCAATTCCCTCCCCCCCGATAAAAGTAACATGCGTGGAAAACACGAAACGTCCACTAAGTGGCCGTGAGTCCTCCCAGAAGCAAGTCCCAGGACGATATAAATGCGCTTCCCGTGCTTTACGTATACGCCAAGCCATTTTATTAGAGGAAATACGAAAACGCATGCCGCCCAAGTAAGAATAATCAAGCGTCCAAACAGGCAAAACATAGCGGCGGATGGTGGATGGCAGCAAACGCCGACTATAACGCACGTCTAACAGCGCAGGGGTGACTCCCCTGGGCGGTAGCCAAGTATAGCCTTGGTTAATGGCTTGCATGCTTTACACATCTCTACATGTATTTTGCACTTTTTGCTATATGCAAAACAGTATGTATTTTATATTCTAACATACAAATAAAACAAATATTAGCGAATAATAATATCGGGATCAAGGGAATACAGATATCAAGTGCAGATAAGCGGAAATCGATGGAATGGCAACGAATCTGCTAAATGGTGTGAGCGAGAAATTGATCTGCTTAAACGTTAACGGCTCCTTTGGGTTGGATATTGCTGAAACGCCGGATTATCCTTGTTTGGACGCCTTTTTGCGCGATATGGACCGCCTTGGTATTGTGCAGGCAATTGTCTGGAACAAGGCGGCTGTCCCACATGCCCCCAGCGGCAATCGAAAGCTGGTGGAAATATTGCGGGCTTCTCCCGCCGCACAAGCCCGAAGCTGGAAAATGAAAATGTTTTTCTGGAATGGCCGGGCAGCTTTTGCAGTCGCCGCCAATGGGAGGAAACCATCAAAATAGTTGGCAATCAGCGCATTGTTTTTGGCACGGATTCAGTTTATCACAGCATAGACTGGGAACTTGGCCGGCTGCTTTCGCTGGATGTGGAAGAGGCTGTTTTGACGCCGATTCTGGGCGCCAATATGCGCGGCATTTTGAAGCGGAGGCGCTAATATTTTCAAAACTGTTTTCGCGTCAGGTTAGGTTACCGGAAGAAAATGGTGTGGATTTGATTTATACATGGGGGCACAGATTTTGCAGGACGATTGTGTTGAGCCAAGTATGACTGTGCCGGACACAGCCAAAAAATATCGGTCGGAAGATGACTACGGGGCAATGATATCAGACAAACCGGATGGCAGGCAGGGACATGTTATGTTGATTTTGAGTTTAAACAGTTATTTAAAGCGGTTTGCAGTTTGTGGCTTCAGTATGTTTTGTGGCATGTTCTGTATTGCAGAGCCGACAAACGGTCCGTTAACCGCCGCCCGCCTGATGGAGGAACTGGAGGGCGCGCAATGGAGCGCAGCTGCGCTACAGGAGCGGGGCTGGGGCTTGGTGCCGCCGCTTACTTCATCGTCATTATATGAAATACAAGGGGACGGTCAGGCGCCGCATCCATTGATGACAAAATATCCGGAGCAGGCGCGATTCGAGGAGGGGAGACTGGAATTTACTTTAAACGGCGGGAAGGTGCTGCTGGGGATTGGCCACGGCGGCATGAAATTACCGGTCGACCAAAGGCCGGATTTCGGATTGCGCTTCGATGTGGAGATATCGTTCGATCAAACCGGGCCAGGGGAAACGGAATGGACGTTAATTCCTTGGTCTGCCGGCCAGCGCTCCCGGCTTCCAGAAATAATTGCGCGTTGTGCAGAAGACGCAAAAAGATACGACCGGGATGTCGATACGGAATTGCAGCGGCGCGTCTATGCTTATTGCCGGCGCAAGGCGTCCGGAGCGCAACATCATGTCCTCCTCATCGAAAATACAGGCGACTTTTACCGGCGCAAGACGAAAACATCGTTTGATGGATTTGATCTGGAAATCAAAGGGCCGGAACAGACAGGCATCATATTGCACTCTGTGCGCGTTATGCAAAAAATCCGGCCGGGCGGGTTCCGCCGGGAATATTCGATTCCAACCGGCGTAATTTGGCGGGCAGTCGGCAATGTCAACTGCAAAACGATTCTGTTTGTCAATGGCGAAGCAGTGCCCAGCGCCAGCCCTGTGGGATCCCGCCCGACAAGATATTCAAACGCATTCCAGGAAGTGGATTTGATGCCATATTTGCGCCCGGGCATAAATGTTCTGGCCGTGTATCCGGCATTTCACGAAAGTTGCAGCGCTAATCTGCTGGCATCCGTGGTCATGGCGTCTGGTGAAATCATTGAGTTAAGCACCGATTCCACATGGCAATACGTGTCGGCGCGCAGCGCGGGTTGGAACATGCCGGGCTTTACCGGTACCGTGGAAAAGATTGTCAATTGCCATCCCAAATCAGCCAGTTCCATCGGCGTGGACTTAAGCGCGTACCGCTATGGCTATCGGCTGGCTGGGCGTATTCCGGCTTACGAAGGACGGGTGGCGTTGATTGCACCCGATGACGATCAATTGTTTTTCAGCGCGGATAAACCATTTAGCATGAAAGCGCGATGTCCGGCGGGTATGGCGGCGCAACAACCTTGCTTGGAATGGCTTCTGTGTCAGTATCAGGACGACGGTCAGCTGCTCCCGACGCTTGACGGGACTGCCGGCGCTTTCGCTTGCGCCGGGCATTCAATCGAATTTATGATTGACGGTGGCGGCAAGAAATTATCGCCGGGCGTCTATGTTTTCAAGGCTGTCATGCGCGGCGCCGGCGGCGTTATTCTCGAAGACAGAATTCCTGAGGCGGTTATCGTAAACGGTAAAATTCCGATGAAGCCGACGAACGGTTTATCATTCGAAGAAGGGCTTGATATCGAGGAAGAAGCCCTGCTGGACCTGACGAAACCGGACGATCCGGCCTGGCCATGGATGGAGATGAATCAAGATCGGCTTTGCGCGGAACCGCTTATTGTAACACGCAATGGACTTACCTATCGCGAGACGCGTCCATTTTCCAGCGATTACGTCCAGCAGGTTTTGATTACATACAATTACGCCTTCAAACATCCGGGCGATTTTTATCTCATGGAACTGGAATATCCCGATGATCAGCCGCGTTTTTTCGGTGTTAATCTCTGCTCCGAGCACGATGGCCCGGGTGACCACAGCAAAGCCGGCCCGGCTATTTGGACGGGTATATGGCATTTGAACAGCGGTAAGCTGCAGCGCCTCCAGTGGTTGTTCCGTCCGGATGATGGATATACATCCATCGCGTTGATAAATTTACGGAACGGCTCAAGCGCGGCGGCATCAAAACTGCGGATTGCGCATATCAAAGGGCGTTTGCCGGAATTGGCGGCGGCTGGGAACTTGCGCCGGTTTGGGATTATGAATGAGTCATCGGAATTCAAATCCGGATTTGGGAAAACGTTTCGCAGCTTGAAGCCCGCGCGCGATTTGGATTCCACTGGACCGCGTAATTTGTTAAAGGGATGCCCTTTGCGTCAGCGTTTGTCTAACTATGTCAGCTGGTTGGATACCTGCAGCCGGTATGCTGAATATCAGCGCTGGGCCGGGCAGAATGTTATTTTTATGGCATTTTTTCAGTACACTGGCGGAGGGCGCATCAATGCCGGTCCGTTTTCGCCGAATGGTGATGCGCGGATTGTGCCGAATTTCACCGACGTGGCCGCGCGCGTTTTTCGATATAATGGCATTGATTTTTACTCCAGTATCGAATACATGGGCACGGAAGATTTAATATACGGTTGCCAGAACAAACAATATTCAGGCTTATCGCCTTTCCGGGCGGATGGCCAGGGAAAAGAATTACGTACGCATGATGGCGGTTATACCTTTAACCACCCGGCGGTCCGTGAATCCATTATCAGCGTGGCCAAGGAAGCGGTCCTTAAATTCCACCGGTTGCCAAATTTCCGCGGCGTTAATTTCGTCACTTCTTTTCCGGGGGGGATGTCCCCGGACCATTTTGGAGACGATGGGCCAGGCCAGGCCGGCCATTATAATTTCAGCCGCGGTGCTTTGGATCCGTTGCGTTTCGATTACAGCGATGCAACTATCAGCCGTTTCGAAGCGGAAATGGGGATAAAATTGCCTGTTGATTTTCAAGACAAAGAGCGCTTCCAGGCACGGTACCAGTTGTTGACTTCAGCGGCCATGCGCGAAATGTGGGTTGACTGGCGCACGCAAAATCTGCTCGAATTATTCACGGAAATGCGAGATCAGCTGCGGGCGATCAAGCCGGATGCACAGGTGTGTCTGGGCTCGGTCAGCCCCGGTTATTTCGCTGATTATGCCACGGCTTACGGCCATTCCCTGAAAGAGACCATGCGTCTTTTCGGGTGGAACTATGCGCTTTATAACAAGGAGCCGGGCTTATGCGCTATCCCCTGGCTGTATAACGGCTCCGGCTTCAGTATTCGATATACCGGCGATGTTCAGCACTATTATCATCACTCTGAAAATTATCTCAAAGGGCTCAGGTTGAATGCCGATGCTTCATTTATAAAAAGCGGCGACAATCTCTCGGACCGCATGGCCATGGTGAAATACAGTTGGCTGGAACTGGAACGGCAGGCGCAAAAGGTGCTGCCGAAACGGGATCGCTGGCAGGTGCCTTATCAATATACCATGGAAGCCTCCGCGCAGGGCGCCGCGGCGCGCCGGCCGTTTGTCCAGGCCATGGCCGCAACGGATTTTAACACCCTCCTCTTTGGCTTTACTGATGCCAACCTGACCATGGGGAACGAACAGCCGCTGCGCGAGTTCATTCGTTTTCTGCGCGCATTGCCAGCAGAGCGGTTCGAATCGGTGCCGGGGCGGGAAGGCGAACTGGTAGTGCGCGCTTTGCATAAAGACGGGGAATTGCTTTTCTACGCATTGAATCCATCTCCATGGCCGGTCGCCGCGACCATGAACATAACGCCCGCCGGTCCCGTTAAAGATCTGGTGACGGGGAAAACACTGGACGCTCCGGTTACAATACGGATTCCAGCTTATCAAGGGAGCGCATTTGCAGCTCCGGGCGCGTCGGCGATTGCCGGCTGGAAAATTCAGGGAGAAGGCGAATTGTTCCAGCGCTATCAGGCGCACATGGCAAAACAGTTACAGCGGGCATCCACTTGGTTGAATACGCCGGCCATAGCGGCCGCACTTTTGCCGGAAAATTATGCCGTTATGACAGGGTTAATCGGGCAGGCCCAGGCGAGTCTGCAAGCCGGCTGGGCCGGGGAAGCCTGGCAAATTCTAACGACTTGGCCGTTCATTTGGCACGCCAGATCACTGGAGCAGCGCGCGGCAGCGCAGGCAATGATTACCGAGACCGATCCCCCCTTGGCGGATTTGCAGCGCAAACAAATATTTGCCAAACGGGCGGCCAAACCGCCGGCGCTGGATGGGGTTTTAGATGACGATATCTGGCGGGAAATCGAACCTCAAAGTCAGTTTGTTGACAAGGACGGGAACCCGGCTTTGGTGGGGACAAGCGTTCGGCTGGCATGGGACGCCGCGTATTTGTATCTGGCCTTCGAGTGCCGCGATAATTATCCCAACCAGGTGAAAGCCGATGCACGTGAAGAAAAGTTAGTAACAAAGGATGATTGCGTGGTCTTTCTGCTGCAACCCGACCGGAAACAAACTCAACATTATCAAATGGCGTTTAATCCGTCGGGGGCTAAATTCGATCAGCAGGACCACGATTATGATTTTGCGTCCCAATGGGAAGTGGCCGTCAAGCGCGATGCCGGAGCTTGGGTCGCGGAAGCGGCGATTCCCCTCCAGGATTTTGGCGGCCCGATTGAATCTGGGGACCAATGGGGGGTAAATTTCTGCCGCATATTCAGGGATCCGCTGATACCATGGTCTTCCTGGAATTATATGCCGCAGAATTGGCATAATCCGCGGCAGTATGGAATAATGCTTGCCGAATGACCGGGGCTCGGCCAGGCGCGGTCTGCCAGCGAGTCGGAGAATGCTTCGTCGCGCGTTAGCAATCATGCCAAGTTTTGGAATTGTTGGACTGCTTGCAAATCATAATATATCGGGAGCAGATATGAAAGACTGGGATTGGGATGTATGGAACATTGTCATTGACCCCAAGGCCGCGGCGCCCGTGGTATTTGCGGCGCGCGAGTTGCAGGAATATTTGAGAAAAATCACGGGTCGGTTGATCAAAATCGTGGAAGTAACCGAAGCGCGCGATCCCTATTTGCGGCAGCCGCTGGGCCGGTGCATTTTTGTCGGCGAATCCCGTTTGGCAACCAAGCTGCATCCGGCGGTCAATGGCCTGCGCCTGCAAGACGAGGAAATACTGATTCGGCGCGTCGGCACAACGATTATCTTGCGCGGCGGCGGCGCGCGCGGCGCGCTTTATGCCGTATATGTTTTTCTGGAAAAATATCTGGGTTGCCGGTTTTTCACGGAAGACGCCGAATATGTTCCTGACACCATGCCGGTTTTGCCGCAAGCGTTCGAGTTCCGTTCCGCGCCGGATTTTGCCGTGCGCGATATGCGGTCGCTGCTGCTGCGCAGCGGTTCATGGTCGGCGAAAAACAGGTTTAACGGAGAATTTGCCAATGTCACGGCAATCCAGGGATTCAAACGCGGCATTTACCCGTTTGTGCATACTTATGAGCATCTTGTGCCACCGGAAAGATATTTCCGGACGCATCCGGAATATTTTTCTTTGATTGACGGGGAGCGCAATCCTAAACAGTTATGTCTGAGCAATCCGCGAGTCCTGGAAATTGCGGTGCAAACGGTTTTGCGGTGGATCAAAGAGAATCCGGGGTATGATGTTTTTGATATATCCGAAAACGATGGGGGAGGATTCTGCCACTGCGATAATTGTTGGCGCATGAACGGAAGTGAAATACGCCAATGTAATGGACACCCAACACAGCCGGGCACGTATTTCCGATTTGTTAATCTTGTGGCGGAAGCCGTCGCCGCCCGCGCGCCGGGGAAATGGATTGAGACTTTATCTTACGGCCCCGCGAATCGTTTTCCTCCAGAACATTTTGATATGGCGCCCAACGTTCTGATCAGGGTGTGCATGAACGGCAAGGCGCCTCTTGACCGCCTGAACATGTGGCTGAAAGCAACCCGGAACATCGGCATCTGGCATTATTTTACCTATTTGGATTTCTTGCTGCCGTTTCCGCTGGTGCTGCATGCTATGCCGACGGTTTTGAGGCATTATCATGCGCTGGGAATCCGGAACGTCATGTTGCAAACTCCCGACGACGAGCATGGCGGCATCGAAACGCTTAAACTCCAGAATTATGTGGCGTCAAAATTGTTTTGGGATGTGCGCGCCAACCCGGCCGAGCATGTGCGGGAATTTATCCGGTTTTATTACGGGCCGATCGCCGAACACATGCAGCGCGTATTCGACATAACGCAAACACAGCTCCAACGTCATGGCGCACAGTTCGATTGCTGGTACTGGTTCCGCAACCCACGCCAAACACTGCTGGGCGCAATGCCGCATCTTGCGAAGCACACCCTGCCGCTGCTGGAGCGTGCCGCCAGATCAGTTCGCGGCACGCCGTATGCCCTGCGCGTGGATGAAGCGCTGCTGCCATTCCGATATTACGATTGGATCCGTGACAATCGGCAGCCGCGTTTCACAAAAAATGGCGCCTGGCCGATGGATTTTGCGCCCGTCCGCAAATCGGTGCGTAAAATGTTCACGACCTTGCGCAAACTCGGCGTGCATTATTGGCACCATGACTATACCATGGATGTGTTGGAGCGTGCGCTCAAGCCGGAGCTGCTGCAGCGGGTAAAAAACAGATTTCTTGAAGTGCTGATCCTGCCGGGAGTCGGCGGGCGCATTGTTCAGATTTATGATCGGCGGCGCAATCAAGCTTTGATCCCAGGTGCAAATGTATTTACGTTTGAGTCGCTGGGATACGAGGAATACACCGGACATTGGTTCCGCTCTCCGGGATATAGGGAATCCTATGCGGTTATGGGCAGCGGTCAGGCGCCGGAAGGGCAGTGGATACAATTGCGCGCAGACCTGCATGATGCGTTCAGGCTGGAACGGCGCATCGCATTGCATGGAAACGAACTCCATATTCGCAGCGTTCTGAAAAACCGTTCGCTCAAAACGCAGCTCGGCGCCTTGCGCATGCATGCGCGCTGGCGCTGTGATCCCATGCGCGATAGCGTGGTTTACAATCTCCCCGGGAAGGGTGTTAATTCCGAGCCGATGGCCGCGTATGTCAATCGGGAGATAGAAAACATGCCGGCCGGCGGCATAACGTTTGACTTGCCGTCGCTGGGTATAAATATTGCGCATGCGTATGCCATTGATAAGATCGCTAAAGCAAGTTTGCTTTCAAGCGGGCAGGGGGCGCAAGGCGCGTTTATCTATGATCTTTATTCATATCCATGTGAATTAAAACCAAACGCTGCCATCAGCATAAACCAAGTCTATCGTATATATAGCAGGGATAAAAATGACAGCAAAAATAACGAGTAGCAGTATATCAGCGCCGGTTGCCGAATATCCCGTGCGCGCTTTCGGCGCCGCCGGCGATGGCGCGGCCAACGATACCGTGCCCGTGCAACGCGCGCTGGATATCTGTCATGCATCGGGCGGCGGACGGGTGTCGTTCGCGCCCGGGACATACGTCTGCGGAACCCTTGACCTGAAAAGCCATACGGAGTTGTTCCTCGCTTCCGGTTCCATTTTGAAGGGCAGCCCCCGCCGCGAGGATTATAAACTTGCCGGCAATGCGCCGTATAACCCGAACAGCGCGCATTTGATACGCGCCGTGAATGCCGAGCATATCGCCATCCGCGGCGCCGGAGTGATTGACGGAAATGGTCAGGCTTTTTTCGGACCTCCGAATGCGAATTTGCCATTGCGGCGTTTCCAGATCAAAGGCTGGCGGCCCAGCCATATGCTGTCATTTTGCGAATGCCGGGATGTTGTCCTTGAAGGAGTTCATTTGCTCAATGCCGCGACTTATACCGTCTGGCCGTTTGCCTGCGAACGGATGCGGATCGAGGGCGTGACGATCCGCAACCCGCCCGAAACCCCCAACGGAGATGGCATCGACCCCACAGCCTGCCGCAACGTGCTCATCAACCAGTGTTTTATTGATACCGGGGATGATTGTATCGCGCTGTACAGCAATCCGGATAATGGAACATTCGGCGCCAGACCGCGGCCTTGTGAAAACATTATCATTTCGAATTGCGTGTTGCGCTCCGCTTGCACCGCGGTGCGACTGGGCCCGCATGGCGATGGCCCGATCCGACATTGCCTTATCAACGATCTTGTCATTGCCGCCAGAGTCGGAATTAGCATGCATGTATTCGCGTTGGGCGAAAGGTTCGCCGGGACGATATACGACAGTGTCCGCGGCGCGCCTATCGAAGATATACAAATCCGCAACATAAGCATTGATGCCGGATATTCGCCCTTGTTCATCCAAATTCATCCTGACAGTCAAACACCGGCCGGCATACGGGACGTCAGTCTGAGCCATGCGCATATGCGCAGTCCCGGCGCAGTTTGTATCGTCGGATGCAAAAATATACCGGTGGAACGTATGGTACTCGATGATCTGGCCATGCATGCGGAGCAACCGGTGAGCGCATTTATGGCCCAGGTTCCGGATCCGATCGGTAAATTGGCCGCAGAGGTGTGCCCGCGGATTCCTTGCGCGTTTTTCTTGCGCCATGTTCGCGGCGAACGGCTGGGGCGTATCTGGATATATGGGGCCGGGAAAACAACCGGTCGCGCAGGCTTCGTGGCGCAAAAGAAAAATAATCGCGCCTTGCCACGGTTAAAATTGCAGAACCGCTTCCTGAAGGTTATTCTTCTCCCGGCGCTGGGTGGACGCATCTTGCAGGTATATGATCGCCAGCGCGATCAGAAACTGATTCCCGAGAGAGAGGATGCCGAGTCGGTCGGCTACGAGGAATACATCGGGCATGTCTATCGCCAAGACGGTCACTGGGAGCCCTACGCGGTCATTGGGCGCGGGCACACGGCGCAAAGGAGTTGGGTCCAATTGCGCATGAATTCGTTCAGCGGATTCCGGATTGAACGCAAAATCGCGTTGCGCGGGAGCGAACTCCATATTAATAGCGTATTAATCAACTGCGCGGATTGCGCATTGCCGGCGGCGATGCGTATGCACGCTCGATGGCTCTGCGATCCGCGGCGCGACGGCATTGCTTATGCGGATGGCAGGGGGAAGAGCCGCGTCGAATTGTTGTCGGCATTTGTCAATCGTGATTTAAGGAACATCCGTGGCGCGGGGCTGGCATTTCATTTTGAATCGCTTGGCGTTCGGCTTGAGCATGATTTTGATGTCAACACGGTGGATAAGGCAAGTGTGCTGGCGCACGGCAATGCCAATGCCGGCGGCGGCCAAATAGCTTATGATTTATTTGTCCGTTCGAAATTGCTTGCACCGCGGGACAGCCTGCGCCTGCGCCAGGTTTACCGGATATCAAATCTTTGTATGTCAGCCCAAACGCAATCCCAAAAATGAATTTGCAGGTAGTGGTTAATTCTGATAACAATCATCCAGATTGAATAGGCCTGCGCTGGTTCTAAAAGTGCAAAATACAGGAGAAATAATATGTCAATAACATCTCATCCCGCAATTATGTCTGCTAAATGCCGCATGATGATAGGCTCGATGCTGCTGGCGGGATCGCTGACGGTGCGCGCTGAAACCTATTATGTGGCAACAAACGGCGTAGATACCCGCACTGGAACGGGAGATTGGGCCAATGCCCTGGCAACAATCAGCAACGCCCTGGCCAAGGCAACGGCCGCCCACGACCTGGTGTTGGCGTCGAACGGGACTTATAAGCTTGACGCGCAGATTACGATTGTAAATCCAGTGACGGTGCGCGGTTGGAAAGGCCCGGAATTCACCGTCATTGACGGGAATTATCCGACGCGCCTGTCGAGAAGCATTTGGATCGATCATCCAGATGCCATCTTGGCCGGTTTCACAATCAGCAACAGTGCGGCCTGGCAGGGATCAGGCTCGGAAAATTCGAATGGCGGGGCGGTTTGGTTGGAGCGGGGCACAGTAAGCAATTGCCATATTGTGAATAACTTATCGGAACGTTACGGCGGTGGGATTTATGTCGCCGGCGACGGCCGGGTGATCAACTGCGCTGTAAAATATTGCAGCGCATTCTCTGAAGGCGGCGGGGTTGCATTGCATGGCGTATCTGGCGCAATAATTGATTCCACTGTGTTTTCCAATAGTGCAGCCAAAGGGGGCGGCTTGTCGGTGGGCACGTCGTTTGTCTCTAATTGCTTGATTATCTCTAATTACACAACCGAAGTCGGTAAAGATAGTTGCGGTGGAGGTATTTATTTAATTGGTGCCGCCACGGTTACAGACTGCACAATTCAAGACAACATCACGGAAGGTTATGGCGGTGGCGGCGGTTGGGGCAATGGCGCTGGCGCGAGATGGGAACGGTGCCTGATTCAAGGTAACCGCTCCGAGTATTCGTCGTTTGGCGGCGGCGGATTGCACTTGCATGCAGATCAACAGGTAACCGACTGCTTGATCATATCTAATTATTCGCAATACCAAGGCGGCGGAGTGTATATTTATCGGAGCAATACGGAATTGCGTAATTGCACGATCGTGGCAAATACCGCTATGGCATCGTATGGCTGCGGCGGGATTTATGTCAATAGGACCAGTGAAGGGATTCATACAAATGAATTTAATAATACGCTGGTCTATTTCAACGAAGCAGCCGACGGAGTATATTCAAATTATTTTTGCCAAAATTATCTACCGGACACCATTTCATTTTTGAACTGTTGTCTGGCGCCTGCACCACCAACTGGATATCACAGCAATACAATTACTGTTGACCCGGATTTAGTCAATTGGCCGGAAGGCGATTGTCGGCTTAACGGCCAATCCTTATGCATAAATGCCGGCTTGACCTTGAGCGAAATGCATGCTGGATACGATCTTGAAGGGCGGCGGCGTGTAGATATGTTTTCCAGGATTGTGGATATCGGCGCTTACGAATATGTTCCCCGTGGGGGTGTGTTGGTGATAAGATAAGGCTTATATCATCAACTTGCAACTCCAATACGTATGAATTATGAAATTGGGGTCAGTCAGTATATATTAAGATACTGGTTGACAAATGAGTGCTGGTGTTAGACATTTGTTCCATGGAAAGACAACACAGAATAGAATATGTCGGAGCGTTATATCCGCCGTCGCGCAAGGCTATGGCGGACAAGTCGCATCATGGCGCGCGGGGATCGTTGTGAAAATATTGTGAGAGATGATGAAGATCGCAAGCGATATTTAACAACCTTGGGCGACGCATGCGGACGGACAGGATTTGTTGTGCATGCTTATATTTGTTGCCATATCATTACCATCTGGCGCTGGAAACCCCGGAACCAAATCTGGTAGACGGGATGCGCTGGTTGCAAAACACATATACCCGCCGGTTCAATGTTCGGCACAAATTATGGGGACATGTATTTGGAGGGCGTTATAAGGCGCTTTTGATTGAGGATGAGGACCCGGCGTATTTGAGATGCCTGATTGACTATATACATCTGAATCCGCTGCGCGCCGGACTGGTTGAGCGGTCTGGGCGCATGGAAGAGTGTTTGTGGTGCAGTTTGCGAGAATAGGTAATGCCGCCAAGCCGGCGTTCGGAATGGTTGAGTGTGGAGCGCGGGATGAGCGTGGCCGGCATGATTGATAACGCTGGAGGTCGGCGGAAATATCTGGAACGGTTGATCGCTCAGGCCAAGGCGTCCGAGCCACGGAAGGCCGGGTTGGTAAATGTTAAGGGAATGGGGTTGAGTTTACAAAGCAGCATTCGTCGTGGATGGTATTTTGGCAGCCAGGAGTTCCGCGAGAAGCTGTTGAGATTATCCGGGGATGATTTGGAAGCCAAGAAGACGAAAATAGCTGATGGATATGGTGGATCGCAAATGCATGCGCATAATGAATTACGCGCGCGGCAAATAGTGGCGGCAGGATTGATATTATTCAATCTGGAGGCGAAAGATCTGGCCAGGTTGCCGTGTAATGATGCTCATAAACTTGTAATTGCCGAAGCCGTCCATTCGGAAACAGTAATACGATTGGACTGGATCAGGGCAATGTTGAAGATGGGCGCGCATGCGTATTGCAGTCAATTAATTGCATAACAGAAAAGTTGTTTGAAACACTCTCCGGAATTACGCGCGAAAAGGAGGAAATTGATTGCCGTTAAAATATCTACTGACTGACCCCTATCTCCCTGATCCTCGTTTGTTCTGAACATTTTATTTGACACCGTCTCCCGGATATCGTATTTAATGTTACGTTACATTAAATGAAATCAGCCGGTTTCAGGGATGGTGGCGCAGTGCGGGGCAATGGCAACAAAAATGGCGTGACGCTGGCCGATGTCGCGGCGGCGGCCGGGGTGTCCGTTTCCGCCGTGTCCAAGGTCGTCTTGGGCGGCGGCGGCCAGACGACCAAGGTGGGCGCAGCGGCGGCCGCGCGCATCCGGGCAGTAGCGGCGCGCCTGAACTATCGGCCCAATTCCGCGGCCCGCCAGCTCAAAACAGGCAAGAGCCGGATTATAGGCGCGATCATCCACGCGCAGGCGGCGCGGGTGAATTATGACCGGTTTTCCATCATCCAGCGCAAACTGGCGCCGATGGGCTATGCCTTCATGGTGGGCGAGACGGACGGCAGCGTGGAGATGATCGGGCGTTATCTGGAGAAATTTTGTTCATGGAACGTCGATGTCATTATCAGCGCCTGCCATGATGTGCCCGGCGCGGCGCCCCGCGTCCGGCGCCTGTATGCCGGCGCGCGCAATGTGCTGTTCATGGGCCGGCCAAGCTTCCCCGCTCGGGCCTTTGTGGAGCCGGATACGCGTGATGGCATTTTGCAGGTGATGGCGCATTTGGCCGGGCGCGGCGTCCGGCGTATTGCGTTGGATGTGATGAATCAAGGTTACCGCACGGTAAAAATGCGGGTGGCCGGGTATCGGGATGGGTTGCGCCGGCATGGCTTGCCGTTCGATTCGCGCCTGATGCTGGATTATCAGGGTGATTTTCTCGACCTGTCCGCCACGGCGCGGCGGGCGGCGGCCTTGCGTGCGCAGGCCGTTGTCGCCAGCAATGACCAGCGCGCAATCATGCTGATCAAGGAGCTGCGTGAACTGGGCCTGCAAGTGCCGGGGGACATGCTGGTGACGGGGTTTGACAATATGGATTTTTCCGGTTATTGCCAACCGGCGCTGACCACGGTCGACCCCGGCAACGAACAGATTGCCTTACGGGCGGCAGAGATGATCGCAACGTTTTTGGAATGTAAAAGTTTCCCGGCCAGCGCCGTGCTGCCAACGCGGTTGGTTGTCCGGGAATCGGCCTGATGCCACAAGGAGGCGGGACAGTCATGCGCCTATGGTCATTACTGGCGGCGGGATTATTCGGTTGGATTATCGGCGCGGCGGCGGTGGTTGCGCCGGAACGGCGTCTTTATGTGGCGCCCGACGGCGCTGATGACAACAGCGGTCTGGCCAGGACCAATGCCTTGCGCACGCTTTCCCGCGCTGCGGCGTTGGCGCAGCCGGGTGATGAGTTTATTGTGGCCGGCGGTGTGTATGAAGAAAGTGTTTTCCTGGATCGGGGTGGGATGCCGGAACATCCGGTGGTGTTCAAAGCGGCGCCGGGCGAGACACCGGTACTCACCATGGGCCGCCGCCCCGCCGCCTGGGCGCGCGAACCGGACACCCGTTTTGTCTGGTCAGCCGCCTGGACGACGGCGCCGGACATGGTGTGGGAGAATTTGACGATTACCCGCTATGCCCGGGCGTCGTCGTTGTCGTCCCTGGATGAGATGCCGGGCGCTTTCTTTTACGATGCCGCCGCGCAACGGCTCTTCGTCACTTGCCTGCTGGGAATGGCGCCGGCGGCTGCCGATATTGTCGTTGTTAATGCCACGGATGATTTGCCGCCGCGTTCCCATCGGCAACCATTTTCGGCGATGTTCAGTTCTTATGCCCGGGCCGGGTTTTTCATGAACGCGCCGCATCTGACGCTGGAAGGGTTTACTGTCTGCTATCTGCCCACGGGGTTCCTGGTTTATAATGCCGGCGCCGCAATCCGCAGTAATGTGGTTTATGGATGCGTCCGGGGCATCACGGCTCCCCGCGGCGCGGATACGGTGATTGCCGGCAACCGTCTGTTCCGCAATGATTGCCATGGGATCAATATCGCGGGCTCCACGCACGGCGCAAGTCTGGATCGGATGCATAAAAATGTGCTGATCTGCGACAACGATTGCCGCGAAAACACGCCAAATGGACCATTCCGCTATCTAGAAATTGGAGGGCATGCCCAGAATATTGCCATTTACGGCGCTCCGGAACATGTCACGGTGGAAAGGAACCTGGCTTTCACCCGGCGGCCGGAGTTCAACTGGCGCTATAAAGGGGCGTATTCCGGGCGCATTATCACCCGGCACAATGTGTTGATCGGCGCCGGTGGGTTGATAGGTTGCGGAAAGGGGATGGAAATTTCAAGCAATACAGTGATATCGGGATTGCTGCGTCTGTATAGCTTTCCGGGATATGTCATCAACGAGTCCAATGCGGCGCCTACCGGGGCGAAAGTGGAGGGTAATCTCTATGTCGTCGGCAAGGTGTCCGAAAGTGATTTTGCCGATCCGGCCCGCTTGGATTATCGCCTGTTGGCCTGCTCCAGATATTTGGGGCGGGGCGCCTGGCCGGAGGCCGCTCCGGTCAGGTTTGTTGCCGCCGGCGGTAATGACGCGGCCGATGGCGCCACCCCGGAGCGAGCGTGGCGGTCGCTGGCGCATGCCGCCACAGTCTGCGGCCCGGGCGATACGCTGTACGTGATGCCGGGTGAATATTGCGAAGCGGTGGAGTTTCAGTCCGGGGTGGCAGTGAAAACATACGGCGGCGGCCGCGTGGTCTGGAGGCCGGGCGCTGATGGCTTGGGGCTGCAGGTGTCCGGCGCGGGGGAGTTTGTGCTGGACGGTTTGATCTTTGCCGGATTCAGCCAGCCGGCCGTGGTTTTGGGGGCGGACGTGGCCGGCCGAATTGAGAACTGCGTTTTTGACGGGCCGGGAGTGGCCTTGGCGCTGGCGGATTGCGCGGAGGTCTGTGTCCGGAGCGCCACCTTTATCGGCTGCCGGGCGGCCCTGTCCTTGAAGGATGTCCGGGGGCCGGTGGTGGCGCGCAATTGCCTGTTCAAGGATTTGGCCGGGGCGCCGGCGGCGGTCACGGGGAGGGCGGAAATTGTGAGCGAAGGCTGCGTGTTTGCCGGCGCGGCGGCGGCGGATTGGCAAAACGCACTGCGCCGGATAGCGCGCGAACCCCATGCTTCAACCCTGGCGGAAGTCCGTTTTGTGGACGAAAATTACCATCTGCCGTTTGACTGCCCGCTGGTTGGCGCGGGCGTGGGCCATGGTCCGGTTGGCGCGCGCGGCGCGGGCGGCGGCCGCCCGCCGCTTGTGATGGAAGATTTAACCGTTCAAGGTGTCCAGGCCACGCAGGCGGTTTTAACCTGGACCACTCCCGGTCGCTATCCCGATGCGGTGGTCACTTGGAACTTGCCCGATGGGCGGATCGCCACCAATGCGGCCCCGCAATTGCCATGGGGCGGCATTCTGAAAAATACACGCCGGTTTGTCCGGCTGACCGGCCTGCAAGCCGGCGCGCCGGTCAAAGTGCGGGTGACGTTGCGTGAACCAGAAGGTGCGCGGGCGGAAGCGGAACTGGGTTTCGTGCCGGCGGACGCCGTCCGGGCGCCGGGAACTCTGTATGTCAGCGTGAACGGGTCGGACACCAATCTTGGGGTGGCGTCGGACGCGGCTTTGCGCACCATCCAGGCGGCCATGCTGCGCGCGGTTCCGGGCGATGTCGTCCTGGTGGCGCCGGGCGTCTATCATGAGCAGGTGACGGTTTATACCGGCGGACTATCGGCGGAACGGCCCCTGGTCTTAAAAAGCGCTGTCCCCGGCGCCGCCATGATTGATTGCGGTCGCTTGCGCCCCGGCGCCTTGGCGCTCAATAATTTGGAACATGTGGTGGTAGAGGGGTTTGCCATCGGCGGGTTGTGGTACACCACTGCATTCGCGGCGGTGGCCGTGTCCGACTGCCGGGATGTCACGCTGCGCCATCTCTGTTTCCAACGCGCGGATAACGGCGTCAGTTGCCGTCTGGCGCTGCTGCGCCGGACCAGCCAGGCGCTGATTGAAGACTGCCTGTTCCTGGGCGGCTTTGACAATCTTTTTATGGACGGTTGTGATGAAGTCACCATTGCGCACAACACTTTTCATTGGAGCGGCGTCAACTCCATCACGCTCTGGGGCGCGCCCGATGCCCGCTACCGCATCGTCAGCAATATCCTGGTGGATGGCGTGCCGGACTACAAAGCCAATCCGGCCATCTGGCTGGTGCCGGATAAATTGACCGGGCTGGTATGCGACTGGAATCTTCATTGGCGCAACAAATCCAAGCAGATGGCCCTGTTGGGATTGGCGCCCAAGGGCGGATACTCAAAATTATCCGTGCGCTGCGATACATTTGCGCAAATTCAGGAGTTGGGATACGAGCGGCATGGAGTTTACGCCGATCCGATGTTTGTGGATTTGGAACAGGGCGATTTCCGCCTCGCGCCCGGGTCGCCGGCCGCGGGCTTGAGCCCGGAC
>CAZYXU010000046.1:0-22534 GCA_964650945.1 uncultured Verrucomicrobiota bacterium | reverse complement strand
CTGGAAGTTCTCCGAACCATTCTGGCACACGGCCCAAGCGGTCCGGGGCTGGCTGGACTTGTCGGAGGAATTGCAATCCCATAAATGGGACGCGCCAATTGATCAAGCGGCCGGCTTTCTGCGGCAACAGATCATCAATGCGCCGAATCGCCCCCGGATTCATGGCGGGATAATGCATCTCGAGGGGCAGGTTGACGAGTGTGTTCCCATTGGCGCCTTGCATGCCACCGTCCTTACGAATGGATTGGAAGGGCTGATTGATTATCATGTGGTCAGGCATGACTCCGAATCGCTGGCGGCGATAAAACGCGCGGCGCATTGGCTGGGTGACGTCATGCTGGATGAAGCCAGCGGCATGGTCTGGTCATCATTGGACATGGAGCGTGAAGAATATCTTAAAGAAGAGCTTCACCGGGTCAACCGGCTTAACCGGGATAATCCGGAGTTTTTCTTCAAGCGCCCGGATGCCGAAGGCTCCGCCTTGCTGCTATGCGGCCGACTTTTGGATAGTCCCCGGTTGGTGGGTGCGTTTAAGAAAACATTGGATTTTCTGGTTAAGGATCAGGCGCCGGATGGCATCTGGTGGAACTGGATTTGCAATGCGGCCAACCCGCCACGAGCCCATGGCCGATACAATCTCTGGCTGGCTTTGGCCCTGTTGAATGGATACGACGCTTTTGGCGATGAGGCTTATCTCAAGGCGGCCGTCCGTACCGCAAGATTTTATCGGCGGGCGCAACATCTTGATGGCGGCATCAGTTATCTGACGACGCCCGAGGGCAAAGGCCTGATGCTGTATCCCTGTGGCTCCGCGGTCGCGATGTCCGCCCTGCTATGGCTGAGATTGATGAGCCATGAGTTTGACGCGGATTTTGCCAGGGGGGTGGAACTAAGCTGCGAATTTTTGACTGCCACGCAATATGCGCGTGGGTTTGTTGATGAAAATCTACGAGGAGCATATTTTGAGTCCTATGGCCATGCCCGTTATGCCGGCATGTCATACCCGATGGTGCGCGACATTGCGAGCGTTTTCGGGATTCAGCTTATGGCCAAACTGCTTGCCGGACTGCGGCTCAGCGCAGTGGACACCTTTGGCGAATGGATGGGATCAGCGACCTGCTGGCAATGGAAAAAGTGGCCGTCGGAACGACTATTGGACAACAACTCCGGGCCAAGCTTGATTGAGAAATCATTGTAAAAGGTGGAGAATGGATATGAAAGGCTTTAAAATATTTCTGGCAGCGGCGCTTGCCGCCGTGGCTGTTTTGGCGGAAAACGAAGGTAAACAAGGTGAGGTTATGTTTAAAATTGAAAATTTCAACGAGATTGCCCTTGAAACATGCGAACCTGCCGGCCGGGCGCCGTTCAAAAATCATACTCTGCTGGATTGTTCGCCGCTTTTGGCGAAACACAGCAACCTGACCCCCGCCAAAGTCGCAGTGATTGAAAATAAACTTCAGATAGATTGTCCGTCAAACGGGTGTTACAAACTCAAGCTTAAGGTGGCCGCCGTTTTTCATCCGGGCCGCAATTACCACTGGAGTTTTACCTGCTGGCAGCGGCCGCTGCTGGAAACGCAGGCGCATGCGGCGGTGGTCAGCTATAAAATGGATGATTGCGCCGGGGCGCAGACAGTGGCCCGGGGATTCGCGGTAACAAAAAACATCATTTTAACGGGCGGCGGTTACCAGACTTACACCTTCATCATTTCTGTGCCGGCGGGCGGGGCGGCCGGAGAAAGAACCATTGATTTTGAAATCAGCAATGAAAATGTTAAAGACCCCGGAGGTATTATCAAGTTCATGCGGATGGAACTAAAACCGGAAATCATCGAGCAGGAGGTGTTCGAATTGTGGCCGTCTTCCTTGCCGCCCGGCCAGAAGGAACTCCTGCCCAACCAGGCCTATATTGACGGCAATGGCCGTTATTTCCGGGATATATCGCGGCCATCATTAATCGTTTACAAACCCACGACGCAAACCACCCAGCAAGTGGGCGTGATTGTATGTTCCGGGGGATCGTTTCATCTTTTGGAGTCCATGGCCAATGACGCGGCTTGGCTGAATTCCCTGGGGGTTACGGCATTCGAGTTGAGATATCGTGTTCCCTCCAAAGCCAACGAACCGCAAAAAGCCCTGCAGGATGCGCAACGCGCGCTGCGCCTGGTTCGCTCCAAGGCGGCGGAATACAATATATCCAAACTCGGTATCATGGGCGGGTCGGCCGGCTCGCATCTGGCGGTTATGGCGGCGACTAATTTTGAGCGCAACAGTTATGAACCGATGGATGCGATTGACAAGTTAAGTTGCCGGCCGGATTTTGTGATCTCGATTGCGGCGCCTTATACCCTCAAACCGGATGGCGCCATCAGTGATGACATTCGCATTGACGATAAGACCCCTTCGATGTTCTTTGCGCATGGCGATGCGGACAAGTATTCCGCGGTTAACAGTGCCAGGCTATATATCGAGCTGCGCAAACGCAATATTCCCTCGGAATTGCATGTCTGGTCCAAAGCCGGGCATGGCATTGCCATCAATTCGGAAGTGGGCCGAGAGTGGTCGCGCCTTTGCGCAAACTGGATGAAAACACTTGGAATTATTCAGGCGGAATAACGCGGCGCATGCGGCCCTGCGCCGCGTTATATGTACCTGGCAATCGGGCAAAAGACGGTGTGGTGTAACGGTTTCGCTATTGTGGAATAAACTAACGGCTTGTTCCGCCATAGGTGGGATTAAGATAGTATTAAAGGATATGGTTATGATGAATGTCCGACGGTTGCTTGCAGTGATTATCGGGTTGGCAATGGCGCTTGCCGGTTTTGCCGACCCCATTGCCGAGGCCACGTATGCGCAACTCTTTGGCCGCGCCCAGGCGCTGATTCCCGGGATGACAACCCTGGAAGCGGACCCGCTCCAGGCCGGCGCGTGGGAGTTTGTTGGAGGGCGTCGGTTGGACCAAGGGGAGGGGTTGACGGTCACGGCCCAGACTAACAGTGTGGAACTGGTCTGGAAAGGTGTTTTTCCGCGCGCGTTGCCCAGCCTGAATTTGACCTTCAGGGTGGAGGCCTCGGAGCCGGTGCGTGTCATGCTTCATGATTATTATGGCGAGCGGTTTAATCTGGTGGGTGGCGGGAAGACCGTTGAGCCGGGCGCCAAACAATTGCTTGAGTTTAATCTGAAGGGTAAGGATTTGGGTGGTTTTAAGCTGGTTGTCGAGGACAAGGGCCTGGCCGGTAAAACAATCCGGGTTAAAGACATAAAATTATCCGCCGATATCTATGAGGGATATTTCCGACGCGAAGTGACGTTGCCGGATGGCGCGATTTGGGAGGCGGTGGCTGAAGTCGGCAATATGACCGCGCTCCATGTCAACGGGCAGTTGGTGGATGACGAGACGGTCATCATGCCGCGTCCCGTCTATCGGGGTGGGGTCATGTATCAATCGAAGCGCGTGCCGCTCAAGTCGCACTTAAAGCCCGGCAAGAATGTTGTTGGTTTGTATGTGATGCGCGCCGGTAGT
Source organism: uncultured Verrucomicrobiota bacterium (assembly GCA_964650945.1). Classification (GTDB taxonomy): domain Bacteria; phylum Verrucomicrobiota; class Kiritimatiellia; order JAAZAB01; family JAAZAB01; genus JAXGPF01. The sequence continues at coordinate 19,012 of CAZYXU010000046.1, read as the reverse complement.
ACCACCATGGCGTATTTCCGCGGCTCAATCATCATGGCTTCCGGTGAACGCATTCTGCTGGATAGCGGCACGAATTGGGTTTGGAATCGTGCGGCGCCCGCAAACTGGTTGGCCGGGGATTATAACGCGGCCGGCTGGCTGGCTGTCAAACACGCGGGCCCGCAAGATGCCTTTTCGGACTTGATGTCACGCAAGTGCCGCGAGGCGTTTGCCGTGCCGGCCACCCAAATATCCTTTAATTATCGTCCGCGGGGCGACATGCCCGCGTATGATGGTTGCATCAAACTGCGTAACCCCGGTGACACGAAGTATTTCTTTGATGAAAAGAATCCGTTTGCCTTGGAGGTGGCCATCCCACCGGGATTCAAGGATGGGAAGCCGGAATTGGCTTGGGAAATCAACCGGTATGAGGCCGACGGGGCGTTTGCGCAAATTGCGCAAGGACGCCTACAGGATTTCAAACTGTTACATGACGGTGGATTGTCGTCAACCGCGATGAAAAACCAGGAAATGGAGCCGGCCTGCCCTCAGGCCGGTCAGACCGGGGTGGGGGCGCCCAGGCTCCAATCGAGTTGTGGTCTCCATGGCGATTCGCTTATAGCTGAAATCAATTCCGTCAAACTGGATCGCGGAATTTATGTGTTGACCAGCCGTCTGCTGGTCAATGGGCGGATCGTGGAGGAACGCGAACCGGAGCCGTTGGTGATGACCGGCAAGGTGAAAATGCCGCTGAGCGCCGGGGATACCCTGGAACAGGGCATGGACTTGACCCTGGAGCAGACGATTGATTTCACCGATCCGCGAGACCCGCATCCGTGGTTTGAGACGGACGTGAAAGGGCTGATTCCACGGGGGATTGAGTGGGGGACGAATTATTATCATACGGTGGAGCCGGCGCTGATTGTCGAGCGTGGCGGCCTGAAATATCGTGTCACACGCAAGTCGTTTGACCATAGAAGAGAGGCGCAATTTTCCTATAAGGTGGATTTTGCGCATGCGGGCGATTGGTATTTGCTGGTTTTGGAGTATCCGGATGATGCCGAGCGCTGGATCGGGGTTTCCTGCAATGCGGCTTCACGCATGAGCAATCCGAAAAAAGGGAAAGAGATGGCCGATGGCTGTTCCAAATGCGGGCCGGCAATCTGGACGGGCGGCAAGTATCCGAACACCGGAAAAATGCTGGAGATGAAATGGATTTACCGGCCCGACCCGGGGTCGCATGCGATCAACGTGCTGTCGCTGATGAAGGATGCCGATGCCGCGGCGGCGCGGCTGCGCATCTATCATATCAAGGGGCGCTTGCCGGAGCTGGATGCGGGCGATTTACCCCTGGCGGCTCAGCGCCGGTTCGGCATGCTGACCGAGCGGACGTATCCGTATCAGAGCGGCATCTACAACCTGTTCAGCTCGTTTGCGCTGGATGATGTGCCCTCCAGCCAGCGCGCTGACACCGGCGCGGGCGCGTTCACCAATAATGCCCTGCGGGAAGCCTGCGCGCGCTTGCGCCTGATGGAAGACACGGCGCGGCATTATGCCGAATACATGCGGTTTGCGGGCCATAACCTGCACACCATGGGGTGTTATCAGTATACGGACCGCAACACCGCGCCCCAGTATCTTACCGGCGATCCCCGCCTGCAATGGAATCCGCATTACATGCTGGCGCGAGTATTGCAGGCCAACGATCTGCGCTTTTATGCGTCGGTCGAGTTTTTCAATACGTTTCATCGTGAAAGCAGTCCGGTTCAGAAACCGGAATGGTTTTTTTCCGGACGTACGGGCGGCGCCGGCTGGCAAAACTTCCTGCACCCGGAGATTGAACATGACATGCTGGCGATTGCCCGGCAACTGGCGGAGGAGTTCAAGGCTCAGCCCAATTTTCTGGGGGTCAATTGGACGGCCTATTTTGGCGGGGCTTGGCTGCCCAGCTACCGGTCATCCAGCACCGATCCCTTGGCCATGGGCTACGATGACTTCACCGTCGGACTGTTTGAGAAGGAAACCGGGATTAAGGCGCCGGGGAGCGGTGAGCAGTGGGCAGTGAGCAGTGATCAGGGAACAGTGAATAGTGATCAGTCATCAGTTGGCAGTGATCAGTCATCAGGTGTCGGTAATCAGGGGACGGACAACCGTGAACCTGGAACCGTGAACCATGAATCAGCAAAATACGAACAACGCTACCAGTTCCTGACTTCGGCGGAGATGAAGCCGCGCTGGCTGGCTTGGCGCGCGCAAAAGATGGTCCAATTCTTCGAAAAGATGAATCGGGTGATTCGGGCCGTGCGCCCGGACTTGGAGACCGTGGCCAGCTGTTATCTGAACTACGATCATATAGCGGAGTGGCAGCACAAGCAAATGCCCTTCGGTGATTATTTGGGCGAGTGGGGCTGGAATCCGGAGTTGTTCAAAGAACGGCCGGGCCTTTGGTTGATGCCCTGGCTGCATCCGAATGCCCGTTACCAGCCGGCCTATGGTGCGCTGGACTATGCCATGGCCTGGCAAGGGAATCACGATCCGGAATTTTATCGTCCGCTTGCCGGCTTGGACAAACGCGCGTTGATGCTGTGTGTGGCGTGGATTGAGGTGGAGGGGCTTGCGGCCAATTATCCATACCGGCCGGGCTGGCCGCGGCCGTATCAGCAAACCATGATGGGGCAACAGCGCGAAGAAATGGCGATGGAACCCTATACCCAGGCGTTGATCGGATTCGATCCGCAGATGGTGATGATGGGGTTCACGGATGTGTCACCATACATTGGCGTGGAGGGAATGCAACGCAAATTCACGCGGGTGTTGCGGCGTTTGCCTTGGGACCGGTTTGAGCCGGTGTTGGACACGGGATTTGATTCCAACCTCGCCATCCGGGCCTTGCGCCAGGGCGCCGACTATTGCTTCTACGTGGCCAATCCGGGCTATTGGCCGATTAACGGGCAAGTGACCTTGGTCAATGTCGGCGAAGTCGTTGATGTTGTTTCAGGTAAAATTATGCCGATGAAAGACGGAGTCATCGAAGTGGCGCTCGATCCGTTCGGTGTGGCCGCCTTCCGGGCGACGCCCGGCTCTTCCACTGATCACCGCTCACTGATCACTGATCACAGTCTGCTTCCGCAGATCACCGCCTGGACCACCGCGCCAGTGGCTGAAAAAGAACTGGCACATATGCGTCAAATCCTCGCGCAGGCCCAAGCGGCGGCGGCCAAGCCGGATGTGGCGGATTTTCTGGGTGACGCGGATTACGGGGTGCTCACCGGCACGGTTGCGCGGGTGGACCAAGCGCTGTCAAAACAGCATTATGCCAAAGCATGGGCGGCGGTAACGGACGCATTTTTCTGGGCCGTGCTGTTCCAGAAAATACCGGAAATGCAATTCGCCGATATCATCAAATCACGCGCGATGTCCAGCGTGTGTCTGGCGCCGGAGTTTGCGCCCAAAATTGACGGCATCTTGAACGATCGGGTATGGGAAGAAAAATATTCCAAGCCGATGGATGAATTTGTAACCAAGGCCAAAGTCTATTCCGATCTGAAAACGTTTGTCCGTCTGGCACGTACCCGCGACCGGCTGTTCATTGCCTTCGAATGCCGCGATCCTGAGCCGGATAAAATCCGGGGCGTCGCCGGTAAGGATGATGAAAAATTGATATGGGAGGCCGCCGATGACACGGTGGCGTGCTTCATCATGCCCGATGGAACCAATTACTATCAGTTGGCGGTCAGCGCCGGTGGGGCCAAATTCGACCAGCGGTGCCGGAGCGATGGCTTGCGGGATTACGATTACGCTCCCAAGTGGCGGGCGGCGGTGCATACGAACGATCAGGGCTGGACGGTGGAAATTGAATTGGATGTGGCGGATGCGTTTGGCAAGACCGTGGAAGATGGCGTGGAGTGGAAAGTCAATTTTCATCGCCTGTTCCGGCTCAACCAACGGCCGTATGCATCCTGGGTCTATTCGCCCAACTGGCATGCGATGGCGAACATGGGGACCGTAAAGTTTGAATAAAGGTGCAAAAGCGCCGGATGCGGAGCAAATACAATGCCGTCAATCGAATATGCCTTGCGTATAAATTATACGCATTTCAACACCCCCGCCAGATTGCGGGGCATGGTCGGATTTTGCAAGAAGGCCGGCATCCGGGAGGTGCAGTTGGTGCCGGTGGATTATGTGAACGAATCGGTTTTCCCGCCGCGCGCGGCGATTGCCGCCCGGCGGGCTTTATTGACCGGCATTATCCGGCATCTGGCGGATCATGGCATTGCCGCCGGCTATTGCGTGTTGCGCACGTTTTACGGGGCCGCCATGGACGGCAAGGATCATATCGGATTCAAGCAACCGCGGGTGGATATGTCCGGCAATGCGGCGACGTTGCATCCTTGCCCCTTGGATTCGATCTATCTGGATTATATCAAGTATTTCTATGCGGAACTGGCGCGCACCGGCCCGGCCAGCATGATGGTGGATGACGATTTTCGATATGAATGTATCAAGGGGTTGGGGCCAACCTGTTTTTGTCCTTTGCATCTTAAGGAATTCAAGCGGCGTTTTGCGCACAACGTGGATCGTGAATCGCTTAAGACAATCCTGGAACAAACGACGCCCAGTCCGGTTAAAAACGATTGGATGGAATTCAAGCGGGTGTTGTTGCTGGAGTTGGCCGGGGCATTGCGCGAAACCGTCCATAAGATTAATCCGAACATCCGGATGGGGTTAATGTTGACAAGCACGGAAATCTCCGCAATGGAAGGGCGGGATCATCGGGCATTGGTGGAAATGTTTGCCGGCGATTTGCCGCCGCTGGTGCGCCCCGGACAGGGATGCTACGCCGAAAACAACCGCCTGACGCTTTTGACCGGCCTGGCCGACACGGTTTACCAGTCAAGCCTCATGTCGGCAAACACGGAAATCCAGGCGGAAGTGGATTTTTATCCACATTCGCTTTTCAACAAATCGGCGCAGTTCGGGTTCGATTACCAGATCAAGGCCAACTTGGCGTGCAACATCAAAAAAATCAATATCTGGCCGTTTGACAGCTATGATGCAATCACTGAAAAACATCCGTATGCCGGGATCATGGCGCGGACCAACAAGGTGTTAAACAGCCTGGTTCGGGCCATCCCGGACCGCGCGGTCATGTGCGGCATCCGCGTGGAATACAGTCAAAAAGCCGCGCAATTGCGGCCGCAGCGCGCGCAGGCGGCGATCAAGGGCGGATTGTCGGACATTCCGCCGTTGTTATGGCGGCTGGGCATACCATTCACGTTTGCGGACAGTTCCGTGGTTATTTTGACCAAAGACAGTTTTCCCATGCCCCGGGAAAGGCTTGCGTTGTTGTTGCAAACAAAAAATGTCTTCATGGATTGCGATGCGCTGGCGATGATCGCCACCATGGGGTTCACGCAAAAACTGGGCGTGAAAATCGCCGGACCTTTGTCGCCGGCGGATTACAAACAGGAGTTTTTCATGCCGGATGTTTGCAATGGCGCCGCCGCCGGCTGTTACATGACCTCGCGCGGTGGAATTGGCGATATTGTAAAGATCGCGGCGGCCGGGCGGCGTTGGCGTGCGGCAACTCGCTTGATCAAACTTAATGGCGCGCGCGGCGCCCCCGGCATGCTGGTGGCCGGGCAAAATGGGCGGCGGCTGGCGGTTTGCGCCTGTCGTTTGCGCGATACGCCGTTCTGGGTCAATGAGGCCAAGCAGGCGCAAATGCAAGCGGTGTTGGCGTGGTTGAGCGGCGGAACATTGCCGGCGGTGGTGCGCGGCGCGCCGGATATCTGCCCGGTGCTGTTGGACGACACTTCAACCGGCACGCGGGTGTTGAGCCTGATTAATGCCTCCACGTCCTGCGCGGATGGCTTTGCGGTGGAATTGGCGGCGGCGCGGTCGGCGGATAAATATCGGGTCCGATTCATGGATGATGACGGACGGATGGCCAGCATCCCCGCCGCGCGCATAAGCAAGCGGCGCGGGGCGCTATGCGTGAAGGTGGCGGGCGCGGCGAAACTTCAGCCATATCAAGTTCGTTTTCTGTTTGTCGCGGAAACCCGGGCGCGCGGTGGCAAATAAAATGCGGTATTGGATGGTGATGATATGGAAACACGATCTTTAAAAATACCCGAGCGTGAATTTGGGCCGGCCCCCTGGTGGGCTTGGTTGGGGGCGATGACCAACGCAACCATTGACCGGAACCTTAAGCGGTTCATGGCCATGGAGGTTTATGAAATCATTATCATTCCGTTGTATGGGTTGCAGCCGGAATATCTGGGGCGGGAATATTTCGACCTTTATCGCCACACTTGCCGGCGTTGCCGGGAATGGGGGCTGAAACTCTGGATTTATGATGAATTCAATTGGCCCAGCGGCACCTGCGCCGGCAAAGTATTGCGGGATTTTCCGCGTTTCCGCCAGCATTCCCTGCAAATAAACCCGGCCGGGCAAAAAAATGCCGGCCTGGCAAAACCAGCCTGGAAAATTGTTGAAAATAAAAATTTTCAACTGGCCGCATATGGGGCGGAATGGGCATCCGGCACGACCGGCTACCTGGACACCCTGAACCCGGCGGCCGTCCGCGCTTACATTGACCTGACGCATGAAGTTTATAAACGGGAAGTCGGCGGATATTTTGGCGATGTGATCGTCGGCTTTTTCACCGATGAGCCCGTGGCCCTGGTCGGCGCCGCGCAGAATCTGCCATATACTCCCGCTTTGTTTCAACTGTTCAAAGAGAAGTATGGCTATGACCTGCGGCCGCGCCTTTTATCCCTGCTGGCGGATGCTCCCGATGCCCGGCGTGTGCGTGCTGATTACTGGGGGCTTGTTGTCGAGTTGTTTCAAAAAAATTTCTTCCGGCAGTATGCGGATTGGTGCCAGGCCCATGGGCTGAAAATGACCGGTCACCTGCTGCATGAGGAGGTGCTGGCGAACTGTGTGCATCGCAATGGCGATATGTACGCGATGTTGTCGGAAATGCAGACGCCGGGGATTGATTTGTTGTGCGGCGTGACCAGTTATGATGTCGGGAAACTTATTCCGGCCGCTGAGAGCGCCAAGCGGGATGTTACCGGTAAATTGATCGAAAGCATCGCCTATTTTGCCCAAAAGGATCGCACATTATGCGAAGCCTTTGGCTGTATGCCCAACAGCGCGACCATGTTGGATTACAAGCGCGCGGCCGACTTCCTGTTTCATCACGGCCTCAGCCTGATCAACGATAATTTGTTTGCCGATTCGCTGGGCAGCTTCCGCAAATTTTGCGGCTGCCATGCGTTTTGGACGCCGTGGGTAAGCCGCTACAATATGTTTTCCCGGCATATTCGCGCCATGTCGTATCTGAATTCCGGGTCGCGGCTGGTGACGGAGGTGGGTCTGTATTATCCCGGCCTGGACGCGCGCGCGCGATATGCGCCGCCGCGCGCCATGGGGTTGGGGCCGTATTATTATGACGCGGCCTGGGATGCGACGCAGCGGGTTCTGCATGAACTGGCACATGGGTTGCTTCGGCGGCATTGGGATTATTACCTGGTGTTTGATCAGGTGTTGTCTGCCGCCCAAACCGTGTCCGGCGGCCTGCGGATGCGGGAGTTTGATTGCCGGGCGCTGATCTTCCCGGATATTCATTATATCAGCGCGGAGGTTGCGCCGGTTTTGCGCCGGTTTGTCAGTGCCGGCGGACTGATGCTTTGTGCGGGGCGCATTCCCATGGTGCTGGATGAGCTGGGCCGCATGCGGCCCGGTAATTGGGGCGCCCGGGAGCGTGTGATGGAAGTTGGCGCAGGACGGACGGAAGTTGTTGCCGCGGTGACGGATGTCTTGCGGTCCCGACTCCGGCCGATGACGCCGGTTGACGGGCCGGGGGCTTCGGATGTGATGGCAACCCGCCGTGCGACACGGGCTGGAGAAGTGGTGTTCCTGACTAATTTTGGCGCGCGCGCCGCGGATATCAGTCTCGATCTTGAAGGTGAATGGCGGCGGATGGATACCGCGGATGGGCGAAGTGGCGAACCGCTGGGCGTGCGGGAACGGCTGTTGCCTGATGAATCGTTGCTGTTGCTCCGTGCCGGCGTCCAACGCAAGCGCCGTCCCCGCCGGCTTGTGTCATCCGCCGCTTGGCAACAACCATGGCTGGCATTGCGTGATGAATGGAAGTTACGGCTGCCGGGCGGCAACACCGTTTCGTTGCCCATGGCGGTTTACACGGGCAAAGTAACGGCGCAACCGCCGGCCCGCGTGCGGGCGGATGACTGGGCGCCGCCCAGTGCGGAAATGACGCCGATGGAATTGACGCCGGAGCGCGCGTATTGGCTGCGGCGTGAGGTCGAAATCACTTACCAGCCACAACGCCTGGAATTGGTGGTGGATGGCTGCGATGGGTGCGAGGTGTTCGTTAATCGGCACCGGATTCCCGCCGTCAAAAGTCTGGCGCCAGTGTGGGATGATGCCAACCTGTCCTGCGATATTCGCAAGGCCATTCGTCGGGGACATAATGAAATCCTGGTCCGATACACGCCGGCGCGCATTCGCCGCTATACCGCGCGCATGGAGCCGTTGACGGATTTGCCGCCGTTCGTCTTGCGTGGCGATTTTATATCAGCCAGTCGCCTGGACCGTAAGGACCAGCCCCCCGTTTTGGCCGCCTTGCCGGGCCGGGTGGAGACCGGCCCATTGCAGGTGCGCGGTTATCCGGATTTTGTGGGGGTGGCGGAATATATCCAGCGCGTGCGGCTGGCGAAGGTTCCCGGCCGGGTGCTGCTGGACATGGGCTGTCAAAGCGATTTGTTCGAAGTGGAAATCAACGGACGATCGGCGGGGGTCTTGGGGTGGCCGCCATACCATCTGGAGGTTGGACCGTTTTTGAAGCGCGGCGATAATCGCTTTGTCTTCAGGTTGCGCACGTCGCTGGGCGGCATTCTGGCCAAATTGTATGGGAGGATGGAAAAGAACAAGCCGCCGGCCGGTATGCTGGAAACGCCGGTGTTGTCCGTGATGCAATAAAATATACGCTTTAGTGTGGGGTGTTGTAGTGGATGTGCTACAATTATTGAAAGTAGTACCGTCCTGAGACATTTTTGTTTATAAAGGAGGGCGCGTTATGAAAAAGATATGGGGGTTACCGCTGGTATTCTGTCAGCTGGTTGTGGCGGCGGCGTCCGCCGGCACGAATTATTATGTGCGAACGCCGGAGACTTGCACCAATACGTTTGACCAGGCGCCGTTCACGAGTTGGGCCACGGCCGCCACCAACATCCCGTGGGTGATTGCCTTGGCCCGCGATGGCGATGTGATCACGGTCTCGAACGGGACATACGCGCTCAGCGCCACGATCACAAACCTGTACGCCTTGACGATCCAGAGCGCCGACATTGCCGCGCCGGAAAATACCGTGCTGGACGGCCTGGGCGCGAACCGGAACGGGGTGATCGTCTCCAACGCCGGCGCCGTCGTGCGCGGTTTCACCGTCAAAAGTTTCGGGATGGACAACCTCGCGTATGGCGTGCGGCTGTATGTCGGCCAATTGACGGATTGCGTGATCACGGGATGTTTTGAGGGAGTGCTGATTGGCGGGGCCAATACGGTACTGTCCAATTGCACCGTTACGGCATCATCAGACGCGGGCATCCGCATCAGCACCAACACCCTGGTCGTTGATTCCAGGATCATCGGCAATTTCAACCGGGGACTACATATTTCCGGCGGCGACGGCGCGTGTATTTCGAATTGCATGATATCCGGCAACAGAGACGGCGGGATCCGGGTTGGGGCGGGGGTTACCCTGAAAGCCTATATCCGCGGATGCGACATCATCGCCAACCATTGCCGTACTGCTGGCGGAGGGGGAGTGCAAATCTATGATACCAATGCGGTTACCGTGGTGGATCGGTGCAGCATTATCAGTAATACCGCCTTCAGTCACGGCGCGGGAATAAGTTTTGCCGCCAACACGAACAATGTCATCCGGAACAGTTTGATCGCGTATAATGTGTTGACCAACACCGCCGGTCGCGGCGGCGGCATTGGCTGGAACGGTTGCTCAGCGCTGATTGAAAATTGCACGGTGGTGAGCAATCGCACGCTTTCGCCTGATGCCGGAGGCATATGCGGCTGGGGAGGCTCGAGCGGGCGTATTGTGAACACGGTAGTGTATGACAACCGGAATTCGTCCGGAACGCTGAATTGGGGGAGAGTTGATATCACCAACTGTTCCAACGCGAATATCTGCACGACGCCGTCGATACCCAACGGCGTCAACATCATCACGAACGAGCCGGCCTTTGTCGATCGGGATGCCGGCAATTATCGACTGCGTGCCGACTCCCTCTGCGTGAATGCCGGCACGAATTTTCTGGAATGGATGAACGGCGCCCAGGACCTGGACGGGCATTTGCGTATTGACCGCTTCAGCGGCATGGTGGATATAGGCGCGTTTGAGTATGTGCCGGGCGGGGCAATGTTTGCTATCCGTTGAATACGCGATAGATCTTTGCCCTTTGCCATCATAAACAGTTGCCGCAGACTTGATTATCGGGGAGCTCGTCCTACCTATGAAAAAGTCGCCGCGTTTCCGGGGATAAATTAACCCTAGAAGGAGATCGTCATGATGAACATCAGGCCGTTGGTGGCAGGGCTGTTCGGTTTAGCGATGGTTTTTACCGGTTTTTCCGATCCCATTGCCGAAGCCACGTATGCGCGCCTGTTCGACCGCGCGCAGGCGCTGATGCCCGGCCTGGCGACCGTGGAACAGGACCTGCTTAAAACCGGCGCGTGGGAAATTATCGGAGGCCGCCAAATCGCGGAAGCCGGCGCGATCGTTGTGCAGGCTCGGACGAATGCGCTGGAAATTGTCTGGAAGGGCGCGTTCCTGCGCGCCTTGCCGGCTTTATCGTTGACCGTTGGCGTGCAGGCCGCGGGACCCGTTCGGGTCATGCTGTCTGGTTTTTACACGGATCGCTTTAACCGGCTAAGCGATTGGATGCCGGTCGCGCCGGACGCTGAAAGGCCGCTCACCTTCAGCGTAAAGGGCAATGATTTAGGGGGGATCAAGCTGGTTGTCGAGGGCAAGGATCTATCCGGTAAAACAATCCGGTTCAAGGATATAAAACTGTCCGCCGATTTCTACGAAGGCTGTTTCCGCCGCGAAGTGACGATCCCCGCGGGCGATATATGGGAAGCCGTGGCCGAAGTCGGCAATATGACCACGCTCTATATCAATGGGCAGCGGGTGGATGACGAAACGATCATTCTGCCGCGTCCCTATCAGGAGGGCGGCAACATGTATCATTCCAAGCGTGTTCCACTGAAGGCGCGCTTGAAGCCCGGCCGGAATGTACTGGGAATGTCCGTGATGCGCTCCAACGGTCTCCCGGCAGCCTACCTGCGCGGCAGTGTCATCATGGCGTCGGGCGAGAGGATTGTCCTGGATAGCGGCACGAACTGGGTTTGGCGGAACGAGGCGCCGGAAAACTGGTTCACCGCGGACGTCGATGCGTCCGGTTGGCCGGCGATCCGGCAAGCGGAAGTGAAAGACGGCTACTATTCCCTGCTGGCGGCCCGGGTGCGCGAAGCCTTCGCGACTCCAGTCAGCGGCATCGGGCTCAGTTATCGTCCGCGGGGCGACATGCCCTGCTATGACGGGTTGATCAAACTGCGCAACCCCGTTGATAAAAAGTTCTTCTTTGATGAAAACCAGCCATTTCAATTGGAGGCGGCGATTCCGCCGGGATTGCGGGACGGCCAACCGGAATGGGGATGGGAGATCAGCCGCTATGCCGCGGACGGAACGTTCAGCGAAACCGCCCATGGGTTGGTCAAGGAATTCAAGCCGGAGGGCGATTCACTGACAGCCGGGCTCCCGTCCATGAACCTCGAGCGCGGCATTTACGTGTTGACCAGCCGCCTGCGGGTCCATGGTGAGATCGTGGAGGAGCGCGAACCGGAGCCGCTGGTGGTGACGGGCCGGGTGAAGATGCCGGAAAGCGCGGGCGACACCCTGGAACAGGGGATGGATCTGACGCTGGAGAAGGTTGTGGATTTCACCGACCCGCGGGATCCGCACCCGTGGTTCGAGACGGACTATAAGGGCCCCATACCGCCCGGCATCGAGTGGGGGTCGAATTATTATCACACGGTGGCTGAGCCGCTGATTGTCCAGCGCAACGGGCTTACCTACCGGACCACGCGTCCGGTGGCGCGGGCGCAGTTTTCCTACTGCGTTGACTTTGCGCATCCGGGCGACTGGTATCTGCTGGTCCTGGAATATCCGGATGACGCCGAACGCTGGATCGGGGTGTCGTGCAATGCCGCTTCGCGGGATAAGCCGATACGCAAGGGCGTGGAGTTGTCGGGCGGCAGTTCCAAATGCGGACCGGCGATCTGGATCGGCGGGAAATATCCGAACACCGGGAAGATGCTGGAGATGAAGTGGATTTACCGGCCCGATCCGGGATCGCATGCCATCAACGTGATGTCCTTGATGCAGGACACGGAAGCCGCCGCCGCGCGGCTGCGGATTTACCACGTGGCCGGCCGGCTGCCGGAACTTGACACGGGCTCCCTGCCGGAGGATGAACAGCGCCGGTTCGGGATGCTGGTCGAACGCACGTATCCGTGGGAGGCGGGGATTTACAACGCGTTCAGCGCCTTTGCGCCCGGCGCGGTGCCCAATACGCAGCGCAGCAGCATGGGCGCCGGCAAGATCAGCCGGAATGCCGTTGTGGAAGCGTGCGCGCAGTTATGGCTGCTGGAGGATGCCGCCAGCCATTTCGCCGAATACATGCGGTTCGCCGGACAGAATCTTCACACCATGGGGTGCCTGCAATATCACGATGGCAACACGGCCTCGCAATTCATTACCGGCGACCCGCGCCTGCACGACAATCCGAGAAACATGCTGGCGCGCGTCCTGCAGGCCAACGGTCTGCGGTTCTACGCGTCGGTGGAGTTCTACACCACGGCCGCCCGGGATGCCGCGGAGCAGAAGGCGGAATGGTTCTTTGCCGGACGCGCGGGCGATGGCGGACCGGTGCCCCTGCGGGGATCGGGCTGGGGCGGCTACAATTTTCTGCATCCGGACATCGAACGCGACATGCTGGAAGTGGCGCGGCAATTGGCGGAGGAGTTCAAACATCAGCCCCATTTCCTGGGGATCAACTGGACGGCTTACTTTGGCGGCAGTTGGCTGCCCAACTACCGGGCTTCCAGTCCCGATCCCCTGGACCTCGGCTACGGCGACTTCACCATCGGTTTGTTCGAGAAAGAGACCGGGATCAATGTACCGGGGGGCAGTGAGCAGTCATCAGTGAGCAGTGAGCAGTCATCAGTGAGCAGTGAGCAGTCATCAGCGGGCACGGGAACACATAAGCGTGAACCTGGAACCGTGAACAATGAATCAGCAAAATACGAACAGCGCTACCAGTTCCTGACATCGGCGGAGATGAGGCCGCGCTGGCTGGCCTGGCGCGCGCAAAAGATGTTCCAGTTCTTCGAGAAGGTGAACCGGGTCATCCGGGCGGTGCGCCCGGACCTGGAGACCGTGGCGGGGTGTTACCTGAATTACGACCACATTAAAGAATGGAAGGATCAGGATATTCCGTTCCAGACCTATCTCGACCAGTGGGGCTGGAATCCGGAAACTTTCAAGGATAAGGAAAATATCTGGTTGATGCCATGGTTGCCGTTGGCGGCGCGGTACCAACCGTCCAGCCGGCGTATGGATTACGCGATGGCCTGGCAGGGGAACCACGATCCGGAGTTCTATCGTCCGTTCGCCGATTTTGGCCAACGCGCGCTGATGTTGTGCGCGGGCTGGATCGAAGTGGAGCGGGTTGCCGGCAACTTTCCCTATCGCGAGGGCTGGCCGCGCCCGTACCAGCAGACGATGATGGCGCAACAGCGCGAAGAGTTGGCCATGGAGCCCTATACCCAGGCGCTGATCGGTTTCGATCCCCAGATGGTGATGATGGGCTTCACGGATGTGTCGCCCTATATCGGGGTGGAGGGAATGCAACGCAAATTCGCGCGGGTGTTGCGGCGTCTGCCGTGGGACCGGTTCGAGCCGGTGCTGGACACCGGTTTTGACTCCAATTTCGCGATCCGGGCTCTGAGGGAAGGGGATGACTATCTCTTTTACGTGGCCAATCCGGGCTATTGGCCGATCAAGGGCACGGTGACGTTGGAGGGGGCGGCGCAGGTGGCGGACTTGGTTTCAGGGAAGGTCGTGGCGTTGCGGGCAGGCGTCATGGACGTAGACCTTGAGCCGTTCGGCATCGCTGCCTTCCGGGCTTCCGTTTCTGGCATCCCGCATCCCGTATCAAATATCCCGAAGATTGCCATCACGTCCTGGACCACCGCGCCGGTGGGCGATGCGGACCTTCAGCATCTCCGGCAGATTGTGGATCGGGCCAAAGCGGCTGCCGTGAAACCGCACGTGAAGGGGTTTCTGGGTCCCGCGGATTACGGAACGCTCACGGGGACGGTCGCGGCGGTCGAACAGGCGTTGGCCGAACAGCGCCCCGCCAGGGCTTGGGCCGCGGTGACCGACGCGTTTTTCTGGACGATTCTGTTCCAGAAGATACCGGAACTGCCCGATGCGGCGGACCTGGTCAAGCCGCGCACCCTGGTGGTCGGGAGAGGAGCCGCACCCGTTATTGACGGCATTCTGGATGATTATGTCTGGAAGGGTTCGGCGCAGTATGCGAAGCCGTCCGGTCCCTTCGTGACCGCCGCGAAGGAATATTCCGCGGTACAAACCATGGTGCGAGCGGCGCGGGCGGGGGATGGCTTGTTCATGGCCTTTGAATGTTATGATCCGGAACCGGATGAAATCCGGGGAACAACCGACCGGGGAAACGTGGATCAAACGCTATGGGGTTCCCAGGATGACTGGGTGGCGTTTTGCATGATGCCGAAGAATGAAACCAATCATTACCGGTTTGCGGTCAGCGCCAATGGCGCGAAGTATGCGGAGCGCAACGGGATGGGAGGGGCAGGGGCTGGGCCGGCTGAGCGTTACGCGCCGGATTGGCAGGCGGCGGTGAGGCGGAACAAGCAGGGCTGGGTGGTGGAGATCGGAATGGACCGGCGGGAGGTGTTTGGAGAAAAAGCCCGCGGCGGAGATTTGCGGATGAACTTCTACCGCGTGTACCGTTTCAACCGGCACCCCGTCTCATCCTGGACGTACAATCCGGGAGACTGGCGTTCGACGGAGCACATGGGAACCGTGTTGCATAAAGCGCCGGGGAAGTGATTGGGCGGAGGGTAAGGTCAAAAAGTTCTATGAATAAAAATGTGAATGCGCGAGCCGGCGGGAGATCCGTGTCGCGTGTCGGGTGTTTTTGATACGACGATCTGCCCCATAGCCGGGGCGGAATGGCTGGCGGAACAAAAAAAACATAGGGAGGAGATGCGATGATGAAGATCAGACGGTTGTTGGCGGTGATGTTTGGATTGGCCACGGTGCTCAACGGTTTTTCCGATCCCGTAGACGATGCCACGTATGCGCGGCTTTTCGATCGGGCGCAGTTGCTGATTCCGTGCCTGACTGCGCTGGAACAAGACCTTGTGAAAACGGGCGCCTGGGAGTGCGTTGGCGGAGAGTTGACTATGGGCGGGGATGGCGTGACCGTGGAGGCGCAAGCCGACGTTGTGGAGTGTATCTGGAAAGGAGCGTTGGCGCGCCCCTTGCCGTCTTTGTCCCTGACGTTTGGCGTCGAGACCGCGGAGCCCATCCGGATCATGCCCCATGGTTTTTACCTGGAGCGTTATAACCGGGTGGGTGCTTGGCTGCCGGTTGCGCCGGACGCCGGAAAACCGCTTGTGATCGGTTTGCAGGGCAAGAATTTCGGCGGGCTGAAACTGGCGATCGAGGGTAAGGGTTTGTCCGGTAAGACGATCCGGCTCAAGGACATCAAGCTGTCCGGCAGTTTCCAGGAGAGTTATTTCCGGAAAGAAATTGAAATCCCCGCCGGCGCTATCTGGGAGGCGGTGGCAGAGGTGGGCAATATGAGCGTGCTCTATGTCAATGGGCAGCGGGTGGATGATGAATCGGTGATTCTGCCGCGCCCCATCTATCGCGGCGCGGATATGTATCATTCCAAGCGTGTTCCGCTCAAACAGCACTTGAAGTCCGGCAAGAATGTGCTGGGGCTGTTTTCGCCGCGCTTCGCGTATCTGCGCGGCTCGGTTGTCATGGCCTCCGGTGAGCGCTTCCCATTCGACAGCGGCACGAACTGGGTGTGGAGCGGCACGGCGGGCGCTGCGTGGCATAGTCCGGATTACGATGCATCGACCTGGCAGGCAGTGCGGAACAAGGGAACCGGGATCGCCGGCGCCGAGGCGACCTGGTCCCTGATCACGCAATTCGGGCTTCCATCCCGCCCGCTGGGCGACATGCCCTGCTACGACGGGCTCATCAAATTGCGCAACCCCGGCGACGCCAAATTGATCTACAACGAAAGCGTCCCGTTCAGCCTGGAAGCGGCCATCCCTCCGGGTTTCGGCGCCGGCAAGCCGGAATGGGCGTGGGAATTGCGGCGCTATGCCGACGATGGAAGCTTTGCGCCGGTTACGAACGGCGCGGCGACCGACTTCACGCCCGCCGGCGATTCGCTGACCGCCTCGATCGGCGCGGTCACCCTGGAGCGCGGCGTTTACGTGCTGACCAGCCGTTTACAGGTCAACGGGAAGATCGTGGAGGAGCGCGAGCCGGAGCCGTTGCTGGTAACGGGCAAGGTCAAGATGCCGGACAGCGCCGGGGACACGCTGGAGCAGGGGATGAACTTGACCCTGGAGAAAACGGTTGATTTCACCGATCCCAACGACCCGCATCCGTGGTTTGAGACGGACGTCAGGGGGCTGATCCCAGGCGGGCTGGAGTGGGGGTCGAATTATTACCACACGGTGGATGAGCCGTTGATCGTCGAGCGTGGCGGACTGAAATATCGCACGACGCGCAAGGTTTTTGCGTCCAGAAAAACGGCGCAATTCTCCTACCGGGTGGATTTTGCGCACCCCGGCGACTGGTACCTGCTGGTGCTGGAGTATCCGGACGATGACGAGCGTTGGATCGGGGTATCCTGCAACGCGGCTTCGCGCATGAACAAAGCGAAGCCTGGCCAGGAAGTTGCCGACGCCTCTTCCAAGTGCGGTCCGATCGTGTGGACGGGCGGAAAGTACCCGAATACGGGCAAAATGCTGGAGATGAAATGGATTTACCGGCCCGACCCGGGGTCGCATGCCATCAACGTGATGTCGCTGATGACCCACGCGGACGCGGCCGCGGCGCGGCTGCGCATCTATCACGTTGCCGGTTCCCTGCCGGAGCTTGACGCGGGCGCCATGCCCGTCGGCAAGCAGCGCCGGTTCGGCATGCTGACCGAGCGGACGTGCCCCTATCAGAGCGGGATTTACAACCTGTTCAGCTCTTTCACCCAGCTTCCCAACAGCGGTCGCGGCAGCACGGGCGCCGGGGAAAGAAGTCGGAATGCCGTACAGGAAGCCTGTGAGCGGCTGCGCGTGATGGAGGATGCCGCCAGCCATTATGCGGAATACATGCGTTTTGCCGGTCAAAACCTGCACACCATGGGGTGTTACCAGTACAACGATCGCAACACGGCGCCGCAGTACCTGACCGGTGATCCGCGCGTGCACTACAATCCCTACGATGTGCTCTCGCGCGTCTTGCAGGCCAATGACCTGCAGTTCTATGCGTCGGTCGAATTTGTGAATACGTTCCGCCGCGGCGAAGACGAGCAGAAACCGGAATGGTATTTGGGTGGGCGCAAGGGGGGCGGCGGGCCGGCCGTTGGCCCGCCCGCGGGGAACGGCGGTCTTAACTTCATGCACCCGGAGATCGAGCACGACATGCTGGCTATCGCCCGGCAACTGGCCGAGGAGTTCAAGGCCCAGCCCAATTTCCTGGGGATCAACTGGACGGCCTTTTTCGGGGGCGGCTGGCTTCCCAGCTACCGTGCATCCAGCGCCGATCCCCTGGCCTACGGTTACGATGACTTTACGATCGGACTTTTTGAGAAGGAAACCGGGATGAAGGTGCCGCCCTTCGACTCCGCTCAGGGTGTCCCCGCAGCGGGGCCAGAGTCAGACCGGTTTGAGAAGCGCTACCAGTTCCTGACATCGGCGGAGATGAAGCCGCGCTGGCTGGCCTGGCGCGCGCAGAAGATGTACCAGTTCTTCGCGAAAGTGCTGGGGGAAATCCGGGCGGTGCGTCCGGACCTGGAGACTGTGGCGTCCTGTTACCTGACAGCCGACCATGTTTCGGAATGGAAACACCAGCAAGGTCCCTTTCAGGATTATCTGAATGAGTGGGGCTGGAATCCGGAGGTTTTCGAGGATCAGCCGGGGCTCTGGCTGATGCCCTGGCTGCACGCGAATGCCCGCTACCGGCCAGCGGGAAGAATCATGGAGTATGCCATGGGATGGCAGGGGAACCACGATCCGGGGTTCTATCGTCCGTTTGCCGGATCCGAGCGGCGCGCGTTGATGCTGGCCATCAACTGGCACGAGGTGGAACGGATCGCGGCCAACTTCCCGTACCAGCCGGGGTGGCCGCGCCCGTACCAGCAGACCATGATGGGCCAGCAGCGCGAGGAAATGGCGATGGAGCCCTACACCCAGGCGCTGATCGGCATGGACCCGCAGATGGTGATGATGGGCTTCACGGATGTGTCGCCCTATATCGGGGTGGAGGGCATGCAGCGCAAATTCGCGCGGGTGCTGCGGCGTCTGCCGTGGGGCCGATTCGAGCCGGTGCTGGGGACTAGTTTCAACTCCAACCTGGCCATCCGGGCGTTGCGTGAGGGAGATGCCTATCTCTTTTACGTGGCCAATCCGGGTTATTGGCCGATCAAGGGCACGGTGACGTTGGAGGGGGCGGCGCAGGTGGCGGACCTGGTGTCGGGCAAGACGTTGCCGATGAAAAACGGCGCGATAGATGTGGAGCTTGAGCCGTTCGGCATTGCCGCCTTCCGTGCACTGGCCGGCTCTTCCACTGATCACCGCTCACTGA
>CAZYXU010000045.1:0-22745 GCA_964650945.1 uncultured Verrucomicrobiota bacterium | reverse complement strand
ATCCCCATCGTTTGCGAGATGCTCGATCTGCCCTGCCTGGGATCGGACGCCCTGACCTTGAGCCTCTGCCTGGACAAGGCCCGCGCCAAGGAAATCCTGGTCGCCAACAACCTCCCCACGCCCGCTTTCCGCGTGGCGGATGACCGGACGGCGCCGGAGGATTTGGAGCAGTTCCCCCTCCCGGCCATCGTCAAGCCCCTGCGGGAAGGCTCCTCCATGGGCATCAGCAACGCCAGCCTGGTGCGCACCCGCGCCGAGCTGCTGGAGCAGACGCGCGCGGTCATGCGGCGGTATGCCCAGCCGGTGCTGGTGGAGGAGTTCCTGCCCGGCCGCGAGTTCACCGTCGGCCTGCTGGGCAATGAACCGGATTGGGAGATTTTGCCACTGGTGGAAATTGACCATTCCGTGCTGCCGCCGGGCGCCAATCCCATTTACGGCTATGAAGCCAAGTGGGTCTGGGACGATCCGGCGCGGCCCCTGGCCATCCACGTCTGCCCGGCGCCGGCGGCGCCGGAACTCGCCGCAGCCATCCGGGCGCTGGCATTGCGGGTGGCGCGGGTGATGCGCCTGCGCGACTGGTGCCGGATGGATGTGCGTTTGGACGCGTCCGGCATGCCCAAGATTATCGAGCTGAACCCGTTGCCCGGCATTCTGCCGGACCCGCGCGACAATTCCGCCCTGCCGGCGGCGGCGCGGGCGGCGGGCTACAATTACAACGACTTGATTTTGCGGGTGGCGCAAATCGCCCTGAAACGCTGCGGCCTTGCCCAATGAAACCCGCCAAGCACACGAAAGAGCGCGTGGTAGTTGTGTATAACGCTTATATGCCCATGACCGGCAGAACCCGGGAGGCGGCGGCGGAACAGGCCGTGGCCGGCGCCGCGGACCAGGCGGCCGCCGCGCTGGCGCAGGCCGGCTGGCGCCGGCCGGCGCTGCTGCCCGTGCGGGACAGCGTGCCGGATATTTGCAAAAGCCTGCAGCGCCTCCGCCCCGCGGTTTTGGTCAATTTGTGCGAAGGCTTCCGGGGCCGGCCGTCCGGCGAGCCGGACGTGGCGGGCTTGTGGGAACTGCTGGGCATCCCGTTCACGGGCAATGACGCCCGCGCGCTGCGTTTATGCCAGGATAAATTCCAGACCAAGCTGCTGCTCCGCGCCGCCGGCGTGAACGTGCCGGACGGCTGGCTGGCGGAGATTGCCGGGGATGTGCCGCGGACCGCCGGCTGGCCGCTGATCGTCAAGCCGGCGGCGGAGGACGGCGGGATCGGCATTTACCGTCATTCCGTGGTGCGCTCCCGCGCGGAGCTGGCCGCGCAAATCCGGCGCGTGACGGCGCGCTACGTCCGGCCGGCGCTGGTGGAGCAATACATTGACGGCCGGGAGTTCAACGTCGCGGTCATCGAACGGCGCGGGCCGGAAGTCTTGCCCATTGCGGAAATCCTGTTCGGGGATTTGCCGGCCGGCGCGCCGCGGCTGGTGGGGTTCCAGGCCAAGTGGCAGCCCCGCCACGAGTATTACCGCAAAACCGTGCCGCAATGTCCCGCCCGCCTGCCGGCGCGCGCGGCCGGGGAATTGCGCCGCGCGGCCTTGCGGGCGTGGGCGGCGGCCGGCCTGCGCGGGTATGCGCGGTTCGATTTCCGGATGGACCGGCGCGGCCGGATTTATCTGCTGGAAATCAATCCCAACCCCGACACATCCCGGGACGCCGGCCTGGCGCGCGCGCTGGCGGCGGCCGGCCTGGACTACCCGGATTTTTGGCGCGCGCAGGTGCTGGCGGCCGGGCGGAGAAAGCGAGGCGCGGCATGTTGATCAGACCCATGCTGGATACGGCGGATCGCGATGCTTTGCGGGAGGTCATCCGCGCCACGGACATGTTCACCGCCGAGGAGGAAAAGGTGGCGGTGGAGTTGATGGACACGTTCCTCGAACAGCCCTGCCAGAGCGATTACATCGTGGACGTGCTGGAGGACGAGGCCGGCCGGCCGGCCGGCTACACCTGTTACGGCCCGACGCCCATGACCGAAGGCACTTACGATTTATATTGGATTGCCGTGCATCCGGGCGCCCAGCGCCGCGGCTGCGGCAAAGCTTTGCTGGCGCAGGTGGAAAACACCGTGAAACAAAAGAAAGGAAGAGTCATTGTGATCGAGACGTCTTCACAAGACAAGTATATGCCCACCCGGCAATTCTATCTGCGGGCGGGTTATACGGAATGCGCGCGGATACGTGATTTCTACCGGCCCGGGGACGACCGGGTGATTTACTGCAAATATCTATAGAAAGGTTCGATTGCCATGGAAGTATGGCGCAAGTTGCTGCAGAAAAGTCTGACGACGGCGGAGGAAGTGGCGGAAATTTTCGGCTTGAATGTCGGGGAAGTGCGCCAGCTCGCCGCGCGCTTCCGCATCCGCATCAATCCCTATTACCTGGGCTTGATCAAGGCCAAGGACGATCCGCTCTACCGGCAGGTGGTGCCCGATATCCGGGAGTTGCAGGATACCTCCGGCATTGACGACCCGCTGGAGGAAGACCAGGATTCGCCCGTGCCGGGGATTGTGCACCGCTATCCCGACCGGGTGCTGTTCCTGGTTTCCCACGAATGCGGCTCCTATTGCCGCTTCTGCACGCGCAAACGCATGGTCGGCGATGTCCAGAAAATGCACCCGCGTTTCATCGCCCGCGGCCTGGAATATATCCGCGCGCATACGGAAATCCGCGATGTCATCATCTCCGGCGGCGATCCGCTCATGCTCTCCGACGCCCGCCTGGAAACGATCCTCAAGGGCGTGCGCGCCATCCCGCACGTGGAAATCATCCGCATCGGCACGCGCATGCCGTGTTTCCTGCCGCAACGCATCACCACCCGGCTGGTGCGCATCCTGAAAAAATACCACCCGCTGTTCATCAACGTGCATTTCAACCACCCGGATGAAATCACCGAAGAAGCGCGCCGCGCCCTGAACATGCTGGCGGACGCCGGCATCCAACTGGGCAACCAGACCGTCCTGCTGCGCGGGGTGAACGACGATCCGGAAGTGATGAAAACCCTCATGCGCAAGCTGCTCACCTGCCGCGTGCGCCCGTATTACATTTACCAGGCCGACATGGTGGCCGGCACCGAACACCTGCGCACCCGCGTGGAAACCGGCCTGGAAATCATCCAGCAGGGCCTGCGCGGCTGGACCTCCGGCCTGGCCGTCCCGCACTTTGTCATCGACAGCCCCGGCGGCGGCGGCAAGATTCCGCTGCTGCCCCAGTACGTGGAAGAGATCAACGACCACGAAGTGGTTTTGCGCAATTACGAAGGGAAACGCTTCGTCTATAAGCAGGCGCCCGGCGAACCCGCCTCCGCGCCGGCCTGTCCGCTGACGGCGCCCTGGACGGCGCCGGCGCCGGAAGTTCCGGAAATGACGCCATGCCTGGCGGAAGCCGCCCGCCCGGCTGTCCGGCAGGCCTGATGTTTATCAGAATCCCGCCGCCTGCAGCCGGTCCGCAGTCAGCGGCGCCGCCGCCGGCGCCGCTTGCAGATGCCGGGCCACGTATTTGCCGATCAGGTCGGTTTCGAGGTTGACCCGGGCGCCCACGGCCAGTTCGTCCAGCGTGGAGGCCGCGCGCGTGAAGGGGATCAGGTGCACGGTAAACGCATCGTGCTCCAGAACGGCCACCGTCAGGCTGACGCCGTCCACGGCGATCGAGCCCTTGGGGACGATGCCCGCCAGCAAGGCCGGGCCGCAGGCAATCCGCAGCGCCAGGTCCCGCCCGGCCCGTTGCCGGCTGCCGATCAGGCCCGTGCCGTCCACATGCCCGGTTACCAGGTGCCCGCCCACCGCATCACCCAGCCGCAACGCGCGTTCCAGGTTCAATTTGGCGCCCGGCGGTTGATCGCCCAGGTTGGTGCGCTGGAGGGTTTCCTGCAGCACGTCGCAGGCGAATCCACCGGCGGTAATGGCGGCCGCCGTCAGGCAGACGCCGTTGACGGCAATGCTCTCGCCCGGCGCCAGCGGCGCCGGCCAGGCGGCGTGAATCAGCAGGCGCGCGCCGCCGTCCGCGTTTTGAATTTTCGCCAGCCGCCCGACCTGTTGGATCAATCCCGTGAACATTTTGATTTTATTCTGAATTCTTTCGAAAGGTGAGACTTGAAATTAGCCCCAATGTTATATCCGGGCCCGGCAATAGTCAAGGCCGCAAGCCGCGCGGCGGGCGGAAGGACGCGAGAGGGATTGAACCGCCCCTGCTTCGTCAAGAGACTACGCGGGACGAGGCAAGACGCCAGGGACACCAAGGGGGGGTGCCGGCAAAAAACTCCCTTGGTCCGACCCATATGTCCGTTCTCTGGGTCGTTTATAGGGTCATTTAGGGTCGTTCAGCAGCTTGGCGCATCACATTTGGGCGCCAATCCCCGGAGAATTGTCCGGCCAGAGCAAAAATTAAGTTACTTATTTGAGGAGGTAGGGTTACACCCCATGGCGAGCGGCCACCCCGCCTCCTATCATTTTGCGTGCGATGAAAGGCAAAACACATATTTCCGAGAGTGGCGGTGCGGCTGGTGTACCTCACAGGAAGCCGGGGGGCGCGGCGCAAGCGCTGGCGGCATCCGAGTTGCGGTATCGGCGGCTCTTCGAGTCGGCCAAAGACGGGATTCTGATTCTCGACGCCGAGACCGGGATGGTCGTGGATGTGAATCCGTTTCTGACGGACCTGCTGGGATTTTCGCGCGCGGAATTTCTCGGAAAACGGGTCTGGGAACTGGGTTTCTTTAAGAATCTTGCCGCCAACGCGGCCAAGTTCCGGGAATTGCAGGCGCGGGAATATGTCCGGTACGAAGACCTGCCGCTGGAGACGGCCGACGGCCAGGTTCGCGAAGTGGAATTCGTCAGCAACGTCTATCTGGCGGATGGGAAGCGGGTGATCCAGTGCAACATTCGCGACATCACCAAGCGGAAGCGGGTTGAAGCGTATCGGGATATGCGGGAGGACATCCTGCAAATCCTGAACGAGCCGGGCGGGGCGGACGACTACCTTCCGCGGGTGCTCGCCCTGCTGAAAACCAAGACCGGCTTCGACGCCGTGGGCATACGCCTGCAAGACCGGGAGGACTTTCCATACATTGCCCAGGACGGCTTTCCGGAAGATTTTCTGCTGACGGAAAACACGGTGATCGCGCGCGGCAAGAACGGCGAAGCATGTCGGGACGACCAGGGCAATCCCTGCCTGGAATGCGCCTGCGGCCTGGTCCTTGCGGGGAAAACCGACACGGCCAATCCACTGTTCACTCGCGGCGGCAGCGCCTGGACAAACGATACCGCCCGGCAGGCGGATCTCCCAGCCGGCGAAGACCCGCGGCATCATCCCCGGAACCAATGCGTGCATCATGGGTATGCCTCCGTGGCCCTGGTGCCGCTCCGCAACAAGGATAAAATCGTGGGGCTGCTCCAGTTCAACGACCGGCGCCAGAACCGCTTCACCATCGAAAGCATCGAAATCCTGGAAGAGATCGCCAGTCACATCGGATCGGCGCTGATGCGCACCCAGGCCGAGCAGGCGCTGGTGATGAAAACAATGCTGCTGGAAGCCCAGAAGGAAGCCTCCCCGGACGGCATCCTGGCCGTGGACAACGAAGGCCATTCGCTCCTGTTCAATACGCATTTCACCGAAATATGGAAAATTCCCAGGAATATCTTGGACACCCACGACGATAAAACGATGCTGGAATACGTCTCAAAACAACTGGCAGATCCCGAGGAGTTCAATCGGGCCGTCGCGCATCTCTATGAGCACAAAGAGGAAAAGAGCCGGGATGAAATCCTTTTTCTCGATGGGCGATGTTTTGACCGGTTTTCCTCGCCCTTGACGGACGCCGCCGGGAGAATCCGGGGCCGGATCTGGTATTTCCACGACATCACGAATCGCAAGCGGGCGGCCGAAGAGGAAGCCAGGCTGTCCAATCAACTCCGCCAGGCCCAGAAGATGGAAGCGGTCGGCCGGCTGGCGGGCGGCGTGGCGCACGACTTCAACAATCTCCTCATGGGCATCATGGGGTACACCGAGTTATGCCGCGAGGAGCTTCCCGCTGACCATCCGATCCGGCAGTGGCTGGACGAGATCACGCAGGCTGCGGAGAGATCGGCCGAAATCACCCGGCAACTCCTGGCCTTTGCCTGCAAGCAGGCCATCGCCCCGAAGGTGGTGGACCTCAACGATGCCGCGTCCGGCATGCTCAAATTGCTGCGGCGGATGATCGGCGAGGATATCAAGCTGGCGTGGCGGCCCGGCGCGGATATCCGGCCGATCAAGATCGATCCGTCGCAGGTTGACCAGATCCTCGCGAATCTGTGCGTGAATGCGCGGGACGCCATCGACGGGGTCGGGGAGATCGTCATCGGAACCGCGAGCGCCACGATTGACGCCGCCTATTGCGCGACCCACCCGGAAGCCATTCCCGGCGCGTATGTGTGCCTGTCGGTCAGCGATGATGGCAGCGGCATGGACAAAGAAACCCTCGCGAAGGTATTCGAGCCGTTTTTCACCACCAAGGGGCCCGGCAAGGGCACGGGCCTGGGATTGGCCACCGTGTACGGCATTGCCAAGCAGAACAACGGATTCGTTTACGTCTACAGCGAACCGGGCAGGGGAACGACATTCAAGGTCTATCTGCCGGAAGTCGCGGCGGAGGCCGTCGCAACCACCCCTCCCGTCAAGACGGAATCCCCTGGGGGCCGGGGCGAGACGATTCTGCTGGTCGAGGACGAGAACTCGGTGCGCGTGCCCTGCGGCCTGTTCCTGGAATCGCTCGGGTACCAAGTCATGGCCGCCGAGACGCCGGGCGAAGCCCTGAAGATGACCGCCGGGCATCCCGGCGATATCCACCTGTTGCTGACAGACGTGGTGATGCCCGAAATGGATGGGGGGCAACTGGCGAAGCGCATCGTCGAGATGAAGCCGCACACCAAGGCGCTCTTCATGTCCGGTTACACCGCCGACGTAATTGCCCATCGCGGCGTGCTGGATGAAGGCTTGCACTTCCTGTCCAAGCCATTCACGCGCGATGACCTCGCCGGCAGGGTGCGGGAGGTGCTCGATTCCGCGTCAAGGCAAACGGCCGTAAGGGTTAACACATGAACGGGCATTGCCGGAGCGGCCGGTCAACTCGTCCCGGTAGGGTTACACCCCATGGCGAGCGGCCACCCCGTCGCGTATCGTTGCGCTGAATGAAGAACAAGACACAACACTCAATCAAGGAGACCCCATGCCGCTGATTACCATCATCATCGTACTGGTCGTTGTCGGCGCCGCGCTATGGGCGATCAATACCTATATCCCCATGGCCAAGCCGATCAAGACCATTCTCAACATCGTCGTGGTCGTCATCGTCTGCCTGTGGCTGTTGCAGACGTTTGGCATTATCGACAGCGTCCGAGGCATCCGCGTGGAATAGGCTGCATGGCCGACAGTAATGCATCCGGGTCGGGAACGTTGCGCGGGAGAAGGAACATGATCAATAAAGTGGCGGGGTGGAGTTTTCGGCTCTTGGCGATACTGGCGGCATGCTTTTTTGCCGGATGCCGGGTGCTGACAGTCGGCTAAAGCAAGGGAACGCGGTATACGGAAAAAAGGAGCATCAACGGCAGGGTAAAACATGACGGAATCGGTGGAGTCTTGGCACGCGGGCAACATCAGTCAACAACAAGGAGCAGCGAGCAATGAAAAGATTTCTGACAATCCTGGCGGGTATTACGATAGCGACCGGCGCTCTGGCGGCGGGCAAGCCGATACAGTTGAGCTTGACTCCGGACATCGCGATCTACGACCGGGCACAGAGGATCGAGGGTTTGTGCTTGAGCATCTGGGGCGAAAATCCGCAAAGCGCGCTGGCTTTGGGTTTTGTCAACGGGTCCACGGGGCAGAGCGCCGGTTTTAGTTGGTCGCTTATCCTCAACTATGCCGATAACTACAAGGGCGTTCAGTGGGCACTGATCAACTACACGAAGGGCGACTTCCTCGGATGGCAGGGCGGCTTCGTGAACGCTACCGAAGGCCAGATGAAGGGGCTGCAGAGCGGTTTTGTGAACTATGCGGGGCGCCTGACCGGCCTGCAATTCGGCTTCGTTAATTATGCGCAGACGGCCGAAAGCGGGGTGCAACTCGGTCTGATAAACATTATTCCCCAGAACGAATGGTTCACCGGTTTGCCCAACGAACTGGCGCCCGGGATGATTTTCATCAACTGGCGGTTCTAAGAGCGGCCGGGTCACACCCCGAGAACACAACCGGACTAAATTAAAGGAATGTGCGCGATGAAGATGGATATAATCAGAGTGCTGGGAGTCATGGCGGCGGTCGCCGTCGCCGCCGCGGCGGCCGGGTGTAGCAAGAAGTCGGAGCCATCCGGCACGGCGGGAACCATGGAAAAAGCCGGCGCCGCGGTGGATACGGCCGCGGAGAAGTCCACCGAGGCTGCCAAGCAGGCCGCAGCGGCGACCGCCGAGGCTGCCAAGAAGGCCGCAGCGGCGACAAAAGACGCTGCCGGCGTGGTGGTGGAAAAGACGGGCGAAGTTTTGGAGAAGGGCGGTTCAGCCGTGGAAGGGGCTGGGGCGGACATGCAAAAATAGACCGGAAGGCATCCCGTGAAGATGGAATCTCTGCCTAAGATCAAACTGATCGCGCTGCTGGTTCTGTCGGTTGCGGCCCTCATCCTGATACTGCAAAACACCCAGACGGTCGCCACGCGGCTGCTATTCGTCACGATTAGCATGCCGCTGGCGGCCTTGCTGGCGCTGACGCTTCTCATCGGCTTCGCGGGCGGAGTCATCGCCGCGATGAAGGCCGGCGCCCAACGCCGGCGGGAACACCCGTAACCTGCTGATCCGAGCCAGGCATGCAACGCCGATCGGATTGTGGCTTGCCACCCGGCAGGCCGCCGTGGCGCAAAAATCTCCTGTAGTCCGACTCCTGCGCCCATTCTCAGGGTCGTTTGGGCCGTTTTGGGTCGATTAGGGTCATTTAGGGTCGTTTATTGGGTCGATTAGGGTCATTTAGGGTCGTTTATTGGGTCGTTTAGGGTCGATTAGGGTCATTTAATGGGTCGTTTAGGGTCGTTTACAGGTTGGTTCCCACCGATTGGCCAGCGACAATTACACTTACCCATCAGCGACAATTACATTTCCGCATGGGCAAGGGGCTTTGTGCATGCTATTTCGTGGCCAATGGTGGCCACGGCGTTTCCGCCTTTCCCTCGAGGGAGAACGTATCGTGAGCCGTCCGTTTTCATCCGGGAAATTTTCGCTTGACTCTAATTTATACATGTATAAATTAGAGTTAACCTGAATTTATGCACGTAGACGGGAGGCGTAAGGCGTATGCAGGAACGATATTTAAAGACGGCGGTAACGGATGATTTGCAGGAAAAAATGGTGTTTATCGGCGGACCCCGCCAGGTGGGCAAAACCACTTTTGCGCTGAGCCTGCTGCCGAATGGCGATGAAAGTCATCCCGCTTATCTCAACTGGGACGATTACGATGCCCGAAAGCTTTTGCGTCAAAACGCCTTGCCGGCCGCTGAACCGCTTATCATCCTGGATGAAATTCACAAATACAAGGGCTGGCGGAATATGGTCAAGGGATTTTATGACGTCCGGAAATCCCGGCAAAAATTTTTGGTTACAGGTTCCGCCAGACTCGATCGTTATCGCCGGGGCGGCGATTCGCTCCAGGGCCGCTACCATTATTACCGGCTGCATCCCTTTTCGCTCTATGAAATCAATCACAACCCGACCCAATCGGACTTGGAGCATTTGCTGAAGTTTGGCGGATTTCCGGAGCCTTTTTTCAAGGCAAGCTCCCGGCACTGGAAGCGCTGGCAACGCGAACGGCAAAGCCGGGTGATTAGAGAGGATTTGTTGAGCCTGGAACGGGTGCATGAAATTTCCCAACTGGATTTACTGGCGCAGACACTGCCCGAACGCGTCGGATCGGTTTTATCCGTCAATAACCTGCGTCAAGACTTGTCCGTGGCATTTGAAACGGCGGAACGCTGGATCACCATTCTGGAAAGCCTCTACTTCTGTTTCCGCATCCAGCCGTTTGGATTGCCGCGCCTGCGGGCTGCCCGCAAGGAGCAGAAAGTGTACATGTGGGATTGGTCAGTTTGCGGGAGCGCCGCCGCCCGCCTGGAGAATGCGGTGGCCGCCAATCTTTTAAAATATTGCCACTGGATCGAGGATCGGGAAGGCGACCGGATGGAACTGCGTTTTGTGCGGGACTCGCAAGGCCGGGAATTGGATTTTGTCGTCCTGCGCAACAGCGTGCCGGTATTCGCCGTGGAATGCAAAACCGGCGAAACCAATCTCAGCCGCAATATTGCTTACTTCGCGCCGCGCACCAATATTCCCGTTTTTTACCAGGTCCATACCGGGACCCGGGATTATGAAATCCCCAAATTGAAAGCCCGGGTTTTGCCTTCGATCAAATTCGCCGGCATCCTGGCGATTTGAGATTGGCCGTTTATGGATTTTGTCCCTGCATCGCCATGGCGCTTTTCAGGTACTCCAGATTATCCAGCATTCCGGATAATTCTGTGGCACGCCACTATTTAACCTGTATCCGGCAGTTGGCAAATTTGCCGCGGATGCAAGGCGCTCGGTTCAATCTGTTCGAGGTCCAGGCCCGCACTAAATGGGAGCGGTAAAGGAGACCGGAAAAGGTGGCTTTCGGCTTGCCAATGGCTTGCCGACAACGTCCGGACCGACAGTGCGACTCGTTCATCTGGCATTCTTCCCCTTCTTCGACGGTTTCTCCAAGGAGTTCTGGTACTGGTGAATGCCGTTATATGGATTTGAAAATGCGCAAACTGCTTGCTTGAAATAGATGTTTCTAAATACTAAACCCAAAACTTTAGATGTTGACAATTCTAAACTGGCGGTTTACAAAAGACACATGAAATACAGAACGCGAACTTTGGAGATGGAGGTGCGGCGGGCGGTCGGGCACTTTCCCGCCGTGCTGGTGACGGGACCCAGGCGTTCCGGCAAGACCACGCTGCTGCGTCATCTGTTCCCCGCCTGCCGGCATGTGCTGCTCGAGGATCCGGATGTTGTGGCCAGGGTCCGGGCCGACCCCCGGTCGTTTCTGGACAGTCTCGCGCTCCCCGTCATACTCGATGAGATACAGAACGCGCCAGAGTTGTTTGCCTATGTGCGCGCCCGCATTGATCGCCAGCCGGAACACAAAGGGAAGTGGCTGCTGACCGGATCGCAGGAAGCGCCGTTGATGAAGGGCGTCACCGAGTCCATGGCGGGGCGGGCGGCCGTATTCTCGCTGCTGCCTTTTTCCGCCGAAGAAGCGCCGGCCATGACCCTGTTGCGGGGAGGTTTTCCGGAAGTGCTGGCCGCGCCCGGCGTGGCGGATATCTGGTTCCGCTCCTATGTGCAGACCTATCTCGAACGCGACGTGCGCGCTGTCACCTCGATCCGCGATCTTGCGACCTTCCGCCGTTTCCTGGGGCTGCTCGCCAGCCGTTGCGGCCAGATGCTCAACAAGACCGATCTGGCCGCGCCGCTGGGAGTCAGTGTCCCAACCATCACCCAATGGCTGGGCATCCTGGAGGTCACCATGCAGATTATTCTGGTACCGCCCTACTACGAGAATTTCGGCAAACGGATTGTCAAGACGCCCAAGCTCTATTTCGCGGACTCCGGGCTGGCGGCCGCGCTGCTGGGAATCCGGGACGAAGCGTCCCTGGCAAACTCGCCTTTCCGCGGGCCGCTGTTCGAGGGACTGGTCGCCGCCGAGATTGTCAAGCACCGCCTGAATCGGGGGCGCGAACGGGGTTTGTACTACTTCCGCGACCGTCAGGGGCTGGAGGTTGATTTCGTGGTGGACGAAGGCGATCGCCGCCTGCTGTTGATCGAGGCCAAGGCCACCCGCACGCCCATGCCGGACGATGCGCGCTCCCTGGTCCGGCTGGCGGCGGCAATGAAGCGGCGCTGCGTGCCGCAAGCGGCGGTTGTGCATGCCGACACGGCGGAGTACGCGGCGCCCATGCCGTTGTGTCCCGGCGTCCGCGCGGCCGGCTGGCGCGCGGTGCATGCCCTGCTCGGCGAATGATTTCAACTTCAGCGAAGCCGGATAGCATCTGAACTGCGTGCGCATTCTCCGGCAGGGCGGTCAGTGCGCCAGCGCGGCTCGCGCCGCCAGCGCGGCCCGCGCCGCCAGCGCGGCCCGCGCCTGGGCCGCCTGGCCGGGGCTGCGTGGCGGGAACCGGCAATCTCTGGAGCGGCAATCCCACGAAAATTGTCCGGCCAGTAAAATAATAAACTTTTATCTTTAGGTCTGACTCTCGAAGTTGTGACCCTCGAAGTTGAACTCCATGCTATATGTAACAAAGCTATTAAAATCACAAAATACTTGACGGCCCCCTTTTCCCCATGTACGAAGAGGATCGGCATTGCATTGTCCATAAGAAAGAAGCAAGACATGAGCCCGCATCATCTGTTCCGGGGGCTTCGTCGGGGAGAAATTGACATGAAGCGAAGTGCCGGCTTGCGCCGAAAACGTCCAGAGGTCTATGTCCTTGCCGGCCCCAACGGGGCTGGAAAGACTACATTCGCAATGAAGTTCCTGCCAAGAATATCCCAGGTTAATTTCATCAATGCCGACCTGATTGCGGCGGGCGTTTCGCCATTCGATCCGACCGCCGTAGCGCTTGAGGCGGGCCGCATCTTTCTCGCTCGTATCCGCGAATTCGTGGGCAGGCGCGTTGATTTTGCGTTCGAGACAACACTGGCAGGACGCAGTAATGCGGGCCTTTTTGGCGAATTGCGCGCCGCCGGCTATCACATTCATCTTTTCTTCCTGTGGTTGCCGTCAGTTGAGTTAGCTAAAGAACGCGTTGCGGAGAGGGTTCGTAAGGGCGGACACGACATCCCCGCGGAAACCATCGGACGACGTTTCAAGCGCGGGATACATAATCTGTTCAACCTATATCGCGGGCTTTGCGAAACGATTGCCATCTATGACAACTCCACGGCCGACCCGCGCTTGGTGGCGACTATCTCCGGCGCCAAGACCACGGTTGTGCGTCCGGATATATTGCAGCGAATATTGGATGTGGAGTGCGAGGACAAATGAAGCCAAAGATGAACCAGAAGAGCAAGAGAGTGCCAGCTATTGCCATTGAAGGCGAAAAGGCGCTGCGCGCGGCCGTTGCCGAGGTGATGGCTGAACACAAACGGACGGGCACGCCCTTGGCAGTCTGGCAGGATGGCAACACGGTGCTGCTGCCGGCCGACCAGGCAATTGCTGCTGTCCGCGAAGACCGTAGCAAGTACGGGACAAAGTCTCACCGGTGATCCGATGCACAAAGCCGCTGCGTCGCCTCTCCGTTTCCACTGCTTGTCCGGCGTGGCTTAAGCGAAGCCGGATAGCAGCCGAACTGCGTGCACATTCCCCGGTAGGGCGGTCAGTGCCGCCAGCGCGGCCCGCGCCGCCAGCGCGGCCCGCGGCTTGGCCGCCTGGCCGGTGCCGTGGTTGGCGACGGGAACCGGCAATCCCCGGAACGGCAATCCCCGGAGAATTGTCCGGCCAGCGCAAAAATTAATTTGAGGTCTTCTCTGACCCCCTTTTCCGCCAGGCTAAGGCGATTTCAGCGGTACGGCAGGAAAATAAGTCTTAAACCGGTCTTCGTCAGCCGTTGCCAGCGTCCAACCCATGACCTGGGCATGCGCGCCGATGAAAAAATCCGGGAGGGGGACAGCGGGCGCATCCTTGCCGGAGTCGGACTTGCGACGCTTCCGGTAGGCCAGGTACGCCCGCGCACAAACCTCCGACGCGGCGGCGGGTATATCCAGCACGACTACCCCCCAACTCCGTATCCGGTCAGCCACGGTTTCCGGCTCGGCATCGCCCACGCACACCTCCGCCACGCTGACGGCGTTGACGGCAGCCCCGTCACCGGAGACACCCTCCGCAATCATTCGGCGCGCCCAGCGGCAGAGTTTGGCCCGCTCGTCCGACGCGTAGATCAGCACGTTGGTGTCAAGCAGCATCATGGCTCGCGCGTCAACCCCCTGAGCGTTTTCCAGTCCATTTTCGGGCGGAGCGGCGCGCCGGCGATCGCGCTAAGGCACTGCGCCCGCGTCAATCGCGCTTTCGGCTCCGGGCGCGCCAGGCGCACAAGCATGAACTGGCCTTCGCCAAAACGCTGGACATCGAACACATCTCCCGGCCTGGCGACCGGCAACACAATGCGTTTCTTGCTGTCGGCTTTTGTCGTCATGGTGGGATTGTCCCACTATTGGCATGCCCTGTCAATGTCAATGTGACTGGACTATCCCCATTTTTTTCCTGAATCAAACAAGGCTAATTCCATTTGGGGTAGACAGTGTTTCGGGTGGGGACATTCCAGCCGCCTTGCCGGCGCAACGCAAGTTTAGCCGCCTGCCGCACAGCGGCTTTGTGAGAGATTATTTCTTTGTATTTGCTGCACATGCCTACGACCCCATGCCCGCCATGCCTACGTTGACATAGCTTTTTTGCCGTGATATCTTTTGGATATGAAAAATCAAATTGCTTGTCTGTTGGTCCGTTCATCTTGCCTGGCGGCTTGCGGACTGGCCGGCGCGACATGCGCCGCGGCCGCGGATGCCTGTTCGATTACCGTGGCTGAACGCGCCGGAGTTGCGCGGGTAAACGAATATGCCGTGTTCGGAGTTCCGATCCCGCGGACATGGCTGGTAACGGACGCAAATCGCTTTGGGCTGACTGACGGTTCCGGCGCGGGCATTCCCGCTCAAATCGAAATCCTTGCGCGGTGGGCCGGGGCGTCGGACAACACCAACGCGCCGGCGCGCTGGGCGCTGATTGCCTGCCCCTTGACGGTTGCCGGCAATGGTTCGAGCGCGCTGCAATTGAATCATGCCGGCGCGCCGGCTGTTCCATCCGCGACGATCAGCATAACCACCAACTCCGCCAATCGCATCACCATTGACACCGGCGCGGCTCAATTCGTTTTGAACACGATAGACTTCAATTTGCTGGAGCAGGTGACGGTGTCCGGGCAGACATTGCTGGAGACACTGGGGCCCGGCGCCGCCATTGCGTATCAGGATCTGGACTCTGTGAGCATAGTGCCGGGCGGCTCGCCCGATCTGACTGCGCGCGCCACCAGCGTTATCGTGGAGCGCGCCGGGCCGCTCTATGCCGTGGTCCGGGCGCGCGGCAGTATAATGCATGGGGCGGCCGCCGTTTTGGATTACACCGCGCGGCTGCATTTTTACGCCGGGCGCGCCGCCGCGCGCCTGGATTTCACGGTGGAAAACAATCACCCGGTAATTCCCGATCCGGACTCGGGGCAGCCGACCAATGCCCACAATCAGGGCGCAATCAACAGCGTTTATATCGGCGATTTGCGCTTGAATTTGCGTTTGCGCGCCGCCGGCGGCGCGTTGCATGCCCTGACCGAGCAGGCCGTTGCCCTCGAAAATCCGGCGGATACCCTGCGCCTGTTTCAAGGGTCCAGCGGCGGAGATTCCTGGAATGTCTACACCGGCACTCCCGGCTGGCCGGGCGAGCAGGCCTCGGCTCAACCCCGCGTGCAATCGTATTGCACCAACCGCGGTTACATCGTTTCCTGCGCCGGCGCTTCCATAACCGGCAACCAATCCGAAGGCTGGCTCGCCGCCTATCGCGCCGGCGGACCGCGGGTTACGGCGGCCATGCGCGATTTCTGGCAGAATTATCCGCAGGCCATGGAGTTGACTCCCGCCGGTCTGATGTCAATCGTGCTGTTTCCCAATGGCAGGCAATTCCACCACAATTTCCGGGTTGGCGAACAAAAAACATTCAGCATCCTGCTGGATTTCGGCGTTGGAACAATTTCAAATGCCGATTGCGCCGCGCTGGCAGCCGGATTCAACAAGCCGCTCTTCGGCGCCTTTCCGCCGGCCTGGCTGACCAACACCATGGCGCTGGGCGAAGTGCCGCCGGCTTCGACCAACGCATGGCCGTTGTATGAAAATTATGTCAAAACCGCGTTTACACCCAATCCGGACTACGATCCGGCGGTGGACGATCCGTCCTTCGGAAATTCCACTCTGCGGGAACGCGCGATTGACGGATATGATTTTTACGGCTGGCAGGATTTTGGCGATGTGCCGCTGGATTACGAGGCATTCGACAATCATTGCGCCGGGCAGATGAACCTGAAATACTGGTTTACTTACGGCATGTTTGTCCAGTTCTGCCGGTCCGGCGACATGCGCTGGCTGGATCTGGCGCTACCCGCGGCGCGCCATCTGTCGGACTTGGACATCCTGCACATTCCGGATGAAGGGGCGTCCCACTGGTCGCATGGCGCGTATTTCGGCCATAGCCAGCATGATGAACGCGGCAATCTGAACCCCAACCGCAACTTGAATTCGCCGTCGGTGGATTTGGTGTTCGGCATACCGGATTTGCTGCTGGCATATTATCTCACCGGCGAGCGCCGCTTCAGGGAGGTGGCGCTGGAAGCGCTGGTTGGCAACAAAAACATGTCCGGATTCAGCGACTTCACCAATCCGCTGCCCGAACGCGAACGAGCCAACCTGGTCTTCAGCTATATCGAAGGGTATCGCGAAACCGGCGAGGCTCAATGGCTGGCCGAAATCACGAATATTGTCGCCTGCACCGCCAGTTTGTCCAATAAGCCCTGGCTTTCCGATCCCGACGCCTATGGCGTTGCCCATCCGGGTATCGCGGTAAAACTGTTTCCGTTATTCCAGGTACTATGGGCCATGGGCAAATACCTGGATTTCTGCGTCGAATACGGGGTGAGCGATCCATTCGGCGCAGCCGCGGCCATCCGCGCTTATTGCGATTTCATCCGTGATTACACCATGTCGGATGTCGGGCCCGATATGTCCGCCACCGTGTATGAATATTTCTTCGATCATAGCGATCCGAGTTACGTGGATCATAATAACTGGGCGCTGACAGCGGCGGATGCCATGACGTTTGCCTATAAATACAGCGGCATATCCAACTACCTGCAGACGGCCGCCCGGCTGTATAATACCGGGGTGATTGATCCGCAATGGGAGGGCGATCCGCCCGTTTATATGGATACGAAGGGCCTGGTGAATTCCATTAACTGGGGGTTGGTTTATATGAATCAGACCCGCTCCCAGCCGCCTGATCCGGAGCCGAAAACCGATCCGTCAATTCAGGCCAATGGCGTGGCCGCGTCGTTATCGCTTGATTATGGCATGCCGGTGACCATTACCGTGGCTCTGACTGCCGGCCAATACGCCGGCATAGCCGCCGACTGGTGGGTAGTGGCCATTCCGAATTACGGATCGGATTGGTATTACCTGGACAGCGCGATGGTCTGGACGCCATTTCCCGCCGGAAGTCTGGCCGCCTGCCTGCCCGCATATCAGGGCGCATTGACCGATTTGGGCGCGACTCCCGCGTTGCAAAATTATGTCTTGCCGCGCGGCGCCTATAATTTTTATTTCGCCGTGGATGTGATGGACGGCGTGTTGAATTATCCGGATGGGCCGATCCTGACCGATGTGGTTACGGTAACGGTGGAGTGAATTTTTTGCGTGGCGCAAAAAATTGATGAATGACGCAAAACACACCCTGCAAAAGGTCTAGACATAAGGGGCATAAAGTGATAATTAAACAGTGAGAAATTCGGCAGGGTGCATTCCGTTTTCACAATGTCGTCCTGCTTGATGTGGTGACCGGATTGAAATGGTATTATGGCTGCCGGCCTAGGCGAAAATTATTAAAATATAGGACCCCTTTTCTGAATGGTTGGTGATCAAATGAAGACCCTCCAACTCATCCAGGACCGCCGTCTCCAAATTCCCATGTCGGTGTCGTGGTACTTGTCGGACATTGGCAAAGCCCAGGGACTTCAGGAACTATTCTCGCGTCAATCGCCCCAGCGCCTGAAAGTGCTTAAAGAGCATGCCATCGCGCAGAGCGCTATATCCTCGAATCGCATTGAAGGCGTGGAAATCGCCCAGTCCCGTGTCGGCACCGTGGTGTTTGGCCACCCGACCCTGAAGGACCGCGACGAAGAGGAAATCGCCGGCTACCGCGATGCGCTAAACCTGATTCATACGAGCGGATCTGCTTTGCCGATATCCGAAGAAACGATACTTAATTTCCATAAACTATCTCGAGGCAATGTATGGGACGCGGGTCAATACAAGGATAAACCGGTTGATATTATCGAAAAACTTCCTGGAGGCGGAGAGCGCATTCGCTTCCGAAGCGTTGCCCCGGCCGAGACTCCCGAATTCACATGCAGACTGGTATCTCTGTGGCGTGACCAGTGTCGAGATCATGACATTTCCCCGCTGATCGTCATGGCAGCGTTCAACCTCGACTTCCTGTGTATCCACCCGTTCCGCGATGGTAACGGGCGTGTTTCTAGACTTCTTCTACTGTTGACCGCCTATCACCTTGGCATCGAAGTGGGCCGATACATCAGCCTTGAGCGATTAATCGAGGAGAATAAGGAACGATATTACGAAACGCTTCAGCAAAGTTCGCAAGGCTGGCATGAAGGCAAACACGATCCTTGGCCCTACGTTGGGTATTTATTGTTCATCATCAAGAAAGCCTACGACGAATTCGAACAACGTGCAGGAGAACTCGGCGCGGCCAAAGGCGAGAAAACGGCCGCGATTCTCAGAGCCATCGAGCAGTTTCCCGGTCCATTTGCGATAAGCGATATTCAGAACGCCTGTCCGGGTGTGAGCGTGGATATGATTCGTCGCATTCTCAAAGGCCTTAAGGCCGATGGCCGTGTCGAGTGCCTGGGTATGGGGCGCAATGCTCGCTGGAAAAAGAAGTAGGTAATATACAGTTATATGGGTAATAAAGTAGGTAATTCGGATTGAGTGTAGTATCCTCAATTGAGGGTAGTAGTGAATGTATTAACCCAATACCTGAATCCGTGATGAGGCCCGGATGCCGAAGATGCGCGGCGCGAAGGATGACGCTGTATTCATATACCGCGAATCCTTCGCAACAAAGCAGATGCGACATCCCGGCCTCACCCGGCGGGCGCTCTTTTATTCAATCAAACGGTTTGTACTTTTTGTGACTATTTAATAAATTGTAAATGGTTGCCTTACACATCATTATGTAATAATAATAAAACCCCGTCACGGATTCAGGCCATAGTGTGGCGCCCCACATTCTGCCGTGGTTTTTCCGCCAGATTATTTCGTGCTGAATCATGGGTAGCGGACACAATTGCCCGTGGGGTGACACGATCCTCCGGCGATACAAGAAAGGATCCGGCGGAGCCGCCGGCGCTTCAGACGTTCGCACTCCAAAACCAACCCATCAAATTGCCTTCCGATGGAGGGCGAACGTGTCGTGAGCCGTCCGGTTTCATCCGGACATTTTATTTGTTTTGATTATGCCACACTACCATCCCACAGGATGCTCAGACTGCAGGCTGAAGGCTGTAGACTATAGGAAAACCGCGGATTTCAAGCATCGGATCGGAAAACACAGTTCCGGTTTTTTTGCCGATGTTTTTCGGGGTTTTAACCTACAGCCTACAGTCTAATAACCTACAGCCTTGGCGTCCCTTATGGGACGCCAGTGATTATGCCGGAAACGTCCAACCCCCGAATTTTCAACCCGATCCCCTGGTCCGACATCCAAAACCCGATCCGACCGGCAGTCCCGTTGAAAATGAATCACGGACGGTGGAGGGCAGGGGCAAGCAATGTCCACGTAAAAGTCCTAGACATAAGGGGCATAAAGTGATAATTAAGTGATGGGAAATTCGGCAGGGTGCATCCCCATCCCGTTTTCACAATATCGTCCTGCTTGATGTTGTGTCCAGGATGGAATGGTTTTATGAGTGCCGGATCGAATATTATTATATTATAGGGTTGACCACTTATCTTCCCTTATCTTTTCGAGTATCCTGGCGGGCACGGTCCGGGCGTGCTCGTGTAGGGTGTCCAATCTGGGGGCACATCATGAAGAGGAGCGCGCAATTTGTCTGTCAACACTTGGAGAGCATTTCGCGCGAAGCGCTGGAGCGGCATCA
Organism: uncultured Verrucomicrobiota bacterium; assembly: GCA_964650945.1. Lineage (GTDB taxonomy): Bacteria > Verrucomicrobiota > Kiritimatiellia > JAAZAB01 > JAAZAB01 > JAXGPF01. The sequence goes on along the minus strand of CAZYXU010000045.1, from coordinate 2,684 downwards.
GGAGATCATCCGGCAGTACGTGCGCGGCCGGCAGGGCGTCTATGCTCTCTACCGTCGCGGGAAGATATACTACGTGGGCCTTGCAACGAATCTGCGGAGCCGGCTGCGGCATCATCTGAAGGACCGGCATGGCGCATCCTGGGACCGGTTCTCCGTGTACCTGACGATCGGCAACCATCACCTGCGCGAGCTTGAGGCGTTGATCCTGTGAGTCGTGAAGCCGACGGGGAACAAGCAGAAGGGCAAGTTCGGCAAGTGCGAGGACCTGCGTCGGCGGTTTCGGCGGGACATCAAGCGGAACGTGATGGCGGAAGTGGACGGCCTTTTCGTGGATTACTGCCCGAGACACAAGAGGCGCGAGCCGGTCGTCGAGAGGGCTGATGGGCGCACGCCGGTTCTGGCGGAGTACATATCGAGGCCGATGAAGCTGCGCGGTCGGTATAAGGGCGCGACGCTGGGCGCGCGGGTGCGGCGGGATGGAACTGTGCGGTTCGATGGGAAGGTGTACACGTCACCCTCGCTGGCGGCTGCCGCCGCGTGCAAGCGGCCGACCTGCAACGGTTGGACGTTCTGGCAGTACGAACGCGCCCCCGGCGACTGGGTGTTGCTCGATACGCTAAGGCGGTAACGCTGTGCCTCCTCTGCACTCTTGCGGTTCCGATCTCGCTGTGTTTCCAGTCGTGATCGGCGTCTTATTTGCAGTTGTCCGCCTTTGAGGTTGTGATGGGACGCAAGAGCCGGATAAAGAGAGAACACAGAGGACAACAGCCTGCGAAACCGGTTATTGTCGAGCGCGAACGCGTTGGGCCGTTCGTCTTCGAGCGTTGGGGACGACATATGAGGATTCAGTCCTTGTTGAATGAGGAAGGAGTCCGGGTCTTTCGTGAGCACCTTCGGCAGGGGATCCCGGAGATGCAGGCCGAAGTCAGGCGTGCCGTAGATGAGATTGCCGCCATCTGTGGACGCGTGAACCCCTTTGAGCTTCTGTCGATCAGCACCCTTAAGAACTGTGCGTGTGACCCTGAAACGTACACCGAGAGTACTTTCAGAGGACGCGAGGCGTACGCTGAGTATTTGCTCAGTATTGCCCTTGCGATCCCTTCGCCAGTCTTCGACGCGCATGCTGAGGAGCATGATTTTATGCGCGTCGTTGAACTGACCGAGATCATTTTCGCTCGGGTCGATCTTATTTTCCACGCGCGATCTCTGAATGAATCCGGGCTGAATGATCCGCTCAATCAACTGCGGAATGAAGTCTTCTCAATGAATCTGATGGTGCGGGGACACTCGTACCAAGAGCACCACGTCGAATTGGTGAGGGCTGTGCTCGAACCCCATGACTCGTTCTTCCTTAAGCATTTCGCTCTTTCGGGCCGCGGATTAGTCGAGGCGATGGTTGAGGTCGGTAAACAGTTGAATCGGGGCCTGGCTCGCATGCTTGATGCCGGCAAGACAATCAGGGACGCCATAGCAGCGGTGCCGCTGCCGGAGGATGGCGCCGATATTGCTGATGCACGTGCGAACCTGACCGCGCCGCAGTATGAACTGCACAGGAAAGTCGAGGATTCACTAAAGGCGTTGACTCCGGAAAATCTCTATGAGGTCAAGCCGAACGAGCGACTGCCGGTTCAATTCCTGGACCGGGTGTCGTGCACTTGGGGGGATAATGCGAAGTTTCTGAGTCAGAACGATTGGCGCGGATTGCCTTCGACGCCGAGCATCGTGACCGAGCGACCAGTGATCCGGCACAACGGACGCTTCTTCAGTTTCGTGCCCCAACTCCTGGACCGGCACACGTTCGAGATTTTCGAGGGATGGATCCGTGATACGGACGAGGCCTACTTCAACAACAAGTACATCCCTATGCGGGGCGGCGTTCTAGAGGAATTGGCCTTACGTTACCTGGGCGCACTTTTGCCGGGGTGCAGGACCTGGCGCCAGCTTCACTTCGAGTTTGAGAAGGATGGGAAAAAGGTCCAAGGGGAAATTGACGGCATGGTGGTATTCGATGACGTCATGTTCATCGTGGAAGCGAAATCCGGCATGTTCACGGCCCCAGCGAAGAGGGGTGCCGTCGAGAGACTGAAGAAGCACATTGGTGAGTTGATCGATAAAGCGTATTCGCAGGGGAAGAAGGCTCTGGAGTACATCAGGACCCGAGACATTTCGACTTTCAAAGACGACCGAGGGAATGAGGTCCTCAAGGTCAAGGGCGCTGATTACGCGCGGTTTCACCTTGTGAACGTAACGTTGGACTGTCAGGAGCCAGTTCTCACACAGTTGAACTCGTTGCGGGCTATGTCGTTCATTCAGGGGCAAGACTGGCCTTGGACCGTGTTCATCAACGACCTACGTGTTATTTCCGAGATCATTGAATCGCCCTGCGAGTTCCTCCTTTATCTGGACCGGCGTATTCGGGCGAACGACATTCCAGAGTTCCGGGTCTTCGATGAACTTGACTACCTGATGTACTTCCTGAAGCACGGATTGTTCCTTGAAAAAATGGAAACGGAAGAGGCGACGCGCTTTAGCTTGGTGGGGTACACGGGAGAACTGGACCGGTACTACGACTTCATCGCCGGTCGCGTGTCCTCCGGCCAGAAACCTCGATTAGCGATTTCAGATGGCATGCGTGGATTCATCAAGAGGATTGAAACATGTGGATGTGCCGGATTCTCTGGTGT
>CAZYXU010000044.1:0-23453 GCA_964650945.1 uncultured Verrucomicrobiota bacterium | reverse complement strand
GGAATCGCTCATGGCGCAAAATCCGCGACCGCCGCGATGACGCGCGCCTGGTCGGCTTCCGTCAGATCATAATAAAACGGCAGGCGCACCAGGCGGTCGCTGATGTTTTCCGTCACCGGGCAATCGCCGGGCCGGCCGCCGAACTTACGGCCCATGGGCGAAAGGTGCAACGGCAGGTAATGAAAAACCGCCAGGATATTTTGCCGGCGCAGCGCGGCAATCAGGCCCTGGCGCGCCGCCAAATCCGGCAAGAGCAGGTAAAACATATGCGCCGGGTGTTCGCATTCCGGCGGCACGACCGGGAACCGCACGGCATGCGCATCCGCCCAGCCGCGCAGCCCGGCGGCATAGCGCTCCCAGATGGCGCAACGTTTGCCTTGGATCACGCGGTGCTGTTCGAACTGCGCGTACAAGAATGCCGCCAGCAGGTCGGACGGCAGGAAACTCGAGCCCACGTCAACCCAGGAATACTTATCAACCTGGCCGCGGAAAAACCGGCTGCGGTCGGTGCCTTTCTCGCGCAGGATTTCCGCGCGCTCCGCCAGGCGCGGGTCATTGATCAGCAGCGCTCCCCCCTCGCCGCAGGAAAAATTCTTGGTCTCGTGAAAACTCTGGGCGGCCAGCGCGCCGAAGGTGCCGAGGTATTTCCCCCGGTACTTCCCGAACAGGCCGTGGGCGTTGTCTTCCACGACCGGGATGGCGCGCGCGGCTGCCAGGCCGATGATGGCGTCCATCGCACACCCTACCCCGGCATAGTGCACCGGCACGATGGCGCGGGTGCGCGGGGTGATCAGGCGTTCCAGGAGCGTTTCGTCCAGGTTCAGGGTATCCGGACGGATGTCGCCGAATACCGGCTGGGCGCCGCGCAGCACAAAGGCGTTGATGGTGGAGACAAACGTGAACGCCGGAACAATCACTTCATCGCCGGGCTGAATGTCCAGCAGCAAGGCGGCCAGTTCCAGGGCATGGGTGCCGGAAGTGGTCAAAAGCGCCCGGGGCAATCCCAGGACGCGCTCCAGCCAGGCATGGCATTTCCGGGAAAACGGGCCGTCGCCGGAAATCTGGCCCTGGGTGACGGCCTGGGCCATGTATTCCATTGCCCGGCCGGCCAGCGCCGGACGATTGAAGGGAATGATGGACGGCGCGGATTCTGGCATGGCTGGCGGCATGGCGGAAAATCCCATTAGATGCGGCAAGGGAGTTAAGTTTTGATAAATAACACTTTTTCCCAGGCAATGCCAGCATTATTTGGCGGCAGGATTAAGCCACACGCGATCAGGCCGCAATGCCCCGCCGGCCGTCACTTGATCCTGTTAGACTGCCGGTTGTCGATCGTTGTGCGGTTCCGGCGGCCGGCCGGCGCGCGCTTCAATGAACAAGCCGTTGGCTAATTCGGGATAATTTTCGGCAAACTCATCCAGCGCGTCCTTGACCGCCGCCGTCAAATTCAACGCCGTCAACTGACTCAGGGCAAACGGCTTCAGTGCCAGCCCGGCGGTTTTTTCAATCCGCAGACCGGCTTGTCCGACGATGGCCAGCCAATCCTCGTAAGTGCAGGACCGTTTATGGCCGAAGGCCAGGTCAATCTCCGACAGGTTCCGCAGATCGGCAAGCATGCCGGCCCGCTGCGCCAATAAGCGGTGCATGGAAGACGCGCTGGGCACGCCGATGAACATCCGGCCGTTGGGCGTCAAGAAGCCGGCGTATTTCCGGAGGATGGCAACCGGGTCATCCACGTGCTCCAAAACCGCGCACATGCCGATGTGGTCGAATTTTTCTTCCGTTGCGAAATCCTCAAAATAGGTCTCGATGATTTCAACGTTGGGGTAGCGGCCCGCATATTTGCGCACCATGGCCGACGCGCCTTCCAGGACCAGCACCCGCTCAAAATCACGGCGGAGACCATCCAGGGTGATGCCATGCCCGATGCCCAATTCCAGGTAATTTTGCGCGCTGATTTTGCGGGTCCGGCAAAAATGCAGGTAGCGCCGCAGGGCCCGTTCGTATTCTTCCTGAAAGGGGCTGCCGCTGTACGCTTCCGTGTATTGGTTCAAGTCTTCCCTGGACGGCATGATTCCAGCATCCTCCCCGGCGATTCTTTTGACACCACCGCGCTGCGCAATGCCGTCCGGGCGGCGGCCATTCGTCCGGCGCCGCCGCATGGTCAAACCGGCATGGCGCAATGGTTATCACAACGCCGGGCCAGTGTCAAACGGGAACTGTCGGAAATGCGCGCCGCGGCGAGCCAGGCGGAGACGGAAAATTCACCGCAAAGGACGCAAGGAACGCGAAGGGGGAAATCGGAAATTAAACACGAAGGGAATGAAGGACACGAAGGGGCGAAGAGGAAATTTAAGTGTGTGAGTTTGTGAGTGCGTGTGTTTGCAGTAAGTTTGCAGGTTTACAGTTTTAACACCGAACACTGAACACTGATTTCCGCGCCCCCTCTGGTCTTTTCTGCCTTTTGACGGCATCCGGATTGCGCCACGCCGTGGCGCTACTACAGTTCGGAAACGGACATTAATGTTGTTCAGTGTTCAGTATCCCTCTGCTCCTCTGCCCCTTTGTGCCTCTGCCCCTTTGCCCCTCTGCCAGGTCTAATGCCGGGCGGATCAAATACATAGGTGGCAAAAACATCGTCGAAATTTTCCCCGCGGCGCAGAACCTCGAATTTGCGCCGCGCTGCGTCCCATCCCAGGATCGCGGGCGCCGGCGCGATAAACGGCGGTTTTAAAACAATCGTATAAGCGCCGACATTTTGAAAAACAACATAGTCGCCGGCGGCCAGCGCGCCCGTGTAATTCCGGCACAGACAATCGTCTTCCATGCAGGTGTAGCCGACCAGATCCACGGGGCCGGAGCGGCGGCGCGCGCGGGCGCCGCCCGGCGGGGGGAAATGCCGGAGGGGGAGCGTTTTCTGGTTTTTCGTGGGTTGAACGTCATAGACGCTCGCGGATAAAAGCGCGTAAGTTTTGGATCGAATAGTTTTCAACGCAACCACTTTGGCGGCAAAGCTGAGCGTGTCCGCGGCCAGCGCCAGGCCGGGTTCGAGGATCAGTTCGGGACCATTCCCGGGAAAGGCGGCGGCGAAGGGCGCGGCGATTGCGCGGGCGTATTCCTGAAAAGTCGGGATGGGAAAATCAAACTGCGCCGCCAAACCGGGGGGCATTCTGCTGCAAAATCCCCCGCCCAGGTCCAGCAGTCCGGGCGGCCGCGCGCCAAAACACTGCCGCGCCAGCTCGAGCATGCGCCGGGCGATCGCCGCGTATGCCGCGGCGCTCCGGCCGGGCGGCAGCCAGTGGCAGTGCAACCCATCGATGCGGCAGTTCCGGATCCGGCCCAGGCGGGCGATGGCATCCGCCAGATCATTGCCCGCGGCGTCGATCCCGAAACGGGAAACGCCGCTGGCGCCGAGGTCGAAATTGCATCGCAGGGCGATGCGCAAAACGCTGCGCGGCCGTTTGCGGGCGATCCCCCGGACCAGTTCCACTTCGGCCGGACTGTCGAGATTGACCAATGCGCCGTCCGCCAAAGCTCTTGCAATATCGCCGGCGGTCTTGTACGGGCCGTTAAAAATAATCCTGCCCGGAGGAACGCCGACCCGCCGGGCCAGTGCATACTCCATGCCGGAAACGACTTCGGCGTAACCGCCCAACTCGTTGACGCGGCGGCATAACCGCGGGAGATAATTGGTTTTATAGGAATAAGCCAGCGCGGTGCGCGGATAATGACCGCGGAAGGCGGCCAGGAATTCCGTGAAATTGCGGTCAAACGCCGCGGCGTCAAAAAGATAAAACGACGGCCCGAAGTTTTTTTCCAAACCGCGCAATATACGCCAGGAAATTTTCATGTTCGGACCTTGCTCATGCCACAACCCTCAAATCCAGGGCCTGCTGAATGCGTGCAACGATGTCGCGGTAATGCGCGTCGGAAACGCAATCGAAAAGCGCCCAACCGAGGCTGTTGGCGCTGTGCGCCATCGCGTCAATCCGGTCCCCGATGCCGTGATAGAGGGTATAATCAAAGATTTCGGGCACCGCCCGGCCCATGGCGTCGCCGGACGCAATCCGGGCCAGCCGGCCGCTCTGCGCGCTGCCCAGAATCCATGAGCCGCACCCGCGGACCACCGTGATTTCGCGGGGTACAGCCGGTGATTCGCCGACCGCAAACCGCGCCGTCGCGGCGATCAAATCCACTTCCCCGCCCCGTTCAATCAGGCTGGGGATGCCATTGCCGCCCAGGCGGGGGCTCATTTCCAAGACCACCGCCTGGCCGCCGCGCACCATGACGTCAAAATCCAACGGCCCGTCACGATAGTCCAGGGCGCGGCAATGCGCCGCGACGGCGCGCTTGACTTGCTGCTGATCGGCCGGGGAAAGCTCGGACGGCAGCCGGTGCCCGCGCGGGACAATGCCCTGTTTGTGCTTATGGGTAATGACGGCCCGCAGGTCGCCGTTGATCAGAAAACCATCGCCGCTGACGTCAATCCCGTCCAGAAACTCCTCGATGCAGACCATCCCGGCACGCGAATGCGCGCGGGCATATTCGAAGGCGCGCCGGTATTGATCGTCATCGGCCACCGGCACGGCCGAAATGCCGCGCGAGCCGGAACTGTCAACGGGCTTGAATACCAGGGGCGGCTTTTGTCCCGCCAGCCAGGCGCGCGCGGCATCCAGGTCACGGGAAACAAAAAAAACCGGAAAGGTTAAACCGGCGGCTTGCTGAAAGGCGCGGAAACGGGACTTATCGGACATGACCAGCGCGCTGGCGCTGGGGCAACCTGGCAGGCCCAGTTGTTCCGCGACATAACCGACGGTGGGCGTGGCCGCATCGGAGGCGAAGGTCATAATGCCGTCGATCGCCAATTCCCGGGCGGCGCGTAAAACGCCTTCCCGGTCAACCGTGCTGCAATTGACCGAGCCATGCGCCAGGGCATGCCCGGTATTGCCGGGAAGGTTATCCACCGTAATCAATTGATAACCCAGCGCAACCGCTTTGCGGATCGCGGGTAATTGGCTGCAGCCCGCGCCGAGCATCATGATTTTTTTGCGGCGCTGATGGATTGATGGGCCGGGAGGAGGCATAGGTGTTTCCGCCGGGGAGGGCCGCCCGGCGGGCGGCCAGGTTAACGGCCGGGTCAGATAAATTTTTGATAAAGCCGGCTGGTGCGCGGCGCCCGCGGCGTGCCCCGGGGGATGTAAACGCTCTCATCCGGCGCATCCTCGAGCATCAGGGCGCCGGCGCCGATGATCACGGAACGCCCGATTTTCACCTTGGGTTTGAAGGTGGCGTTCAGCGAAACAAAACAATACGGCCCGAATTCCACCATCGCGGCAATGCAGCAGCCGCCGGAAATGTAGCAAAAATCGCCGATGATGGTGTTGTGCCCCATGCCGGTGTCGGTTAAAATAACGACGCCGTTGCCGACGCGCGAAAACGGCTGAAAGACCACCTTCTCCAGGAAAAAGCAATTTTCCCCCACGACCAGGTCCGGCGGGATCAGGGCGCTGGAGTGAATATAATTCACCATCCGGTAGCCTTGGGCGCGTACCCGGTCAAAACAGGCGGCGCGTTGCCGGTTGAGGCCGCTGTACCCCATGGCCACAAAGACGTCATAGTCGGCCGGCGGATATTGCTCTGCCAGCGTTTCAAACGGTGTCACCGGCAGTCCGTGAAAAGTCGGCTCACGGATATATTGCCGGTCCACCGTAAAAGCACGGACATCGAAGGCGGCGTCATGCCGGAAATAATAAAATGCCTGGTCGGCGAATCCGCCCACGCCAAAGATGACGATCGGTTTCATGGCTGCTCCCGGGGATGTTCGATTGCGGGGGCCGCGGCGCCGGCCGGTTCCGCCGCCGGCGTCCGGCGGTGAATCTGGCGGATGACGTATTGCGGCCGGGCTTTGACCTCGGTGAATATTTTCGCCAGATAAATGCCGATGATCCCGATAAACAGAATCAACACCCCGCCCAAGAACCAGATGGAGACGATGATGGAGGCGTAACCGAAGAACACCCGGTGCGGAAACAGGATTTTTTTCAGCAGCATGTAGGCGCCCATACCGCCGAAGCAGACCGACAGGGCCAATCCCAGCATGAAAATCAGGTGCAGCGGATAGGCCGAAAAGGAGGTGACGGCGTTGGCGGCCAGGCGCAGCGACCGCCAGAGCGTGTAATTGGACGGCGTGGCGCGCACCGGGCGCCGCACCGTAATCACGCGCGAGTGAAAGCCCATCCAGGTCATGGCGCCGATCAGGAAGAGGTTTTTCTCCTGCATCAAGCGCATGGCTTCCACGAAAGCGCGCCGCATCAGGCAGGCGGAACAGATGTTCGGCACGATTTTGACGTCCGAAAACAGGTTGAACAGCCGGTAGAACAAAGAGCCGGACCAGCGCCGGAACCAATGGCCCGCGCGCTGTTCCCGGGCCGCATACACGATATCGCACTGGTGCTGGTCCATTTCAAGGACGAACGAATCCAGCCATTCCGGCTGGTCTTCCAGGTCCACGTCCAGGTAAAACACCCGGTCGCCGCGGGCCGCCATCACGCCCGCCAGACTGGCATAATGGTGGCCGAAATTCCGCGATAATTCCACCAGGACCACCCGCGGATCCTGCGCCATCATGGCGCTCACCAGCGCGGCGGCATTGTCGGGCGAACCGTCGTCCACGAAGATCAGTTCGTAATCGCCGGTCTGCCGGAGCGCCGCCCGGGTGATGCGCTCGTAGAATTCCCGCACAAACGCGGCGGAATTATAGAGCGTTGTGACGATGCTTAATTGCATGGCGCATACTGTGACACAATCCGGCGGGCGATCTCAAGCAAAAAGTTGGCCGGCCATGCCTTGCCGCCGTTATTCGCGCGGCTGGTAATCCATGGCCCATGGCAGTTTCCGCCATTGCAGCCGGACGGATGCGGGATAATATTTCCGCCCGGGTCCGGTCAGCCGCACCCGGCGCACGCGGTAACGCGCCGCGCCCTGCCAGAATTGCGCGAGCTGGCTGTAACGATCCGGCAGGTAATTGATTTGCAACCCGTGTCCGGCGACGGCCGGCGTCAACTGGAACTGGTGGCGTTGACCATGATGGTATTCAACCTCAAGCCGCAAGGGCGGCAGCCGGAAGATGAATTGCATCGCCCGCCCCCGCCAATCAAGCGGCAGGTCCAGCTTGGCGAACAGCAAGCTCGCGGATTCCGGCACCTCCAGCCAGGCATCGCCGGTCATGGCAGCGGCGTCTTCTTCCAAGGGCTCCGCCAACGGCGCTGGGCGGCGCCGCAGGATCGTCAACTCCGCCGCCGGCAAATCGGCGTGCCACGCATAGTGCCGCAACAGTGTGCGCCAGGCCAGCGGCGCATCCCAGGCCATGTAGCGCCCGTCGAGACTCCCGTAATGCAACAGCACGAATTCCGGCGCATCGGCGCCGGTGTAATGCGCCGCGGCAAACCGGTCCAGCCAGGGCGTGTAGGCGGAATAAAACTGCAGCAGCGGCTGGGCCTGCCAGCGCAGGCGGTTGGCCGGGATGCAACTCAATTCCCAGGGCAACGCATCCACCCCCGCCCCGGCGGCGCGGATTTCCGCCAGCGCCGGCGCATCCACGGCCGAAGCTTGCAGCGCGCGTTGCAATTGGGCGCGGAATCGTTCATCAAAGGCCGGCTGGTCGCGCCAGTAATCAATCTTCGCCATGGCGGCCTGGCCGCTCAACAGGCGGTCAAAAACGCCGGCCGGCATCCCGCCATGCCTGTCGCTGACCGCCAGCGCCAGGGCGAGCGAGACCAGCAGCGCCGCCACGGCCGCGGGAAACGCGCCCCGCCGGGCGAAAAGCAGCCAAGCGGCGATAATCCCGGATGCCGCCGTAAAAAAAAGCAGCACATGCGCATCCTGGCGGACAAATCCGTGCTTGAACGCCGTCAATAAGATGCCGCCCGCCAAGACCAGGAAAACGGCGGAAGCGCGGTCGCGCGCCAGGGCCAGCGCCAGGCTGGCGGCATACACCGCCAGGACCAGCAGCCCCCAGGCCAGTTCCATCCCGGGGCCCGGAATGGCCATGGCGGAACTGTAGCCCGCCGTCAACTCCCACGACCCGCGCAGCCATTGCCGGTAATCGCCGAAATTATCAAACAACAGCCACATCAACCCCGCCCCCGCCGCCGCCAGCAGCGCCGCCGACTCAGCCAGCCGGCGCCAGCACCCCGGATTGCGAAAAACGCAGTTCAGCGCGTGAAAAACCAGTAAAGTCGCCAGCGCGGCCACCCCCAGCGAAAATTTTATGTGCAGGAACACCGCGGCCAGGATGGCGGCGGCGGCGGCCAGGGCGCGGGTGTGCCGCGGTGCGCGCCAAGCCGTGCCCAGCATCAGCGCGCACAGCAGCAGCCATTGGTATTCGCGCGGCAGGCCTATGCCGATCAGCATCAGCCAGGCGGCGGCAAACATCACCAGCCGTTCCGCCGCTCCCTGCGCGGCATGGATGCCCAGCGTGACGATCAACAAGCCGTGCAAAGCCAGGTTGAAAAAAAACGCCCAGACCAGGTTGCTGCCGACCGCCATGGGCATCGCCAGGCAGCCCAGCGGGCCATAGGTGAAAATCAAGTCATGGCCGAAGCGCAACCCCAACTGCCCGGCCGCATTGATCGCGTAGGCCCAAGATTGGTCCAACCCGCGCGCCATGGCGACATAATCGCCGGGGAGGGCCAGCCATGCCAGCAACAGCAGCGCCGCCAAGCCCGGCAAACGGGACGGCAGGCTTTCAATAAATTCACGCATGGGCGTTGCCCTCAAAAAAACCGGTTGCCGTCCGCCGCATGTTAACCCCGGCCATCGGCCCATCGCCGCGCCGCCCAAACGCGCGCGGCGGCCGCCGCCGGCGGCCACGCTTCAATGGCGCCGGCGCCCGGACGATTGCGGCCGTTTTCCGCCGCGCCGGCGGGCGGGCCGGGACGGTTGTTTGACTTCCGCGGCCCGCGGCTGACGGCGGCCTTTCAGCGGCGTACGGCGGTCGCCGGCCAGCAGGAAGTCAATCTGGCGTTTATCGAAATCAACCCGGCCGACGCGGACGCGCACGCGGTCGCCGCGCTGGTAGGCGACGTTGCCGGCGCGCAAAGTTTCGCGGCCGGGATCGAAGCGCACGAACCCATCGGCCATGGCGGAGACATGCACCAGCCCCTGGATTTGCAACTCGATCAACTCGACGAACATGCCGAAATTGCGCACATGCACCACCACGGCGTCGTAAGTCAACGGCTGCTTCTGGGTCAACTGCTGTTCCAGAAACCGGTATTTCTTGATTTCCAAAAGGGTTTTCTCCGCCTGCTCGGCCACCTGTTCGGTGTGCGAACAATGCGCCCCCAGCGCCTCCAATTCCGCGGCGGTGTAGGGATTGCGCCGCCGCAGCAGGCGTTCCGCCAGCACGCGGTGCACCACCAGGTCGGGATAGCGGCGGATCGGCGAGGTGAAATGCGCGTAATACTTCTTCGCCAGCCCGTAATGCCCGAGCGGCTGCGGGGAATAGACGGCGCGTTTCATGCTCTTGAGCACGGCGACCTTGGCGTCGAACTCGAAGGGATGGCCGGTCAGTTTTTTCAGGAAAGCCGCCAGGTTCGGCCGATTGGACAAGTCGCCCGGCTGCAAACCCATTTCCAGGAGTTGCGCCGTCAACTGCTCGAACCTGGCCGGATCGGGCGGCTCGTGCACACGGTGCAGGATGGCCAGTCCCTGGGCGCTTAATTCGCGATCCACCGCCTCGTTGGCGGCGACCATGCACTCCTCGATCATCTGGTGGGAGATGTCGTTGATTTGCCGCCGGATGTCCACGATCATTCCCTCCGGCCCCATGATCACTTCATGTTCGGGCACATCCAGTTCCAGGGCATAATCCCGGGTGAAGCGCCGCTGGCGGAGTTGCTGGGCCAGGGCATGGATGCTCCGGATGACGCTCAATCCCGCTTCGCCGATCCCGGCCGCGCGGCAGGCTTCCGGGCAGCCGCCCTGCAGAATCTCCAGCCCCTGCTCATACGACAGCCGCAGGCGGGACCGGATGATGCTGCGCGAGAACTCCGCGCGCACCGGGGCGCTGGCATCGTCGAAGGTGAGCCAGACCGAAAAAACCAGGCGATCGGCGTCCGGGCGCAGGCTGCAAAGGCCGTTGGAAAGCTGTTCCGGGAGCATGGGGATCACCTTGTCCGGCAGATAAACGCTGTTGCCGCGGCGTTTGGCTTCCTCGTCCAGGGCGTTGCCGGGCCGGACGAAATGCGCCACATCCGCGATATGCACGCCCAGCACGCGTTGTCCCCGCGCGTCGGTTTGCATGGAAAGCGCATCGTCAAAATCGCGGGCGGTGGCCGGATCGATCGTAAAAACGAATAAATCGCGCACGTTGCGGCGCGCGGCGGATTCGGCCAGCAACGCCGGGGCATTTTCCGCCTCGCGCACCACGTCCGGCGGGAATTCCTGCGGCAGGCCGAAATGCCGGATGACCGACAGCGTATCGAGCGACGGATCGTCAGCCGGGCCGATGACCTCGATGATTTCCGCCTCGGGGTTGACATGCCGGTGCGGCCAGGCGGTAATTTGAATCACCACGCGATCGTTGACCCGGGCGTTCCGGACATCGGCGACGTAAAAATCCTGGTTGTAAACCGGATCAATCGGCACCACGTAAAAAAACTTGCCCGTCGAACGCAGGGTGCCGGTGATGGCCTTGTTGGAACGCTCGAGGATGCGGATCACTTTGCCGGTCCGCCGGCGCGCCGCGCCGGCCCCGGGCGCGGCCGGCGCATCCAGCCGGACCACCACGCTGTCATGCGGCAAAGCCGTGCCCAGGTTGCCGCGCGGCACGAATATTTCCGCGGAATTGTCGGCCGGCCGCACCACGGCATCGCCGGAACGCAGGATTTTCAGGATGCCCGGCGCCAGGTCCGCCGGCGCGCCCAGGGAATAGCGGTCCTGGCGCAGGCGCACGATTTCGCCCCGCAGCATCATCTCGTTCAAAAGCAGGCGCAGGCGTTTACGCGCCGCGCCGCGCAGGTTCAATTCCCGGGCGATGGCGCTTTCATCCAGCGGCTCAATGCCGGGGCGTTGCAACAAATCCAAGACGGCATCATGATGTTTCTCGGTATAGCGCGATGATAATTGCATGATGAATGGAGTCGCTTTCAAAGGGGGTCGGGGTTCTGACGTGACCCCTTAATACCTTCAAAACGTCAGTTTTGAAATCGGCTGATGTTAATGACGGATTTCGAATATCGTCCAGTTTGTGCTGCCGGATATTTGTTCCACGCGGCATTCCCGCACCGCCGCCCCCGGCGGACCCTGGCGGCACCAATCCGCGAAGGATGCCAGGGCGTCCGGCGGGCCGGCCGCGGCGGCTTCGACGCGCCCGTCCGGGCGGTTGCGCACCCAGCCGCGCAGGCCCAGCCGCTGCGCCTCCGCCCGGCATGACCAGCGGAAGCCCACGCCCTGCACCCTGCCGCCGATGACGATCGAGATGGCTGGATTATCCGGCATCCGTCAAAACCGCCAGCATCCGTTGTAACTTTTCAGTTTTTTCCAGCAATTCCTGCTTGCGGACCCGCTGCTGTTCAACCACGGCTGGGGGCGCCTTGCGGACAAAAGCGATGTTTTCAAGTTTGCGGTTGACCGCGGTCATTTCCGCGGCCGCCTTGTCCAGTTGCTCCGCCAGGCGCTGGCGTTCCGCCTGAATGTCAATCACGCCGTCCACCGGCATGAAGATCGTCCCCAGGCGCGAGATCCCGTTGGGCATCGCGCGCGGCGGCCGGTAATCCATCGCCACCTTCAACGATTGCGCGCGCAGCGGGCCGGCGATGGTGTTGTCATCCGCCGCCAGCAGCCGGGCGATTTCATCCGATTCGGGCTTGATGATGAAGTCGATTTTCATCGCCGGCGGGATGCCGTAATCCGTCCGCAGGGTGCGGCCGATGCGGATCAGTTCATGTTTGTTTTCCACGTAAGCGGCCATGCGCTGGAAGTCGCCCCACCCCGTGACTTCCTCCGTCTCCAGCGGTTTGGGCCAACTGGCCAGCATGATCAAATCCTGCTCCCCGCCGTAGCCCAGCCCGTGCCACAATTCCTCGGTGATGAACGGGACCAGGGGGTGCAACAGGCGGAGGAAATGGGAGAAGACGCAATGCATCACCTCGATCACCCGCCGGCGCGCTTCCTCGTCCCCGCCGGCCAGCACTCCCTTGGCATATTCGATATACCAGTCGCAATATTGATGCCAGACGAATTCATACAACTCCCGGGCCGCATCGTTGAAACGGAAGCGCTCGAGGTTTTCCGTGCAGGCGGCAATGGTGTCGTTCAGTCGCACCAGGATATGCTTGTCGTCCTGCCCCAGCGTCAGCGGCAGGAAGTCGCGCAATTCCCGGGCCGGCGCCGGGGCCGCGGTATTCATTTGCAGGAAGCGGGCGGCATTCCAGATCTTGGTCAGGAAATTGCGGCCGACGGCGAATTTGTCCGGCGACAAATAAACGTCCTGGCCCACGGCCGTCACCATCACCAGGCTGAAGCGCAGGGCATCGGCGCTGAATTCATCGATGACCGTCAGCGGATCGATCGAATTGCCAAGGCTCTTGCTCATCTTGCGGCCGCGGTCATCGCGCACCGTCCCGTGGATGTAAACCCGCTCGAAGGGGATTTTGCCCATGAATTCCATGCCGGCCACGATCATGCGCGCCACCCAGAAGAAGATGATTTCCGCGGCCGTCACCAGGCTGCTGGTGGGATAATAAAAGGCCAGTTCCGGCGTCTGCCGGGGCCAGCCCAAAACGCTGAAAGGCCAGAGCCAGGATGAAAACCAGGTGTCCAGGACATCGGGGTCCTGGTAAAGATCCGCCGCCTGGCAGGCCGGGCAGGCGGACGGCTGACCGCGGTCGGCCCAGGTATGTCGGCAGGCGCGGCAATAGAACACCGGGATGCGGTGTCCCCACCAGATTTGGCGGGAAATGCACCAGTCGCGGATGTTTTCCATCCAGTCCAGGTAAACCTTGGTCCAGCGTTCGGGAATGAATTTGACGCGGCCGTCCTTGACCACCGCGATCGCCGCCCGGGCCAGGGGGGCCATGCGCACAAACCATTGCAGGGAAAGCCGCGGTTCCACCACCGTGTCGCAGCGGTAGCAATGGCCCACGGCATGGGTATGCTCCTCGATTTTTTCCACCAGGCCGGCCGCCGTCAGATCCGCCAGCAGGCGCTGGCGGCAGGCAAACCGGTCCAGGCCGCGGTACGGCCCGGCCTGCTCGTTCATCGTCCCGCCGTCGTCCATGACGTTGATCGGCTTCAGGCCATGCCGCTGACCCATTTCGAAATCGTTCGGATCGTGGGCGGGGGTGACTTTGACCACGCCGGTGCCGAATTCCGGATCCACGAAATCATCCTGAATCACCGGCAATTCCCGGTTGATCAGCGGGAGCAGGCATTTGCTGCCAACCAGTTTGCGGTAGCGCTCGTCCCGGGGATTGACGGCCAGGGCCACGTCGCCCAGCATGGTCTCCGGCCGGGTGGTGGCCACCACCAGCGCGTCCTTCTTGCGCCCGCCCAGGCACGGGTAGCGCAAAAAATACAGCTTGCCGGCGGTATCCACATGTTCGCTTTCCTCGTCGGAAAGCGCCGTGCGGCAACGCGGGCACCAGTTGATGATGTAATTGCCGCGGTAAATCAACTGCTTTTCGTACAGGCGGACGAAGACCTCGGTGACGGCCGCGCTCAAGCCTTCATCCATGGTAAAGCGTTCGCGTTCCCAGTCGCAAGACGCGCCCAGACGCTTCAACTGCCGGATGATGGTGCTGCCGTATTGGGCGCGCCAGTCCCAGACGCGCTGGACGAATTTTTCGCGTCCCAGACTTTCGCGGTCAAGGTGTTCCTTGCGCAGCGCGCGCTCGACGACGTTTTGCGTGGCGATGCCGGCATGATCCGTTCCCGGGGCCCAGAGGGTGTTATAGCCTTGCATCCGGCGCCAACGCACCAGGATATCCTGGATGGTGGCATTCAAGGCATGGCCCATGTGCAGCATGCCGGTGACGTTCGGCGGGGGAATCACGATGGTGTAAGGCGTGCCGCCGCGGGCCGGGTCGGCGCGCACGGCCGGCGTCTCCAGCCAGCGTTGGCTCCAACGCTCCTCCACCGCGCGCGCGTCGTAATTTTTGGCAATTTCCGGCATGTTATTTCCCCCGCTCCGGGCGTTGTTCGCCTTCGGCATCCTTGAACAGCTTGTATTCCACGCTATCCACCAGCGCCTCCCACGAGGCTTCGATGATGTTTTCCGAGACTCCCACCGTGCCCCAGGTGTCGTGCCCGTCCGACGACTCGATGATCACCCGCGTTTTGGCGGCGGTGGCCTCCTTGGGATCGAGGATGCGGACATGGTAATCCGTCAGGGACACATCGTTGATTGCCGGGAAAAACCGGCCCAGCGCCTTGCGCAGGGCGCTGTCCAAGGCGTTGACGGGGCCATCCCCCTCGCCCACCGTGTGCGCCACCTCGCCGTTGACCTCGAGCTTGATGGTCGCTTCGGAGATGCACGGTTCGCCCACGCCGCGTTTTTCCACGATCACCCGGAATCCCGCCAGCGTGAAAAACGGTTTATGCTCCTTCAGCACTTTTTTGATCAGGAGCTTGAAGGAGGCGTCGGCCGCCTCGAATTCGTACCCCTTGCGCTCCAATTCCTCCAGGTTATGCAGAACTTCCCGGATTTCCGGGGAGGATTTGCTTAGTTCCACCCCCAGTTGCACGGCCTTGAGCAGCACATTGCTGCCGCCGGACAATTCGGAAACCAGGATGCGCCGCTCGTTGCCGACGGTCTCCGGCGGCACATGCTCAAAGCTCCGCGGATTTTTTTCCACGGCATTGACATGCATGCCGGCCTTGTGGGCAAAGGCGCTTTCCCCGACATAGGGCGCATGGCGGTTGTGCGGCCGGTCCAGGAGATCGTCCGTGAAGCGCGATAATTCCATCAGGCGGCGCAGGCAGTCGGGCCGGCCGCAGACGCGGTCCAGTTTCAGCAGCAACCCCGGGATGATCGAGCAAAGGTTGGCGTTGCCGCAGCGCTCGCCATAGCCGTTGATGGTGCCCTGCACGTGCACGGCGCCGGCGCGCACCGCTTCCAGCGAATTGGCCACGGCTGTCTCGCTGTCGTTATGGCAATGGATGCCGATCGGCAGCGGAAAAGCCTTGACCACCAGGCGGGTGATCTCGAAAATCTCGTGCGGCAACATTCCGCCGCGGGTATCGCAAAGCACCAGCGCATCCGCGCCGCCTTCGGCGGCCGCCTTGAGCACTGCCAGGGCGGCCTCCGGGCTGTCCCGATAGCCGTCAAAAAAATGCTCCGCGTCAAAAATCACCTGCCGGCCGTGCTGCTTGAGGTGGCGGACGGTATCCCGGGCCATGGCCAGGTTTTCCTCCGCCGTGGTGCGCAACACATCCTTGACATGCAATTGCCAGGCCTTGCCGAAGATGGCGGTCACCGGCATTTCCGATTCCAGGAGTTTTTGCGTGCCGGCATCCTCGGCGGCGCTGATCTTGGCGCGCCGGGTGCTGCCGAAAGCCACGACCCGGGCGTGCTGCAGCGGCTGGCGCCGCATTTCCTGGAAAAACTCCATGTCCTTGGGATTGGAGGCGGCGTAGCCGCCTTCGATGTAATCCACGCCGAATTCATCCAGCTTCCGCGCCAGGCGCACCTTGCCGGTCAGCGAGAGCGAAATGCCCTCGCATTGCATGCCGTCGCGCATGGTGGTGTCGTAAATTTCAACGCGTTTATTTTGCATGACGTCCGCCTTTTTTCACTCGCGGCGGCAGCCGGCGCCGCGCCGCCTTGGACAGGCCAAACGCCTGGTGCAAGGCCCGCACGGCCCGTTCCGCCAGTTTTTTGCGCACGACCACGGTGATTTTGATTTCCGAGGTCGAAATCATGAGAATGTTGATGTTTTGCTCCGCCAGTTTCCGGAACATCCGGAAGGCCACGCCGGAATGGCCGCGCATGCCCACTCCCACCACGCTCACCTTGGCGATATCCGCGTCCGCGGCCACCTGCTCGCCCTTGACCGCCCGGACCACCCGGTCCAGCACGCGCCGCGCCTGGCGTTCGTCGTCCTGGTGCAGGGTGAATGAGATGTCGGCCCGGCCCTGGGCGCTGGTATTCTGGACAATCATGTCAATATTAATGCTGGCGGCGGCCAGTTCACGGAAAATCCGCGCGGCCATCCCGGGCTTGTCCGGCACACCCGCCACGGTCATTTTCACCTGTTCCATGTCCGCCGATACTCCGCGCACGACAATATCTTCCATTTGCGCCACCTCTTCCTTGACCAGCGTTCCCGGTTTCCGATTGAAACTGGAAAGCACCTCGATTTCCACGCCGTATTTTTTGGCGAATTCCACCGACCGCGACATCAGCACCCGGGCGCCGAGGCTGGCCAGTTCCAGCATTTCGTCATATGCGATCTCGTCCAACTTGCGCGCATTCCTGACCACGCGCGGATCGGCGGAATAAATGCCGTCCACGTCCGTGAAAATCTGGCAGCGGTCCGCATGCAGCGCCGCCGCCAGGGCCACGGCGGTGGTGTCGGACCCCCCGCGGCCCAGCGTGGCGATGTCGTCCCGCGGCGTCGCGCCCTGAAACCCGGCGACGATGACGATCTCCCCGTCGCGCAGATGGCGCAGAATGCGCCGCGGGTTGATTTTCATGATCTTGGCCTTGCGGTGCACGGCGTCGGTATAAATCCCGGCCTGCGGCCCGGTCAGGGAGACGGCGGCCGCCCCCCGGGCATGCAAGGCCATCGCCAAAACGGCCACGGAGACCTGTTCGCCGGTGGCCATCAGCATATCCATCTCGCGATCGCTGGGGTTCGGCGTGATCTGGTGCGCCAGGGAAATCAGGTCGTCCGTCGTATCCCCCATGGCGCTGACAATCACCACCACCGCGTTGCCCTGCCGGCGCGCGTCCAGCACGCGTTCCGCCACCCGGCGCACGCAATCCGGGTTGGCGACGGAACTGCCGCCGAATTTCTGCACAATCAGTTTTTTCCATCCGGCCATGCCAGGCTCTTTTCAGAAAAATTTCAAGTTGCCGCAACCTTTGAACCGTGGCGCCGCGAACCCGGCCGCCACCGGCAGGTTTAAAGTTCGTTCACAATCCGCAGCCGCATCGAACCGGCGCCCACGATCGGCAGGGCGTCAATTTCCGCCAGCGCCTCGCGGAAGGCCCGTTCCGGCGCCGTATGGGTGATGATCACCACCGGCACCTGCGCCCCCGCCCGGTCTTCCTTCTGCAGGAGCGAGGCGATGCTGATGCCATGGCGGCCCAGCACGGCGCCGATTTCGCCGAAAACACCCGGCCGGTCCAGCAGCGTCAAGCGCAGATAGTAACGCACTTCCGTCGCTGCGATATCGCGCAGACGCCGGACCGCGTTTTGCATGAACATGGTCGGCCGCCGGGCGGCGCCTGCCGCCAGATTGAGCGCGGCGTCCGCCACGTTGCTGACCACGGCGCTCGCGGTCGGCTCGCGTCCGGCGCCGCGTCCGTAAAAGAGCAATTCCCCGGCCCCGTCGCTCTCGATCAACATGGCGTTGAACACCCCCTTGACGGAAGCCAGGATATGGCGGGCCGGGACCAGGGCGGGATGAACCCGCACCTCGATTTCCGGACCCGCTTCCCGGATCACCGCCAGGAGGCGGATGCAATACCCTAATTCCCGGGCATATTCGATATCCAGCTCGGCCAGCCCCCGGATACCCTCCACCGAGACGGCGGCCAGGGGAATTTGCTGGCCGTAGATCAGTGAGGCCAGGATCACCGCCTTGTGCGCCGTGTCAATCCCGTCAATGTCCAGCGCCGGATTCGCCTCGGCGTAGCCGGCAGCCTGCGCTGCCTGCAGGGCTTGATCGAACGACTGGCCGGTTTGCTCCATGCTGGTCAGAATAAAATTGCAGGTGCCGTTCAAAATGCCGTAAATGCGCCGGATGTTGTCCGCCACCAGCCCGTCGCGCAGCGCGCGGATCACGGGGATGCCGCCGCCCACGCTGGCTTCAAAATAAATGTCCGTGCCATGTTCCGCCGCCAGCCGGAACAATTCCGCGCCATGGGTGGCCAGCAAAGCCTTGTTGGCCGTCACGACCGGTTTGCCCAGCCGCAGCGCCCGTGTCACCAGGTCCCGGGCCACCCCCGTGCCGCCAATCAGCTCCACCACCACGTCCACGTCCGCGGCATCCACCACCGCCGCCGCATCGTCCGTCGTCAGCACGCCTGCCGGCGCCGCCTGGCGGCGCGCGGCGTCAAGGTCGGCGGCCCGGCGTAAAACCAGCCTGATCCCGAGGCGGTTTTCCAGCAGGGCGGCATTGCCCGGCAAGGTTCGAGCCACGCCGGCGCCCACAGTGCCCAAGCCTAACAAGCCTACGCCAATTTCCTTCATAAACACCAATTAAACATTATTTTCCCAAGTTGAAACAACTGTTAAAGTTACCATAGCCGGCGGGGAGATTCAACCAAAATGCATGGCCAAATGCCCGGCCGGCCAAAACACCGTCAGCCGCGGCGCGCCAGGGCGCCGGCATAAAAGCCGTCCATCCCGGATTCCGGCGGCAGATTCCGGCGTTCGCCGCACAGGGCAAACTGCGGCTGGCCGGCCAACCACTTGCGCAACAAGTCCCCATTCTCCTCCGGCTCCAGGCTGCAGGTGCTGTAAACCAGGCGGCCGCCGGGCGCCAGCAGTCCGGCCAGCCGCGACAACAGCGCCGCCTGCAAGCGGAGCAGTTTTTGCAGGCGCGCCTCGTCAAAATGCCAGCGGACATCGGGCTTATGGCGGATGACGCCGGTATTGGAGCAGGGCACGTCCAGCAGAATCCTGTCAAATTGCCCGATCTCCGCCGGCGGATGAAGGGCATTGACCGGGAGGAGTTCGACAAAGCGATCCAACCCCAGCCGGCGCAGATTGTCGGACATCCGCGCCCGCCGCTCGTTTTGGGGCTCCCAAGCCTGCAGGACGCCTTGGCCCTCCATGCGCCCGGCCAGCAAGGCGGTTTTGCCTCCCGGGGCGGCGCAGGCGTCCAGCACCCGCAGGCCGGGTTGGGCGCGGAGCAAATCCACCGCGTTGGCGACGGCCGGATCGGCGGCCAGGAACCAGCCGGTATCGAATCCGGGCAGTTCCGGCACGGCCACCCCGCGCTTGATGGTAAAGAATTTTTTCCCGGCAACCGTATCCGCGCGCGCCAAAACGTTTTTTTCCTGGAGCGCGGCCTGGAAGGCGTTATCGGTGATTTTCAAGTCATTGGCCGTGACCGTGACATCGGCCCGGCGGTTATTCCACTCGGCAATGCGTTCGGCCATGGCCGGGGTGTAATTGGCGCTCCAGCGCTGCAACAGGCAATCGGGGTGCGAAAGCCGGACGCCCGGGGGCTGGCGCGCGAGCCGGGCCTCCAGGTCGGCGCGTTCCCGCAAGGCCCGCCGCAGCAGGGCGTTGACAAAACCGGCCGCTCCGGGCTGGCCGCCGGCTTTAACCGCGGCGACGGTTTCGCTGACGGCGGCATATTCCGCCACATCCGTCAGATGCAGCGCCTGGTAAAGGCCGACAAACAATGCCGCCGCGACCTCCGGGACCGGCGGATGGGCGGCGTAAATCCGCACCATCCAGTCCAACTGCCGGCGCCAGCGCGCCACCCCGTAAACCAGTTCGGTGACGAAGGCGCGGTCGAATTCCACCGTCTCCAGCAGGCGGCCGGGGAAGGCGCCGGTTTGCAGCCAGCGGGCGATGATCCGGATGGCGGTGGCGCGTGAGTTGGGTTTCATTTCAGATTCGATCCGGCGCCTCGATTCCCAGCAAATTCAACCCCTGGCGCAAGACGCCCGCCACTGCCGCGCACAGGCGCACGCGGCTTTCGCGAATCCCTTCCGCTTCCTTGAGGAACGGGACATTCTGGTAAAAATTGCTGTAATGGCCGGCCAGCGCATACAGGTAATCCGCCAGGATGCTGGGCCGGTAAACCCGGGCGGTCAGCAGCAGCGTATCCGGGAAGCGCGCCAGGTGCAATGCCAGCGCGCGTTCCACGGGCGTGGTTAACCGCAGGGGGTAATCGTCCAGCCGGAGCCCGGGATAACGCTCGCAATATTTGTCGAGCACGCTGCGGATGCGCGCGTGGGCATACTGCAGGTAAGGCGCGGAATTGCCGGACAGGGCCAGCGCCTTATCCCAGGAAAAAGTCACCAGGCTTTGCGGGTTCTGACTCAAGTCGGCGTATTTCACCGCCCCGATGCCCACCACCCGCGCCACGGCGCGCTGTTCGGCGTCCGGCATCGCCGGGCTGCTTTGGCGCACCATGGCCAGGGCGCGCGCCTCCGCCTCGTCCAGCAGCCGCTCCAACTTGATGACATTGCCCTGGCGGGTGGAAAACGTGCCCTCGGGCAGGCGCATCAAGCCGAACCAAACGTGCACCAGGTCGGCCCGGATGCCCAGCTTGCGGGCCATGGCGAAAACCTGACGGAAATGCAACTGCTGGCGCTCGTCGGTGACGTAGATGATGGCGGCGGGATGGAATTCCTCCTCCCGGCTCAAGACGGTGGCCACATCCGTGGCCGCGTAATTGAACGCGCCGTCCGACTTGCGCACGATGCAGGGCGGCAGCTTTTCGTCTTCCAGGAATGCCACCAGCGCGCCTTCGCTGGCGCGCGCCAGTCCGGCGGCGGTCAGGCGGTCAATCACGCCGGGCAGGCGCGCGTGGTAATGGCTTTCGCCGCGCGTCAGGTCGAACGCCACCCCCAGCCGCGCGTAAATCCGGTCAAACTCGCCCCGGGAAAGCCGGATGAATTCCTGCCAGAGCGCCAGGTTGTCCGGGTCGCCGGCCTGCA
This sequence comes from uncultured Verrucomicrobiota bacterium, assembly GCA_964650945.1. Lineage (GTDB taxonomy): Bacteria > Verrucomicrobiota > Kiritimatiellia > JAAZAB01 > JAAZAB01 > JAXGPF01. The sequence goes on along the minus strand of CAZYXU010000044.1, from coordinate 2,602 downwards.
ACTTGACCAGCTCGCCCCGGCATTGCGCCATCCAGTTTTCATCCGTGCGCGCCTGCTCGTAGCTGCGCACATACAGCCGTTCCAATTCCTCGACGGGCGCCGCCGCCAGCGCGGCACGGTCGAGAAAATGGCGGTAGCCCTGGATGAGGATGCCGAATTGCGTCCCCCAATCGCCGAGATGGTTGTCGGATACCACCCGGTATCCCAGAAAACGGTGCAGCCGGTCCAGGGCGTTGCCGATCACCGTGGAGCGGATGTGGCCGATATGCATCGGCTTGGCGACATTCGGGCTGGAGTAGTCAATCACGATCGTCCGGCCGGCGCCGGCCGCCGGCACGCCCAGCCGGGCATCCGCCAGCATTGACTCCAGGCGGGCCGTCAGCCACGCATCGTCGAGGGTGATGTTGATGAATCCCGGTCCGGCGGCTTCCAGGCGCGCCACGGCCGGCTGCGGGGGCGCATGGGCCATCGCCGCGGCCGCGATTTCGCGGGGCGCCTTGCGCAGGACGCGCGCCAGCCCCATCGCGGCATTGCACTGGTAATCGCCGAATTCCGGCGCGCCCGCCGGTTCCGCCGCAACCGCCGCCAGCGCCGCGGCCTGCTCCGGAAACGCCGCCTGAAACGCGGCGCGCAGCCAGTCCGTCAGCATCTGATTCAGGGTGGACATATTGGTTTCACGCGCCCGCAAAACAAATACGCCCGCGCGACTTCAGCCAAGCCGGCGGGCGTATCTTAAAAAAAACACCGTAAGCTCCGCGGTTCAAGCGGCCGCGGGATTGCGCAGCAGATCGCGGTACACGACCGCGAGCACGCTGAAATACAACGGGAAGGTCACCACCACGCCGATGCCGCACGCCAGCGCCCCCACCATGCTCAGGATCCCCGTCACCACCGCCATCGCCACCAGCGGCAGGATGGCGGCGCGCATGGCGCCGATGACGGCCATGACTGCCGGCCAGAAATCAATTTTCTTATCGGCAATCAAGAAGAGGGCAAAGACCGCCACGGTGTGCAGCAGGATGCTGATCACCAGGAAAACCAGGATGGCGATCGGCAGCGTGAACACCAGCTTGGACAAGAGCGCCGCCGCGATCGAAACCACGGCGCAGGCCAGCACGAGCAGGAAGGAATCCAGGAAGAAATCAAACCCCTTGAAAACGTCGCCGATTTCCGGCTTCGGTTCCTTTTTGTCCAGCAACATCAAATTTACCAGCACCACGCCCGCCAGCATCGGGCCCATCAGGATGCCCAGAGTAATTTTCCCGAGCACCAGGGCCAGGAAATTGACCACAATCAACAAGAGGAAATTTTCCTTGTAGAGATTCAAGCCTTCCTGCAGCCACGGTCCGATCTTCAATTCCTGGTTTGCCATGTCACCCTCCCTTCACTGATTGATAGAAAACTCCCCCATCCGCCCGCCCGCCGTTAACCGCTGCGGCAATGACACCGTTTCAGCGAAAACAATGTTAATTTCCAGCGGGACAAAGTCAAGCCATTATTTTGCCGACTGCATCTCCGTCAGCAATTCCTGCATCAATTCATGCACGCTGACGATGCGGTCCACGCGCCAGGCGTTCGCCCCGCACATGGCAAAGCCGCAATCGAAATGCCCGCGGCTGGCCTGGAGCAAAACGTTGGCGATGCAGTAATTGGCGGCCTTGGCGTCGCAGGTCAGCAGGCATTTGTAAGGACAGGCGAATTTGGTTTTCGCGCCATGCTGGCTGGCTTCGGTGAAGGCGTTTTTCAACACCCGGGCGGGCATGCCGACCGGCGACTTGATGAGGATGACATCCTCTTTGGTGGCCTTGACAAAGGTCTGCTTGTATTCATCCGCGGCATCGCACTCGTGGGTGGCCACAAAACGCGTGCCCATCTGCACGCCGGCGGCGCCGATTTTTAAAAACCGGGCGATATCCTGGCCGGTATAAATGCCGCCCGCGGCGATGACCGGGATTGGCCGGCGGCCGCGCGCGCTCCAATCCGCGGCGACCTTCAAGACATCCGCCACCAAAACCTCCAGCGGCGCCGCGGTATTATCGATCAATTCCTCGAACTTGAACCCTAAATGCCCCCCGGCCATCGGCCCTTCCACCACCAGGGCGTCCGGCAGACGGCTGGCGCGTTTCCACCAGGTGCGGCAGACAATGTCGGCCGCCCGGCCGGAGGAAACGATCGGAATGAGTTTGGTGTCGGTCACGCCGGCAATTTCCGGCAGGCGCAAGGGCAGCCCGGCGCCGGAAATAATGGCGTCGGCCCCGGCGTCAATGCAGGTGTGCACCAGACTGGCGTAGTTGGTCAGGGCCACCATGACATTCACGCCCACCGGCAAATTGCGCTGTTTAACCTTGAGAATTTCCGCGCGCAAGGCCGCGCTGGACCGAGCGGCATACGAATCGTTGGTGGCGATATCCTCGCCCAGCCCGACACTGGCAATGACGCCCAGGCCGCCTTCGGCGGACACTGCGCCCGCCAGCGAACTTTTGGACACCGCCACCCCCATCCCACCCTGGATAATGGGGATGTTTAACGTCAGATTTCCGATAACAAGTTTTGGGATTTTCATTTTATCACCCGCGCTTACACACCCATGGCTAAAAAATTT
>CAZYXU010000043.1:2735-23799 GCA_964650945.1 uncultured Verrucomicrobiota bacterium | reverse complement strand
GACCGGACGATCCCGACAGATAACGGGCTGGTGGCAACCCAGCTTTGGCGCATGCTGCTGAAGCTGGCGCAGGCTTGCGCGACACTTCCGACCAAACCCGGCGCCGCCATAACCATGCCGCCCCGAAGCAGTGCCTGGATGTTGACGCTGCAACGTGCGATCCTGGCCAGAATCCGAACGCCCATCGGCATCCGGGAACTGGCGCAGCCCATGGGCATGTCCGCCAATAACCTGGCCATGAAATTCCGGCGGGAGACGGGCATGGGCCTGGGCGGCTACATCCGCAATTTCCGCGCCAATCGCGCCGCGATGCTTTTGCATGCGACCAACTTAAGCTTGAAGGAAATCGCCGACCTGTGCGGGTACAGTTCGATCTACGTTTTTTGCCGGACATTCAAAAATGTCAGCGGCCTGACCCCCAGCGTTTTCCGGCGGCAGGGACACGCCGGCAGCCCGGCCGCCGGCGCCGGGCGCCGGATTAAAACATATAGGCGGTGTTGACCACCAGGTAAAGGTTTTCCTGGCGGGCGGCGGTTGACGCCAGATTCATCCCCTCTTCCAAGTTGCGCCAGCCCAGGGTGCGGCCGCTGCCAAAAACATAAATCAATCCGAAATTGACGGAAACGTGTTCGATTTTTTTGCCGATGCTCGCGGAAAGGCCATAGGCGTCAATGCGCGGCACATTGTCCTGATCTTCCGTATCCACGCCGGGCGCGGCGGAAAAATCGGTAAAAAAGCCGGCGCGCAGGGGGTATATCTCCCGGAAGCAATATTCCGCGCCCAGGTTGAAGTTAACCACGTCCTCCCGCTTGATTTTCAACGCCAGGCGCTCATCCCCTTCGCCCCAGGACTGCAAGTCGAAATCACTGCCGAAATAGTAGGATACATCCAGTTCCAGGGTGTAACGCCGCGGCTCGATCCAGGCGGCGCCCACGCTGATCTGCGCTGGCGTCCGGTTGTCGGTTTCCATGTTTTCGAGATAAAGGCTCTCCGCCTCCGCTGCCGCGACCAGGTTGTACTGGTAGGAGCCGTCGCCCCATACGTGCAGCGAGGGCGTTTGCGCCAGAATTCCCAGCCGTAATTTTTCGAGCGCCTGGTATTGCGCGCCGAAACTGGCCAGGACGCCCCAGTCGTTGAATTTCCGCCCGCGCGCGTAGCCCGCCTCCTCTTCCCTGTACAACAGGCTGAAATATTCATTGAAGGAACGATACACGGCATAAACCGCGCCGCCCAGCGCCAGCTCCGTATTCACCGCCCAGGCCGCCGACGGGCCAATCCACAGGGTCTGGTCCTCGGAGTTGTAGTTGTAGACATGCAGGCCGTCGCGGAAGGAAGACATCTCGCTGCTGGAGATCCGGTCCGGCATGAACACCGCGAACGCCAGTGTGTTTTGCTCCGACACTTTCCAAAGCCCGCCGATGGTCGTCGGGATGGTGACAAACGATTCGTACTTGAAATCTTCGCCGGCATAAAAGGCATCGTCCGCCTGATAAGTCTGGCGGCCATAAAGACTGCCGGAAAGGGAAATCGTGTTGCCCGGCAGTCGGGTCAGGCCGGCGGGATTGTAATAGCAGGCGTCCACCGAATCCGCGCTGGCCACCACGGCCCCACCCATGCCGGATGCCCGGTCGCCCACCAGATAATTCTGGTAATTATGCTGCGCCATGCCCGCGCCGGCGGCCAGCCAGACAACCAGGCCCGCCCCAAACAACAACCGCCGCAACGACATGCATGCCGCCATAAGCCCTCCTGGAAAATTGCCTGCATAATTTACTTGAAGGCGCGCCGGATGTAAAATACTATTTGGCTTTCGCGCCAGCATTTTATTTTTCGGCCAGCCATGCCAGAAAGGTTGCACATGACATCCGTTCCAGAAACTGCCCATCCTGCCGCCCAACCGCCCGCCGACGCTCCGCGTCCGCAATTGCCGGCCTGGGTCCGGCAGGCCCAAAAACACCAGACCCCCCTGCTGGTCGGCCTGGCCGTCATAGCCGTTGTCTGCGCCAGCTCCCTGGTCTGGACCTGGCACGGCAAACAGGCCGCGGAACAAGCCTTCCAGATGTTGACGGTCGCCCGCACTCCCGCGCAGTGGGAGGAAATCGTCAAGCAGCACCCGCGCGCGCCGGCCGCGCCGCTGGCGCTGTTGGCGCTGGCCGCCGCGCAGTATCATACCGGCGCCTACGACGCCGCCATGGAATCATACGGACAGTTTCAAGCGCGCCACCCGCGCCATAACCTGTCGCCGGCCGCGGAACTGGGCCTGGCCATGTGCCGCGAAGCCCGCGGGGAAACCGCCCCGGCCCTGGCCGATTTCGAACGCTTCGCCGCCACGCGCCCGGACCATTTCCTGACGCCGCAGGCGCTGTTCGGTAAAGCCCGCTGCCTGGAACGCCAGCAAAACTTTGCAGCCGCCCGCGCGGTCTATGAAGATTTCATCATGCAACACCCCGACAGCGCCTGGAACAGCCAGGCGGAGATGGCCTTGACCCTGTTGAAGCGCGCGGAACGTTCCGCGGCATCGGCGCCGCAACCGGCGCCGGCCGCAATACCCGCGCCCGCGATAACGCTGGCGCCGGCGACGGCTGCCGCGCCGGAACCGGCGCCGGCGGCAACGCCACTGCCGGCAACGGCTCCTTGAATTCCGCGACCTGACTCACGGCGGCAGATTTGCCAACAGCCGCCGCGCCATTGAACCTTGAACCGCTAAACCCCCAAACCTCTTAACCGTCCTGCCACCGGATCATGCCCAAGCCATCCGCCATAACCCGCTCACGGTCAACCATGACCCTTGGCATGATCAGCCTGGGTTGCGCTAAAAACCTGGTGGATTCGGAGATCATCGCGGCCCACGCCCAAACCGCCGGGTTCACGCTGGCTGCCCGCCCGGAAAAGGCGGACATCGTTTTGATCAACACCTGCGCCTTCATCCGCGACGCGCAGCAGGAATCCATTGACACGATCCTGGAAGCCTGCGCCTGGAAAACCGCCGGCCGCTGCCGCGCCGTCCTGGTTTGCGGCTGCCTGCCCCAGCGTTACCACGCCGCCCTGGTCCGCGAACTCCCGGAAGTGGACGCGTTCATCGGCCTGGACGCGCTGCCGGAAATCGGCCTGGTGCTGCGGCGGCTTGCCCAGGGTGAACGCGGCATCCGGCACATTACCCAGCATGCGCAGCGGGTGATCGAGCCGCCCGCCGGCCGCCCCCTTTTCACTGCCGGCGCCTACGCCTATCTGAAGATCTCCGAGGGTTGCAACAATCGCTGCCGCTACTGCGCCATCCCCGGCATTCGCGGCGCCTACCGCTCCCGGCCCATCCCGGCCATCGTGCGGGAAGCGCAGGAACTTTTGCAGCGCGGCGTCCGCGAGTTGAACCTGATTTCCCAGGATGTCACCGCCTACGGCCAGGATTTGGACGGCAGCGACGATCTGCCGCGCCTGCTGCGCGCGCTGGACGCCATCGGCGGACGGTTTTGGATTCGCCTGCTTTACGGCCATCCCGCCCATGTGACGGACAAACTGCTGGATGCCATGGGCGAACTGCCGCGGGTTTGCCATTACCTGGACCTGCCGATCCAGCACAGCCATCCGGAAATCCTCGCCGCCATGGGCCGGCCGCCGCCGCGCGGCGGCCTGGACAATCTCTTTCACCACATCCGCCGCCGCCTGCCAGGCGTAACTTGCCGCACCACCTGCCTGGTGGGCTTCCCCGGGGAAACCCCGCGCCATTTCGCGCACCTGCTGGATTTCACCGCGGCCATCCGCTTCGATCACCTGGGGGTCTTCAGGTTTTCGCCGGAAGCCGGCACGCCCGCCGCGGCACTGCCGCGGCGCGTCTCCGCCGGGGTCATGCGGCAGCGCGAACGCCGGTTGATGCTGCCGCAGCGCCGGCGCGTGGCGGCGGACGCCGCGGCGCGCGTCGGCAAAACCGCCGTCCTGCTGATCGTAGCCCCGGCGCCGCGCCAAGCCCGCGTTTTTATCGGACGCCCCGCCGGCTGCGCCCCGGAAGTGGACGGCGTGACCTTTTTGACCAACGCTCCCAAGACCTGCCGGCCGGGCGCCTTCGTCCGGGCGCGCTATACCAAGACGCGCGGCTATGACATGGAAGCCGCCATATGAACCTATGCAATAAATTAACCCTCAGCCGTCTGGCCATGGCGCTGATCATGACCGGCTGTCTTTCCCTGCCCATCCCATTCGGCAAATCCGCCGCGTTGTTTTTCTTCCTGGTGGCGGCCTTGACCGACTACTGGGACGGCCGGCTGGCCCGCAATGTTTACGGCACCACCGTCTTCGGCAAACTGATGGACCCGCTGGCCGATAAAATCCTGGTCTGTTCCGCCTTCATCTGTTTTACCGCGCTGGACCAAATCGTGCCGGCATTCATCACCGTGATCATCATTGCCCGCGAATTCCTGGTCACCGGCCTGCGGCTCCTGGCGGCCAGTCAGGGCCAGATCATTTCCGCCGAGCGCTGGGGAAAGCACAAGACCATCTGGCAGATCGTCGTGATTGCCGCCATCATGCTGGGCCTGGCGCTGCGCGATGAAATCCTGCCCCTGTGCATGAACGTCAGGCAACCGCAAACCTTCGTCAACATCACATTCGACCGCTGGTTCCATTACACCATCATCGCCAGCGTCTGGCTGGTGACCGTGCTGACGGTGATTTCCGGCAGCATGTATTTTTGGAAATGCCGCAAACTGGTGATGCAAAATGCTTAATCCGGATTGGGACATCAAACCCCGCGGCCTGGCGTGCGCCCAATGCGCGGCCGCTTTTCAAGACGCCCAGGAATATGTTTCCGCCCTCCTGTTCACCAGCGAGGGCTACCAGCGCCAGGACCACTGCCTGGCCTGCTGGACCGCCCAGCCCGCCCCGCGCGCAACCCTGGTCAGCCAGTGGAAGGGAATTTTCCGCGCGCCGCCGGCGCCGGCCCCCGAACCGCTCAACCGCGAAAATGTCGAACGCATGCTGCGCGAATTGATGGAGCACGCCGACGCTGCCCGCTTGAACGTAATTTACATCCTGGCCGTGATCCTCGAGCGCCGCCGGATACTGATCGAAAAAGACGTCCAAAAACGCCCGGACGGCCTGCTGACGCGCGTTTATGAACACCGCCGGACCGGGGAAACATTCCTGATCACCGACCCCATGCTGGCCCTCGATCAACTCGAACACGTGCGCCGCGAGGTCCAGGAACTGATTGACGGACCGGCGGCGCCGGCCATGGCCGGCGCCGGCCCCGTTGATGCGCTCACGCCGGACGGCGCCGCCGCCGCACCACCCGCCGTGCCGCCGTCCGCCTAAATATCTTCCGGCCAAAACATGCAGATCCCCTATCCCATCGCCGCCGGTTTGCGGATCGCCGCGCTGAGTTACCTGGGCATGCTGGCGCTGCTGGCCATCGGCCAACGCCGCCTGATCTATCATCCCGCCCGCGCGCCCGCCGGCGCGCTGCTGACGCTGGCCGCCCATGCCGGCTTGCTGCCTTGGCGCAACCTGGCGGGCGAACTGATCGGCTGGCGGACGCCCCCGCTTTCCGCGCCGGCCGCGCCGCGCGCGCTGGTTTTCCACGGCAATGCCGGACACGCCCTGGACCGCATTTATTTCGCCGCCGGCTTCGGCGCGCTGGACCCGCCCTGGGAGACGCTGCTGTTTGAATATCCCGGCTACGGGTCGCGCGCCGGCCGCCCTGCGGAAAAGGCCATCCTGGCGTCCGCGGAAAACGCGCTCCGGGAATTGCCGGCGGACGGCCGGCCGTTGTTCGTAGTGGGCGAATCGCTGGGGACGGGCGTGGCGGCCGCGCTGGCGGCCCGCCACCCGGAACGCATCGCCGGGTTGCTGCTGATCACTCCCTTCACCAGCCTGGCCGACGTCGGCCAGCGGCATTATCCGCTTTTCCCCGTCCGCCTCCTGCTGCGCGAGCGCTACGACAGCCGGGCGGCCCTGCAAAAATACCGCGGCCCGGCGGCCTTTTTGCTGGCGGACGCCGATGAAGTCGTCTCCACCGAATCCGGCCGGCAGTTGTATGAGAGTTATCGGGGGCCGAAGCGCCTCTGGCGGCAGGCCGGCGGGCATAATACCCTGGACTACACGCCGGCGGCGGCCTGGTGGGGCGCGGCCGCAAATTTTCTGCAAAATCGGGATTGACATTCCGCCGCATTTACGATATCTTGCAGGTTTTTAAAGGAGAAGCAGGCATGAAAACAACGGTTCCGCGGGCGTCTGAAATCAAGCGCGCCTGGCACCTGGTTGACGCTTCCGACAAATCCCTGGGGCGACTGGCGGTGCGCGTGGCCAACGTGATACGCGGCAAACACAAACCGATCTTCACGGCGCACGTGGACACCGGCGATCATGTAGTCGTGATCAACGCCCGGAAAGTGAAGCTGACCGGCAAGAAAGAAGAGCAGAAGATTTACACCGACTTTTCCGGATACCGCCACGGTCTCAAGGAGACCAAGGCTGCGGTCATCCGTGAGAAAAAACCCGAACGCATGGTGTATGACGCCGTGCGGCGCATGCTTCCCAAGAACCGCCTGATGCGGACCGCCTTCATGCGTTTGAAGGTTTACCCGGATGGCGAACATCCCCATGCCGCCCAGGCGCCGCAGCCCCTCGATCTTTAAAAACTGGAGGATTAATCACCCGTGGAACCCGCAAAGCCCATCATCACCGCCACCGGCCGGCGTAAAGAGGCCGTCGCCAGCGTTCGTCTGGCGGAAGGCACCGGCGCCATCACCATCAACGGGCGCAGCCTGGAAAACTACTTTCCCGTGGCCGCCCACCGTAATTTTGCCCAGCAGCCGCTGGCCATTACCAACAACCAGACGCGTTTCGACATCAAGGCGCGCCTGATTGGCGGCGGGCCCACCGGCCAGGCCGGCGCCCTGCGGCACGGCATTGCCCGCGCCCTGGTCGCTTTCGACCAATCCCTGCGGGCGGTTTTGAAGAACAGCGGGTTTATGACGCGCGACCCGCGCACCCGTGAACGCACCAAGCCCGGGCAGCCCGGCGCGCGCAAACGCTTCCAATTTTCCAAACGTTAAAAATTTCACCTCTCTCATCCGGTTTTTTTGCGGTGAAATTTTAGTGAAAATTCAAGCGCAAGCAATTCAGGACGGCGGCATCACCTCTCCCGCGGGATTTCAAGCCTGCGGCGTTAGCGCGGGCATCAAGCCCGGCCGGCCGGACATGGCGCTGATTTATTCCACCACCCCCGCCGCCGCCGCCGCCGTCTTCACCACCAACCGCGTGCAGGCGGCGCCAGTCAAACTTGACCGGGCGCACCTGGCCGCCGGTTGCGGCCGGGCCATCATCATTAACAGCGGCAACGCCAATGCCTGTACCGGCACACGGGGCGAGCAGGACGCGCTCGCCATGGCCAAACTCACCGCGGAGCTGCTCGGCATCCCCGCCAACACGGTCTTTGTCTGTTCCACCGGCACCATCGGCCGGACGCTGCCGATGGACCTCATCACCGCCGGCATCCGGCAGGCTGCCGGCCAGTTGTCCTCCGCCGGCGGCGCGGACGCAGCGCGCGCCATCATGACCACCGACACCCGCCGCAAGCAAATCGCCCTGCGGCTGGAGATTGACGGACGGTCGGTGACCATCGGCGGCATGGCCAAAGGGTCGGGGATGATCGCCCCCAACATGGCCACCATGCTGGCGTTCATCACCACGGACGCCGCCGTGGAACAGCCCGCCCTCCAGTCCGCCCTGCGCGACGCCGTCAACCGGAGTTTCAACTGCATCACCGTGGACGGCGACCAAAGCACCAACGACACGGTGCTGTGCCTGGCCAACGGCGCCGCCGGCAACACGCCCCTGCGTCCGGGACACCCGGACTGGGCGCACTTTCAGCGCGCCTTGCGGGAGTTGACGCTGCAACTGGCGCTGATGATCGCCCGCGACGGCGAAGGCGCCACCAAGCTGGTCACCGTGCGCGTGCGCAACGCGCCGGGCCGGCGCGCCGCCGGCCGCGTCGCCCGCGCCATCGCCCAATCGCTCCTGGTGAAGACCTCCTGGTTCGGCGCCGACCCTAACTGGGGCCGGGTGATTTGCGCCGCCGGTTATGCCGGCGCCGCCATCCACCCCGAGTTGATTGACATCGCCTATGACGGGCAACTCGCGGTGCGCGGCGGCCAATCCGCCGGGCTGGCGGAACAGGCGCTGCACGCCGTCATCGCCCGGCCGGAATTTACGCTGGAACTGGACTTGCATCAAGGCCGCTCATCCGCTACCATTTACACCTGCGATTGTTCGGACAAGTACGTCGCCATTAACGCCGCCTACATGACCTGACCGCATGCAAACCATCATCGAAAAAGCCGGCGTCCTGATCGAAGCCATGCCGTACATCCAGGCGTTCCGCGGCGAAACCGTCGTCATCAAATTCGGCGGCAGCGCCATGGAACAGCGCGCCTGCCACGACAGCATCCTGACGGACACCGCCTTCATGGAGAGCGCCGGGCTCTGCCCGGTGGTGGTGCATGGCGGCGGCAAGGCCATTTCCCGCCGCATGCAGGAGCAGGGCATGCAGCCGGTCTTCCGCAACGGCCTGCGCGTGACCGACGCGGCGGCCATCCGCCTGGTGGCGGAAGTCTTGAACCATGAAGTCAACGTCGAAATTGTCGAAACCCTGGTGGCGCGCGGCGCGCGCGCCGTCGGCATCCAGGGCCCCAGCATCCTGCGCGCCCGCAAATACACCCCCCTGGACGCCCAGACCGGGCAGCCGGTGGAACTGGGCTTTGTCGGCCAGGTGGCCGAAGTGCAGACCGAGCCGGTGCGCGCCTGCCTGCGCGCCGGCATGGTGCCGGTGATCACCCCCCTGGCCCGCGACGATGCCGGGCAGATTTACAACATCAACGCCGATGAAGCCGCGGCCGCCCTGGCGCGCGCCCTGCCGGCGCGTAAACTGGTTTTTGTTTCCGACGTGCCCGGCATCCTGCGCAATCCCGCCGACCCGCAATCGGTGATTTCATCGCTCGGCCGGGCCGAAGTCGAAGAACTGATCCACCGCGGCATCATCGCCGGCGGCATGCTGCCGAAAATCCAGGGGGCGCTGGATGCCCTGGCCGCCGGGGTGAAAAAAGTGCACATCATTGACGGCCGCCTGCCCCATTCGCTTTTATTGGAAATATTCACCGACCAAGGAATAGGAACGGAGATAGTGCAAAATGACTGATACCAACGACATCATTGACATGTTCGATCATTACGTGGTTCCATCATACGCCCGCCAGCGGGTGGTCTTCGTGCGCGGCAAAGGTGCCAAGCTCTGGGACAGCACCGGCAAGGTGTACCTGGATTTCCTGGCCGGCATCTCCGTCCTCAACGTCGGCCACAGCCATCCCGCGGTGGCCGACGCCATCGCCCGGCAGGCGGCGCAGCTCACCCATGTCTCCAACCTGTATTACACCGAAAATCAGGGCCGGCTGGCAAAGACGCTGGCCGAACTGGCGTTGCACGGCAAGTGCTTTTTCTGCAATTCCGGCGCCGAGGCCAACGAGGCCCTGATCAAGCTGGCCCGCCTCTGGGGACATGACCGCAACCGCCATGAAATCATTTCCATGAACAACTCTTTTCACGGACGCACCCTGGCCACGCTGACCGCCACCGGCCAGACCAAGGTGCAAAAAGGGTTTGAACCGCTGCCCGCCGGTTTTGTCCAGGCTGAATTCAACAACCTGGATTCCGTGCGCGCCGCCATCACCGACCGTACCGCGGCCGTGCTGGTGGAAGCCATCCAGGGTGAAGGCGGCATCATCCCCGCCACCCCGGCCTTCCTCCAGGGCTTGCGCGAGCTCTGCAATGAAAAGGAAATCCTGATGCTGTGCGACGAAATCCAATGCGGCATGGCGCGCACCGGCAACTGGTTCGCCTTCCAGTCTTACAACATCGAACCGGACGCCTGCTCGCTGGCCAAGGCGCTGGGCAACGGGTTCCCAATCGGGGCCATCATCACCAGCCGCAAGCTGGCCGATGTGTTCCAGCCCGGCAAGCATGCTTCCACCTTCGGCGGCACCCCGCTGGCCTGCGCCGCCGCGCTGGCCACACTGCAGGTGATCAAGAGCGAAGGGTTGCTGCAAAACGCCCTGCTCATGGGCCAGCGTCTGCAGCAGGGCTTGCAGCAACTGGTGGACAAATATCCGCACCTGACAGAGGTGCGCGGCAAGGGTCTGATGCTCGGACTGGTGCTCGACCAACCGGCCAAACCCCTGGAACAACGCCTGATGGACATGGGCTTGGTCACGCTGGCCACCGCCGAAAAAGTCATCCGCCTGCTGCCCCCGCTCAACATCAAGGCCCAGGAAGTGGACGAGGCCCTGGACATGCTGGATGACGCCTGCGCCGAATGGCACGCCGAACTTGACGGGGTCCCCGCCGCGGCGCCGGCGGAACCGGCGGCGGTTGAGGAAACATCCGCGGCACCGGTTTCGGCCTGACGGTTGCGCGCGGCCGGGCGAGGCAGCGCGGAACCGCACGCGCCCGGCCGCGCTTTCGAAGAATCTGAGCCAAGCCGCCTTTATGAGTCCATACGTCAATCCCGCGGTAGTGCGCCTGCCGGCCGATGAGATCCGCCGCGCCGTCCAAAAATTTCCCACGCCGTTTTTCATTTACGAAGAACGGCGGCTGCGGGATAATTGCCGGCAGTTCCGCGAAACCTTCCGCCGGTATTTTCCAACCTTCCAGCCGCTTTTTGCCGTCAAGGCCAACACCAACCCGGCTTTGCTGAAGATCATCTTTGGCGAGGGATTCGGCGCGGACGCCTCGAGCGAGGCGGAAGCCTGGATCACCCGCCGCCTGGGCGCCCGCGGCATGTACACCGGCAATTACACCACGCCGGAGGAATTCCGCTTCGTGCTGGGCACTGGCGCCTTCGCCCTCAACCTGGACGATATCAGCATGCTGCCCACCATCCGGCGCCTGGGCATGCCGGAATTCATTTCCTTCCGCGTCAATCCCGGGATCGCCCGGGGCGGCATGCGCAGCCTGGTGCTGGCCGGCCCGGATGCCAAATACGGCGTTCCCGCCGCGCGCATCGTGGACGCTTACCGCCAGGCGCGCGCCCAGGGCGCGCGCCGCTTCGGTCTGCATGCCATGACCGGCAGCAATGTCCTGGACGAGGATTATTTCGCTGCCGTCGCCGAGCGCCTGCTGGAACTGGCCGGGCAGGTCAAGCGCCAACTGGGCATCGCCCTGGAATGCATCAATATCGGCGGCGGATTCGGCATGCCCTACCGTCCGGAGCAGCGGAGCCTGGACCTCGACCGGGTGGCACGCGGCGTGCGCCGCGTCTTCGACCGCCATTGCGGCGCCGCGCTGCCGGAACCCATCCTCATGGCCGAGCCCGGCCGCTACATCGCCGCCGATGCCGGCTGGCTGGTCGGGCGGGTGAACGTCATCAAGCATGGCGCAAAAATATTCGTGGGGATAGACGCCGGCATGAACGATCTGCCGCGGCCCGCGATTTACGACGCCTACCACCATATCAGCGTTGTGCGCACCCGCGGCGCTGCGGAAGGCCGGCGGGAAAAGGTCAACGTCGTGGGCCGCCTGTGCGAAAACAACGACCAGTTCGCCCGGGACCGGCGCTTGCCGCGCGTGGCCGTGGGCGACTACATTGTCATCCATAATTCCGGCGCCCATGCCTATGCCATGGGGCACAACTACAACAACCGCCTGCGCAGCGCCGAATATCTGATTACCGCCCGCGGCGGACTGCGCCGTATCCGCCGCGCCGAGACGATCGCCGACCTCTTCCGCACGGCCCGGGTGATTTGATCGGGTAATTTGACTTGACGCCCGTTCAGACCCGCGCTAACCTTCCCCTGCATTGTTGATGATTAATGTTTTGCTTCATGGGGTTCCATCATGTTTACAGGCGCATATACCGCGATCGTGACGCCATTCAACGCCGATGGCAGCGTGGATTACGGCAAGCTGGCGGCGTTGATCGAACGCCAGATTGCCGGCGGCATTGACGGCATCGTACCCGTGGGCACCACCGGCGAATCCCCTACCCTGGATTGCGACGAACACCTGCGCGTGATCGAAACGGCGGTTAAAACCTGCCGGCAGCGGATCAAAGTCATCGCCGGCACCGGCGCCAACGCCACCCGGGAAGCGCTGGAATTGACCAGGGCGGCCAGGGACTGCGGCGCCGACGGCACGCTGCAGGTCACCCCGTATTACAACAAGCCCAACCAGGAGGGCCTGTTCCGGCACTTCCAAGCCGTGGCGGACCTGGGCCTGCCGGTGGTGCTTTACAACATCCCCGGCCGTTGCGGAGTGGAAATCGCCCTGGACACCGTCGCGCGCTTGAGCCAGCATCCCCAAATCGTCGCCATCAAGGAAGCTGCCGGCAGCGTGCTGCGGGTAAGCCAGATTCTGCAGCGCTGCAAAATCTGCGTGCTGTCCGGGGATGATCCGCTGACGCTCCCGATGATGGTGATGGGCGCCCGGGGCGTGATCAGTGTGGCGTCCAACGCCGCCCCGCAACTGGTGGCCGGGCTGGCGCATGCCGCTCTGGCGGGGGATTGGGCGAAGGCGCAAGCGTTGCACCAGCAATGTTTCCGGCTGTTCACCGGCATCTTCATGGACACCAACCCCATCCCCATCAAGGCGGCCCTGGCCATGCAAGGATTGATCGAGGAAGTTTACCGCCCGCCATTGACACCCCTGCGCGCGGAAATGCGCAATGAATTGGCGGCCATCCTGCGGGAATTACAATTGCTTTAGACCGTTCCGTTCAAAACATCATCAAGCTTTACGCGGTAAATTTTCGGTAGCCGTGGCCGCGGCGGCTGGCGGGCGCAGCCCGCCGGGGGGAATGAGCATGACGAAAATCACTGTTTTAGGCGCAGGCGGACGGATGGGACAGGCTATTATCCGCATGATGTCCGGTATGCCGGAATTACGCCTGGCGGGCGCTTTGGAAGCCGCCCAGTCGCCCCTGCTGGGCAAGGATGCCGGCCTGCTGGCCGGCATCACGGAAAACGGCATCGCCATTACCGACAGTTGGCCGGCCGCGACCGCGGCGGCGGACGTGCTGATTGATTTCACTTTTCCATCCGCTACCCGCGCCGCCGCGGCGCAGGCTGCGGCCATGGGCAAGCCCATGGTCATCGGCACCACCGGCTTGAATCATGCGGAGAGCGAAGACGTCCGCCGCGCCGCCGGCAAAATCGCCATCGTCTGGGCGCCTAACATGAGCCTGGGCGTGAATGTGCTGTTCGCTTTGACCGGTAAACTGGCCGGAATTTTGAGCGACTATGACATTGAAATCGTGGAGATGCATCATCGCCACAAGAAAGACGCCCCCAGCGGCACCGCCCTGCGCCTGGCGGAAAATGCCGCCATCGCCCGGCAGCAAAACCTGGAAACATCCCTCACCCACGGGCGCCAGGGCGCGCAATCGGCCCGGGCCCCGGGCCAGATCGGCATGCACGCCGTCCGCGGCGGCGATGTGGCAGGCGACCACACCGTCATCTTCGCCGGCGAAGGCGAACGCGTCGAACTGACGCACCGCGCCAGCAACCGCGAATGTTTCGCCGCCGGCGCATTGCGGGCGGCGCTCTGGGCCAAGCACCGCAAGCCGGGCCTGTATAGCATGCAAGACGTGCTCGGGCTGGCGGCCGATCTTTAGGGAGACAAGATGGAAGTCGGACTCAGCCTGGGGGCCAACCTCGGCGACCGCCAGGCGAACCTGGCGGAGGCGCGCGACCGGATTGCCGCCTACCCCGGGATTGTCATGATTGCCCAATCGCCGATTTACGAAACCGAACCGGTGGATGTGCCGGATGAACACCGGCGGCGCCTGTTTCTGAACGCCGTCCTGATCATGGAGACTTTGATTGCCGTGCCGCGGTTGTTAAAAGTTTTGCAGGGCATCGAACGGCAAATCGGACGCGCGCCGCATCCCGTCCCCAACAGCCCGCGCCCGATAGATATTGACATCATTTATGCCGGCGGACAAAACATCCGGGAAAGCCATGTGCGAATTCCGCACCCCCGCTGGGCCGAACGCCGCTTCGTCGTGCAGCCGTTATGCGATCTCCGCCCCAACCTGCGCCTGCCCGGGCAACCCGCCACCGTGGCCGAAATTCTGGCCCGGCTGCAAAATCACGGGCAGGCGAATTTATTCACAACAAACTGGTAAAGCCATGCAATCCGAAAAATGGACCGTCACCCGGCTGCAAGCCCTGAAAAATCAACGCAAAATCGCCTGCCTCACCGCCTATGATTACCTCACCGCCCGCCTGCTGGATGCCGCCGGCATTCCCTTGATCCTGGTGGGCGACTCGCTGGCGATGACCGTCCAGGGGCAGTCCAGCACCCTGCCGGTAACCATGGATGCCATGGTCTATCACACGACCGCCGTCAGCCGGGGCGTGCGCAATGCGCTGGTGGTGGCGGACATGCCCTTTCTGTCCTACCAGATTTCCGACGAAACGGCCCTGCGCAACGCCGGCCGCCTGTTGCAGGAAGCCGGCGCCGGCGCCGTGAAAATCGAAGGGGGCGCCTGCCGGGCAGCGTTGGTCCGCCGCCTGACCCAGACCGGCATCCCGGTGCTGGCGCATATCGGGCTCACCCCGCAGAGCGTCCGCACCATCGGCGGATACAAGGTGCAGGGCCGCCGGCCGGCAGCCAGCGCCGGGCTGCTGCGGGATGCCCGCGCCCTGGAGGCGGCCGGCGCCTTTGCCATCGTGCTGGAATGCATGCCGGCGATCCTCGGCCGCCGGATCACCCGCGCCCTGCGCATCCCCACCATCAGCATCGGCGCCGGCCCCGCCTGCGACGGCCAGATCATGGTAACGCCCGACATGCTGGGTTTGTTTTCCGACTTCCAACCCAAATTCGTCAAACGTTACGCCGAACTGGGCGCCGCCATGCAAAAGGCTTTTGCCGCTTACCGGCATGAGGTGGAAACCGGGAAATATCCCGAAAAAAAACACAGCTACTAGAACCAATTTCAAAACTCGTCTCCTGCCACCTTGCGTGGCAGGAACGAAAAGTTATGCAAAAAACAAGGTGTTGTTTTTCAACAACATGCGGCGTTTTGCATAAACCTGGTCTCCGGCGGGACCCTCCGTCGCCCTTCGGGCTATGGCGGGCACAAGCAAGCCCGCCGGGGGACTTTTGAAATTGACTCTACCGAACACTGAACACCGAACACTGAACACTTTTGAAAGCGACTCAAATATATGCAAATCATCGAATCCATTCCGGAAATGTCGGCAGCCGCCGCGGCCTGGCGGCGCGCGGGCCAGACCATCGGTCTGGTCCCCACCATGGGGTTCCTGCATGCCGGACATCTCTCGCTCGCGCGCCAGGCGCGCGCCGCGGCCGGCAAGGTGGTCTTGTCCATCTTTGTTAATCCCACCCAATTCGGACCGGGCGAGGATTTCCAGCAATACCCCCGGGATTTCACGCGCGATCGCAGTCTCTGCGAAAGCGCCGGCGTGGATGTCCTGTTTCATCCCAATCCGGCCGGCGCCATGTATGCCGCCGACCATTCCGTGCAGATTACGGAAAACGTTCTGTCGCGGGGCTTGTGCGGCGTATCCCGCCCCGGCCATTTCGCGGGAGTGCTGACGATTGTCGCCAAACTCTTCCACATCACTCAGCCGGATGTGGCCGTGTTCGGGCAAAAAGACGCCCAGCAGGCCCGGATCATCCAGCGCATGGCGCGCGATTTGAATTTTCCCGTGCGGCTGGTGATCGCGCCGTTGATCCGCGAACCGGACGGGCTGGCGATGAGTTCCCGTAACATCTACCTTAGTTCCGGCGAACGCCGCGACGCGCTCTGCCTGATGCGCGCGTTGCAACTGGCGCGGCGCCTCTACCGGGAAGGCGCGCGCGATGCCGAAGCCATCCGCCGGCGGATGATCGAACAAATCCAGCAAACTCCGTCAGCCCGGATTGATTACGCGGCCGTGGTGGACGACGCCACCCTCGCTCCGGCCGCCGCCATCCAGGCGCCCATCCTCATCGCCCTGGCCGTGCGTATCGGCAAAACCCGCCTGATTGACAACCTGATGCTGCCCGACGACCGTCTCTGCAATCTGCCGGAGTGATTGGCCGCGGGATTTAGACGCGCAATCTGCGCAGCCGGCCGGGCGGGAATATCCGGGCGGACACGACAAGAACAGCGCCCCCATTACCGCGCCGGCCAATCGGCATGATCGCCGCACAACAACTCACCCCACTTCCGGCAGGCCAGGTCAAAGGCGCGCGCGCGATGGGAAATGCGGTTTTTCAGATCGGCGTCCATTTCCGCGAATGTCAGATCGTAGCCGTCCGGCACAAATAACGGATCGTAGCCGAACCCCTGGCCGCCGCGATATTCCTCGATGATGCGGCCCGAACAGTAGCCCTCGACCACTTGCGCCCGGCCGCGCGGACTGGCCAAAGCCACCACACAGCAGAACCGGGCGGAGCGGTCAGCCTGGCCGGCCAGTTCCCGGAGCAGCTTGGCGTTGTTGGCCGCATAATCGGCCGCCGCGCCGGCATAGCGGGCGGAGATCACGCCCGGGGCGCCCCCCAGGGCGTTGACTTCCAAACCGGAATCATCGGCCATCGCCCAGCCTTTGCTGTAAAATGCCGCCATCACCGCTTTTTTAATGGCATTGGAGGCAAAGGTCAGGCCGTCTTCCACGACCTCCGGCATGTCCGCCAGGGCCGCGCTGTCCAGCCAGTCCAAACCGGGGAGATTGACAATCCGGCGGATTTCGTCCAATTTATGCGGATTGCGGCTGGCCAGGGCTAATTTCATCTGGATAAAAATGGTGCACGGGGCGGGGATCGAACCCGCACGACATTGCTGTCATTAGCCCCTCAAACTAACGCGTCTGCCATTCCGCCACCCGTGCATATGACCAGGTTTGCCACGTTCGCGTTCGCAGGTTTGACGGATACCGCGGGCCTGCGGGGCGCGAAAACTTGAAGCGTGCCTGCTGTCAAATGGGTGAATTATACATTGCATTGGCCGGTAATTTCAAGTATTTTAAATTCACAAAGAACTTATGAGTAAAAAATGAGCAAAAAATCCAGGAAAGAAATTTTTCATCCGGAAGTCGAACGCCAGTTGCCGGTCAAGCCGGTGGTCATTCCTTCCATGGAGGAACTCAACCGCTTGATGGAACGCATGCTGGCCAACGAACGCCGGCGCGCACGCCGGGAATTTGCCGCGATTGTCGCCGGCATTGCGCTCATCTTTGTGCTGATCCTGGCCGGCGGGGTCTGGTTCACCCATGACCTTTTACAGCAGCTCAAGACGGAACGGCAACTCTCCGAGAGATCTCGCGAAGATCTGCTGGGGCTGATTTATGCCGGACGCTTGCCGGAATCCGCGCCCGCCGCGGACAACAAATCGCCCCCGGGCATGACGATGCCTCCGGGCATGACGCCCACTGCCGCAGCACAGGCCGGCCCGGCGCCAGCCATGACCAATGCGCCGGCCGTGCCCGCGGCGCCGGCAGTGCCCACGGCGCCGGCCGTGCCCACGGCGCCGCAAAGCACCGCGCAACTGGCGGCTGCCAGCCCGCCGGAACCAGCCGCCGCGCCGGGAGCTTTTCGCAAAAGCATTGAAGTGCGCGCCCGCGGCGACCTGGCGCTGCGTCTGCCGATTCCGCCGCCCCAGTGAACTGATCATCTCCAATTTGAAATCTCAAATCTCAAATTCCGAGGTTGCGACCATCGCCGGCGTAGTGGATCATATTGTCTTTCGGAATCCGGAAACCGGTTACACGGTGTGCGTTTTAAAGAATCCGCGCGGCGACCGCAGCCCGGGCCGGCCAACCATCGTGGTGGGCAACTGCGCCGCCATCTGGGATGGCGAAAATCTCCAGGCGGAAGGGCAATGGCAACAGCACAAGGTGCATGGCGCCCAATTCCTGGCCGCTAAAATCGTCTGTTCGGCGCCCACCTCGCCCGACGGCATCCGGCGTTACCTGGCCAGCGGCATGATTGACGGCATCGGCCCGGTGCTGGCGGAACGGCTGGTAAAAAAATTCGGCGATAAAACCCTGGAAATCATCGAACGCGAATCCGCCCGCCTGGAATCGGTGGAGGGCATCGGGCGTAAACGCCGGGAACAGATTAAATCCGCCTGGAATGCCCAGCAAGCGGTGCGGGACATCATGGTTTTTCTGCACACCCACGGCATCGGCGCCGCCCAGGCCAATCGCATTCACCGCGCCTACGGCGAGCATGCCATCAACCTGATCCGCGAGAACCCCTACCGCCTGGCAACCGATATCTGGGGAATCGGCTTCAAGACCGCCGACCGCATTGCCCGCAGCCTGGGCATTCCCGCCGACTCCATCCATCGCGCCGGCGCCGGCATCATCCATACCCTGCAAACCATGACGGAAGACGGCCATTGTTACGCCGGCCGGGAGCAACTGCTGACCGCCGCCGCCAGCCTGCTGGAAATACCCACCCCCGTCCTCGAACAAGCGTTGACCGCGGCGGCTGAAAACCGCGCCGTCATCCTGGAAGCAGACCGCATCTACCTGCCGGCCATCCACCAGGCCGAAACCGGGGTAGCGCGCCAGATTGAACGCCTGCGCAAGCATGCCCTCCCGGCGCTCATCCTGGACGCCGAAAAAGCCCTGGCTTGGGCCATGGATCGCATGCGCCTCGAATTCGCCCCCGCCCAGCGCCAGGCGCTGCGGACGGCCTTGACGCAAAAAATCACGCTGATCACCGGCGGGCCCGGCGTGGGCAAGACCACCATCATCAAGGCTCTGACCGACATCTGGCATGCCAAACAAATGCGGATTTGCATGGCGGCGCCGACCGGCCGCGCCGCCAAGCGCATGGAAGAGGCCACCGGCCGCGCGGCCATGACCATCCACCGGCTGCTGAAATTCCGCCCGGGCGGCGGTTTCGAGCATAACGCGCAAAAACCGCTGGCCGGCGATGTCTTCATCCTGGACGAGACTTCCATGGTGGATCTGGTCCTGATGAACGCCTTCCTGCGTGCGCTGCCCGGCCATGCCCGCCTGGTGCTGGTGGGCGACCCCGACCAATTGCCCAGCGTCGGCCCGGGCAATGTCCTGCGGGACCTGCTGGAATCCGGCATCATCCCCAGCGTGAAGCTGGAAACGGTTTTCCGGCAGGGGGCCCGCAGTTGGATCGTCCACAACGCCCACCTGGTCAACGCCGGCCGGCCGCTGGAATTGCCGGAGGCCGGCGCGTTGTCGGATTTTTACTTCATCGTCGAAAACGACCCCGACCGCCTGGCCAGCCGCGCCGTGGAACTGGCCACCCGGCGCATTCCCGCCCGGTTCAACCTTGACCCGCGCACCGACATCCAGGTGCTTTCGCCCATGCGCCGCAACCAACTGGGCGCCGACGCGCTCAATCTGGCGCTGCAGGCGGCGATCAATCCCTCCGGCCCGGCGCTGCAATACACCGCCTGGTCCTACCGCCAGGGCGACCGCGTCATGCAATTGCGCAACAATTACGACAAGGAAGTGTACAACGGCGACGTCGGGTTCATCTGCGACGTGGACCCGGAAAGCCGGCAGCTTACGGTAAACTTTGACGGGCAGAAAGTGGCATACAAGGCGATGGAACTGGATGAATTGAGCCTGGCGTATGCCTGCTCCATCCATAAATCCCAGGGCAGCGAGTACCCGGCGGCCGTGATCCTGCTCGCCACCCAACACTATCACCTGCTGCAGCGCAACCTGCTCTACACCGCCATTACGCGCGGCCGCCGGCTGGTATGTCTGATGGGGTCGCGCAAGGCGGTGGAGATCGCCATCCACAACAACCGGATTCTGCAACGCCAGACGGCCTTGTGCGCGAGGCTCCGCGAACTGGAGCCAGGATAGAACTTATCAGAACACCAGGCTCAGCGATCCGCCCAGCGAGCCGCCTTCGGGGTTGACGACGTACCGGGATTGGCCGATGTCGCAAGTGATATTCTCCAGCCAGTCGTACCGGCCGAAAACACCCAGTTCGATCCAACTGGTAATCCGCAACCCGGCTTCCGCCTGGACAAAATAGCCGAAAAGCGTGTCCGTGTCATCCTCGGAATCACGCCACTCCTTGAGGACGCTGGCGGGACCGCCATCCCAGCTTTCATACAACGTTTCCTGGTAAGTCGCATCGGTTTCCGCCAGGTTCAGCGTCGGCCCGGTGGCGCCGCCCAAACGCAAGCGCCGGAAATGATAATTCAGGGACATCCCCATCGAAAAAGTCAGCAATTGCAGATCCAGGTCGTGCTTGATCGCATTGTAAGCCAGGTAGGAACCTTCATCCAAAGACCGGCTGCCCGTAGTCGCGCTGCGCAACGGCGTCGTCGGAATACACGGCCCGGTGGATGAATAATCGCCCTGATAGGGCGGGCTGTCCGCCGTAACGCCTGTGCCGGCGAGGGAATATAGATCCTCGCCGAATTCTTCCCGCGTCTCCCAGCGCTGCTCGTCGCGGAAATTGGCGGCATCACCGCCGATGGAAGACGAAATCCGCATAAAATCCAAATGCAACCGGCAATCCCAAAGCGGCTCCTGAAAGATTTTACGCTGGGCGACCAGGTAGATACCCGGCTCGTTTTCGCCGGAGTCCGCGTATGATGCTTCGCTGATGTCGAGATCGCGGTGAAAATCCGTCACGACCCGGCCCTGCGAGGTCAATTTAAGGGTATTGCCATCTACCTGGCTGGGGCTATCGTAACCCCAATTCCATGTATCGCCATCCATTCCGGTCCATGCGTCCGGCTGCACATAGCCATCTTTGTATTGGCCATCGCGATTGCCTCCCGAACTTTCATCTGCCTTGCCGGAAATGGGATAATCCTTTGAATAAGACCCGCTGTGCCACGAACGCGTCTTGATCGAACGCCATAACATTCCTGCGCCAACCCGCCATAAATCACGTTTGCCGGCCTTGCGCACTGCGCCAGCCGGCACCGCGCCCACATCTTCACGCAGCGGTATATCCATATCAGCCGACAATTCCGGGATGTCTTCGGTCTCGGCAGCGGACGCTTCAAGGATCGCCGCCACTCCCGCCAAACCCGCTGCGGCCGCTGCCGGTGCCGCCG
>CAZYXU010000043.1:0-2635 GCA_964650945.1 uncultured Verrucomicrobiota bacterium | reverse complement strand
CATAGAAATCCAAGCAACCCAAAAGTCAGGCTGTAAAGCACCATCCGTCGCTTCTGGTTTGACATCTTGAACCCTTCCTATCAATTGGCATAAAGATTTCAGATTTACACGTATGGTAGTTATTGATTTGGAAGATGTCAAAATAATTTTACGCTTTTCCAACACGCTGTTCCGCCGGTTTTTTATTGCAGGGGGGCTGGTTATAATTTACAATGCTGTCATCGCTTTTTCACGATTGACACTGCAACCGACCGTTAAATCCGAGGATATCGCACCATGAAAAAAGTCCTGATTCCCACCAAACTGGAAGCCGTGGCCCGTGAAATCCTGGAAGCCCATGGTAATTATGCGGTTGTACAGGAAGTTACCAAGGAACCGCCGGCCCTGGTGGCGTTGGCGAACGCCCACCCGGACACCTATGCCCTCATTGTCCGCAGCGAAAAAATCACCCGCGAAATCATGGATTTGCTGCCGGGATTGAAGGTCATTGTGCGGGCCGGCGCGGGTTATGACAATATTGATGTTAAATACGCCCGCAAGCGCGGGATTGACGTGATGAACACCCCGGGGGCCAACGCCAACGCCGTCGCCGAGGAAGTCATCGCCATGATGTTTGCCGACGCCCGCCACATCGTCGCGGCGGATAGCAGCACGCGCGCGGGCAAGTGGGAAAAAAACAGCTTCATGGGCAGCGAAATCACCGGCAAAACCATCGGCATCGTCGGGCTGGGCAACATCGGGCAACTGGTGGCCCGCCGGCTGGCGGGATTTGAAGTGAAGCTGCTGGGATATGACCCCATCATTTCACAGGAACGCGCCGATGACATGTCCGTCGAGCTGGTGGAATTGCCGGAGCTGTTTGCCCGCGCCGATTATGTCACCCTGCACATCCCTGAAAACGACGAGACCCGCGGGATGATCAACGCCGCCTTGCTCGGCCGGATGCATCCGGGCGCGACCCTGGTCAACTGCGCACGCGCCGGCATCATCAACGAAGCCGATTTGCGCCGCATCAAGGCGGAACGTAAAATCCGGTTTCTCAACGACGTTTATGTCAAGGATGCCGAAGGGCAAAAAAGCGTTGCCGATATCGCGGATATCATGTTGCCCCACCTGGGCGCCAGCACCATCGAAGCCAACACCAACGCCGCCCGGCGCGCCGCGGAGGAATTGATCGCCCTGGATGACGAAGGCATTACCAGTTTCATCGTCAACCGTGCCGTGCCGGAGGGATTGAATGAAGCCTATGGCCGGCTGGCATTCACCATCACCAAGCTTTGCCGGCACCTGCTGGGCGCCGGCGCCAAACTCAAGACCCTGGAAACCAGTTTCTACGGTTCCCTGGAACCATTTTCCGACTGGCTGATGATCCCCGTGGTTACCGCCCTGAGCGATAAAATCGACCAGCCTCTGGACCACAAGTCCGCGCGGCAATACCTGAAAGACATGGGCATTGCCGTCAACAACCGCCAAACCGACCCCCACAAGAAATTCGACAACTCGATCACGATCGACCTGATCGCCAGCCTGGATTCGGGAAGTTTGCGGCGCGTGAGCGTGCGCGGCACCGTCGCCGAGGGCGTACTGATGATTGCGCGCATCAACGATTTCGACAAGCTTTATTTCGAACCCAAAGGCCCGACCGTCTTGTTTATTTACGAAGACCGCCCCGGGGTGCTGGGCCAAATCGGCGTCAAACTTGCCCAGGCCACCATCAACATTGAAGATGTGCGCAATCCGCACCACGCCAAGACCAACCAATCCCTGGCGATCATGAAAGTCAACCAGCCGGTGCCCGGCAAGGTATTGGAAGAAATCAGCCGGTCCATCCAGGCCGTCGCCGCCTTTGGTTACGATTTCGGGTAAATACCGCTGGCAGCCATTGCCATTGGCTGCGGAATGGATCAAAGCCGATGCAGGGCGATGCTTTTTTTTTGAATTTGGTCACCCTTCGCCAGAGCACCCGCGCCTACCGGCCGGACCCGGTGCCGCGCGCCAGCATCGAACGCTGCCTGGAGGCGGCGCGGCTGGCGCCTTCGGCCTGCAATTCCCAGCCGTGGTTTTTCCTGGTGGCAGACACCCCCATCGCCCGTCAAAAACTGGCGGATGCCGCCTTCGGCGGCATTTATTCGGCCTTTAAATTTGCCGCCGCCGCGCCGGCGCTGATTGCGCTGGTTACGGAACGGTCCCGTTATGCCGCCGCGGTGGCCGGCTGGTGGCGCGGAGAACAATACAACCTGGTGGACATCGGCATCGCCGGGGAACATTTTGTTTTGCAGGCCGCGGCGGAAGGGCTGGGATCCTGCTGGATCGGCTGGTTCAATGAAAAGGCGGTGAAGCATGCCCTCGCCCTGCCCCGCGGCAGCCGGGTGGACATCCTGATCAGCCTGGGCTATCCCGCCGATACCGCCAGCCGTCCGAAAAGCCGCAAGCCCTTGGACGCCATCCGCCAATACATGTAAAGTGTGCAGTGTTCGGTGTTCGGGATTATTCTGAAGGCTGAATATTTTAAAGCATTTTTAATACCGGCTCAAATGAACGCACATTCCCAAAACGCATCGGTCAACCAAGCCCGGCTCCGGCAAGACCTGGCGGCGCTGGGCATCGGCGCCGGCGATCTGGTCTTCTTCCACTC
>CAZYXU010000042.1:24650-24757 GCA_964650945.1 uncultured Verrucomicrobiota bacterium | reverse complement strand
TTCAAAACTAACGTTTTGAAAGAATTCAGCATTCAGGAGTTAGAATTCGGAATGATTGCAACCAGCACAATATTAACAAGTTACGTTGCTGTTAAATTCTGACTGCC
>CAZYXU010000042.1:0-24640 GCA_964650945.1 uncultured Verrucomicrobiota bacterium | reverse complement strand
TGAACACCGAACACTGAACACTTTTGAAAGCGACACATATAAAAGATTGTCCCCGCCGCCCGGTTGTATATAATCCGGCGTATGCAAAAGAAATCCAAGCTGCGCAAGCAATCGCCCGGGCCGAATCCGACACTAACCTTGTTGGGACAGTCCCGCACGGCATATCCCGATCATCCGGACAAGGCGCGGTTGGAGGCCTTTCCCAATGCGCATGCCGGCCGGGACTACTGGATCACCTTTCATTGCCCGGAATTCACCGCGCTGTGCCCGGTCACCGGCCAGCCGGATTTCGGTGTGATCACGATCGAATACGTGCCCAACCGGTTGTGTCTGGAAAGCAAGTCTTTGAAACTCTACCTGTTCGCCTACCGCAACCATGGAACATTTCACGAGGCGGCGGTGAATCGCATTTTGGATGATGTGGTGCGCGCCATCCAACCGCGGCGGGCGCGGGTGACGGGCCGCTTTAATCCGCGCGGCGGCCTGGCGATCACCGTCACCGCCGAACACGGCCCGCGCTGAGAGCGCCGGCATCAGCCCCCGCCGCCGAACAGCGGGTGGCGCTCCGCGGCCAGGCTGACGATCTGGCTGCCCATGGCGCCATAGGAATAGCCGGCCTCGGCGGCGGCGCAGGCGGTGCTGGCCTCGGAAGTCAAGTCCGCATTGGGATTGATGTCCAGCACGTAAAAAATCCCCTTGCGCAGACGGATATCAATGCGGGCGTAATCGCGGCAGCCGGCGGTGCGATAGGCCTGCACGGCGGCCTGCTCCAGTTTTTCAAATTCTTCCGGCGATAACTTGGCCTTGAAACGGGTAACGATCTTGCGGTAATGCAGGGATTCCGGATCGAATTTGGCGCTATGCGTGCAGAGGCGGTCGTGGATGTTTTTCAAGGCGGAAAAGTCCATTTCCACCGGCGGCAGCATGACAATCTTATGATTACCCCAGAGCGACACGTGAAACTCGCGGCCATCGATAAAATCCTCCACCAGCGCGGGTTGTTTGAATTTTTCCAGCACATAGCGGATGCGCCGTTTTAATTCGCGCCGGTTCATCACCACCGACTTGGCCGTCACCCCCAGGCTGCAATGTTCATTGGCCAGTTTGACGATCGCCGGGAAACAATGCCACCCGTCCGCGGCCGTATCGCCATAAAACTGCCAGCGCGGCGTTGTCACCTC
Source organism: uncultured Verrucomicrobiota bacterium (assembly GCA_964650945.1). Lineage (GTDB taxonomy): Bacteria > Verrucomicrobiota > Kiritimatiellia > JAAZAB01 > JAAZAB01 > JAXGPF01. Next base: position 23,459 of record CAZYXU010000042.1, on the reverse strand, counting down.
GGCATGCGCCAGCAGCTCCTTGATTTGCTGCTTGTTCCAATTGGCGCTCAAGGCCTCCGGCGTGGCGCCGGTGTAAACGAAGTTCAAATCGGCGATCATGCGCGCGGCCACAGCCTCGCTGTGGTCAACTCCCGGCAGCCCTTCGCACCAGTTGAACACAATCCAGTCATCCGGATCGTAAGGCTTCAGCAAGGCCGGCAGGTCGGCATTGCAAACGCGGATGAGCTGCACCTTATGACCGTGGGCGCGCATGGCCCGGGCCAGTTTTTCGGTCTCACCAACCGCCTCCTGGATATCCGCCGCCGGCCATTCGCGGTCCAGGTTGTAAATCAGGAGGACCGGCGGCAAACCCGCGCCGGCGCGATGCCGGGGATGATGCGCTAAGGTGTTGATTTGTACGGGCATATCTGATTTTTAGCCTAGGAATGGCAGGATTGCAAGCGTTTTTTGCTTTTGTTTAGAAATTTCCGTGTTAGCATTAGCTGTTGTTTGCAGCCAGCCTGGCCGCCAACAATATCGAGGAAAATTCATTATGGCCGCGGATTTGGCACCCATGCAAGTCCCGCAAATGCCGAGTTATTGCGGGCCTTCCAGTCTTTCCACCTGCCTTTATATTCTCGGCATCGAAGCCACCCAGCGCGATTTGGCGCGGGCGGCGGGCGTGCAACACCGTATTTTCTGGGCCGGCACCGACGAAAAACAAAATCGCAAGGCGGCCGCCAAGTATGGCGTTCGCTCGGAATTCCTGGCTATCAACGACAAGCGCAAGGGCAAATTGTTCGCCGGGCGCCTGCGCCGCCACCTGCGCAAAGGGTTGCCGGCCATGTTGCTGGTCAAGGGCTTGGGCCATTGGGTGGCGGTGATCGGCTGCATTGAGGACGAGGATGACGAAAAATTCATCATCGTGGACCCCAACGACCGCGAGCGCATCTTCAGCCGCTGGAATGAAACCACCCTGATCAAACGCGGCTGGAACGAATACTTATCCGACGACCCCGACGATGAAGACGAACCGGAAAACACCGAGGAAGACCAGTATTTCGCCATTTTGCTGAGCCGCAAGGACGGCCTGCCGGCCAAGTGGAAAATATCCGAGGCCTGGCTCCGCTTGTATGAGACCGGCACCGCCGATACCGCCACCAATATGGCCAACGACCTTTACGAAATCGTCCGGCGCGCCGCCCCGGACGGCACGCCGGAGGAGACCGGCGTCTATCTCACCGACGTGCTGGATCAATACGAGGAAATGGTGCTGGAAACGATTGACCATTGGGTCGCCAATCCCGCCGCCACCCTGACCGACTTGAAAAACCTTTACCGCGATTATAAAACCGTGGCGGCGGCCACCAGCGTGCGTCTGCCGCTGGGGGCCGACCACACGGCCCTGGTGGCGCAAATCGCCACCATCCTGACTACCTATTGCCTGCGCCGGAAGTTGTAATCGGGGCGGTTACAGGCCGGCGCGAGCCAGCGCGGGCTCCGGCCGATCGGGCCAGACCGTGATCCTGAAATCCTTGAGCGGGATGTCGCTCGTCCATTGCGGCAGCCGCTCCGCCGGTCCGGCGATTTTCACCAACGGCGGCTGGCGCTCCGCGAGCCCATTGATCCTGGCCCAGAGTGTCGTATCCCCCCAGAACTGCGGCGGCGTTTCCGCGGCCGCGACGGAGGCGAAAATCCGTTCCGGCGTCTGGCATCCCGCCCGGATTGCCGCGAGAGCCAAGCTTTCGAGCCGCCCCAGGCCGGTGGCGGGATCCGGTTGTTCCGCCAGCCAGCGGGCGGCGGCAGCCGGGATGGCGGGCAATGGAGCGTCAGATGTCCGCGCCAGATCGGCCAACGCGGCGAAGTCCTGATCGGCGAACGCCCGGTCCGCTTGAACGGCGAAGCAGAACTGGTCATCGGTAACCGGCTGGCGCTTGCCGTAGAGCGACGCCAATTGATCGGGGCGGAGCTGCCCGAGCCCATGAAACGGTTGAATCCCGGGGAAGTCCGCCACGCAGAGCAGCTCCACTTCCCGGGCATTTTGAATCAGCAGGCAGGCGAGGATGTGCGCGAGCATGGACTGATCGAACAGGCAGGCGTCAAACCAAAGGACAATCTGGTTCTCCGCCGCGGCTTCCTCCAGTTTACGGTACTGATGGCGCAGCGTCTTCAGGACGTGTCCCCGCTCTAATTCACCGGCAGTCGCCTCTTCCAGAAATTCCGCCCGCGCATTGAGGGTTTGCTCGTCGGGCCAGCCGGGGCATCGGGGCCCGTCATACAGGATGTCGTGCCAGACAAACACTTCCCCGGGCAGCCCCGCTTGCGCCAGGCTTTTCCCGGCGCAGTCCCCGCTGGTGATATGCAGTTTATTAGCCATTCTGCTCTGCTTCTCCGCATTTATTCGGCAAATCCTGTTGTCGGTTTGACTTTTGTTTACGGTTTCCGAATCCCAAAAAGAGGCTGTGCTTTGCCGCGTGCCGCTTCCGGCCAAACTCGGCTCGGATGGCTGCAATCTCCTGCTTCAATTTCGATTTGTGTTCCGCATCGGATGCGCGCTTGAGTTCCGCTTTCAACGGCGCGAGACGCTCGCGCTCTTCATCTTTCAATGCGTCACAAAACAGGGAAAAACCCGGTTCCAAAAATTTAAAGATTTTATGCTTGATAAACATTGGATTGCCACGGTTTGCACCTATGCACCTTCGGGCCTTTGCCCCTTTCCAACTCGTGGGAGCGGCGTTATACGCCGCGATTCCGCATTTTCAGGGACAAAGGATCAAAGGAACAAAGTGACAAAGCCGGAATCCATCGCCCATCTTTGTGCCTATGCCCCTTTCCTGCTCGTGGGAGCGGCGTTACACGCCGCGATTCCGTATCCCGTATCCCTCCCACACCCACACACTCACATACCCACATACATCCCGCCCCCCGCCCCCGCATCACCTACTCCACCGTCACGGTCACGGAATCGAACAATATCGGGCCGGCCGGATAATTGATCATGCCATCCAACGTGTCCACGGCGAAATACAGATAATAAATCCCATCCGGCAGTCGCACCGGATCCAGCGCTGTGACTTCCGGCAGGTCGAACAATGCTCCCTGATGTGCGGGACGGCAGGCACCCAGGTCGCCCGCGGCCACTGGCATCCATTGCAGAAAACTGTTAAGATAGAACCAGTTGCCCGCGGTCGGCGCGGCCACCACCCACCAATCGGCGGGAATACCGGCGTATTCTCCGGCATTTAACGCCACCGTGGCAAACAGCGCATCACCGGAGGCTACGGCAACCGCGCCGGTGGCGCCATTGGCACGGATGACCGGCCCGACCCGCGTCGCCGGCGGCGTGGCGGCGGCATACCCCGTATTGGGAACGCTGAACGCACTGGTTTGGGAATCATTGACCGCGCGCACCCAATACCAGTAAACCGTGTCCGGGACCACATCCGTATCGGTAAACGATGCGGCGGTTACAGCCACCGCCAAGGAGGCAGCGCCGTCGGAATCATTTTGAGTATTGCGCCAGACCTCATAACGCGCGGCCTGCGCAACGGTATTCCAGGCTAACACCACCCGATCGCCGTATGTACCGTCCGATGCCGTCAGATTGCGCGGCGCGGCCAGATTGGTATCGGCCGCATAACCCAGGGCAGCCGCCATGAGAAAATCGGCGAAAATCGGGCCGACCGTCTGATTGGCCAAAGTGTTGGGATGCGAATCGCCGTCACTGTGCGATTTTTCATACTCATACTTCAGCATGTTATCCGCTCCGGCCAGATAATCAAACAGATCAAAACAGACCAGATTATCATGCCCGGCCAGATAAGCCGCGCTTTTCAGCCAAGCGGCGAATTGGCGCGCGTAATTTGCCGCGGTGGGACTGGTGGACAGGCGATGCAGGGGCGGAGTGGACATGACCACGAACAGGCGCTGGGGAAATTGATCAAACACATTGCGCATTGCCAGATACCAGGCCTGATATTGCGCCAGCTCGTCCGCGTCGGATATATCCGACGCCGGATAACAGGACTTGAACGAAATCACCTCGTGATTGGCCAGAATCTGGTTGCGGCAGGCAGTGGCATCGTCCGCCGTGGAAGTCCACAGATAATACAGGCCGTCCGGGTCGGTATTGTCATTGGGGATATCATAGGATATTCCCAGCACCGCGCCGGATGGATCCGTCAACCCGGTGCCATTGTAACCATGATCCCAGAAGGCGAAGGCCGTGCCGTGAGCGCCATTGTAAGCGGCAACTGTGTCGCGCATGCCGCCGTTGATCAACCCGCTGCCGGTGGAATGATGCAGGAAGAAAAGATTGGTCAAGCCGGCTGCCGGCGCCGCCGCCGCCCAGGCCAGGCATGCCGGCAAGGCTGATTTCCGGATGATTTTTGCAATCATGCGCGATGCGGATTGGATATTGATCAATATCATGATGCCCTCCAGATTTTACAAGATTGGCTGCACTTTTATTTTCAAGGCCAGCGCGCGCCAGGCGGCCAGCAGTTTGCCGGCGGTGTCAACGGCATAAGGATTGGAACGCGGTGTGGTTTCGTAGCCGCCGCGTCCGTAATTCCACTCGTTCGGGATGTAACCGCCGGCGATATTGACATTGCCGGTGCCGTTGCATTGCTCGAGGACCATCGTCAGGCGGCCGGCGAAAATCCGTTTGCGAAGATCCAGACCGATTTCCACAAACGGCTCGCCGGGCAGCGAGATCAGCGCCGCCGTTGCGCCCAGGAAAATTCCCACCAGCTTGAAAATCACCGGCTCGTTGAATTCCGCCATCGCCGCGGTTCTTAGCGCAAAATGCTTGAGGGCCACCGGCGATTTCTTCGCCAGGTCCTCCGAAGTCAGCGTGCCGCCGCGGGTGGCGTCGGGGATATCTTTCAGGCGTTCCAGCAGGGCGCGGGCTTCGGCCAGCTCCGCGGGTGGAATCGCGCGCGGCGCCGCGGTTACGGTGGCGCCGCAGGTCCGCAGCCGGCAATCCGGCAGCGGTTGGAGCCGGGACAAAGCCGGGGCGATGGTCGCCGCGTATCCCTCGCCGATGCGTTCCGCCTCGGCGTAACAGGTCTGGTTCGTTGCTGTCCGGACGTCAAAGTGATTGATATTGCCGGCCGCGCCGATGAGCGGTAGCACCATGCTGCCGGCGCCGAGTTGGTTTTCCAGGCGGCGGCGCAAAAAACCCGGCCAATCGGCCGAGACGCCGTTGCCGCCGATGGTATCGGAGTGATTGACGATGTTGGCGATCAAGATCCGGATTTTGCCGTTCTGCGTAATTGCCAACAAGGGGATTTCCGGATCAATCTCGCCTTCCGGCCGGTCAATCTCCGGATTCAGCTTGCCGGGATTGGTGACCACTTCGCCGGTTTTCATCCAATAGCGCCGGTTGAAAATGAAACGGTGGTCGCTGGTCATCCCGCCGGCCAGCGCGCCGGTCTGCATGCCGGCCAAGGCTTCCTGGATGGCGGCCAGCGCCTGGGCAGCGGCGAACGGCAGGTATTGCGGGTTGGCGCCCGGCTTGCCCGACCGGATTTCCGGCGCCGTGTGCGAATGCGTGGCGGTGATGATGATGTTGGCGGGAGACAGCTCCTTGATCCCGGCGGACGCGACCGCCGCATAAACGGCATCGGCCAGTTCCTGCGAGACGTTGACCAGGTCGAATTGGACCAGCGTGGCCCAGGCGCGGCCGGAACGCAACGCCAGCACCCGGACCTCAATGTCATCCAGGATTTTATCCCACATTCGCGCGTTAAAATAGCCTGCCAGCGAGATCGGCATTCCCGGATTGATGCACCGGCGGCCCAGTCCAAACATGAGTTGATTCCACTGTTTGTTCATTTTATGATACCATGGTTTTAAAACGTGATAAAAACATCATACGTATTTCACATGCGGAAGCAACGATAAAACATGCCCTTGGCGCCAAGGCGGTCAATGGCCTGACCACCCCGCCAAAACAATGTAATCGGGTGTCACCAGCGATTTTTACGCGGTAGCCGACGGAGATAATGACGTCCGCCGGCATGCTCTTGCCGCTCTCTGGTGGCGGTCATTCGGCGGCCTTACGGTCGGACGGGTCGGACATTTCCCGAACCCCTCGGCATTGCGGAAACGCCGAGCACCCCCAGAAAAGCTGACCGGCGCGCGCGCCTTTCTTCGCAGTCCTTTGGCGCATCGGCTTGCCGCAGAGCGGGCAGGCTGGGGAGTTTCCGTCAGACCGTTCATACTTGTCCGCTTGCCTCTGCTCCACCCGCTTGCCATAGAGCCGCTCCGTGAACCCGCCCTTTTCGAGAAACTCGCGCCCCTGGCTCTCGACCTGCCGCTTGAGCAGATAGGCCGTCTGGTTCACGGCAGAGAGCATGGCGTTGGCCGCCAACTCCGGCTCAGCTTTGGCCACGAAGTCGGATAAGCTGGCCAGTCCTGTCAAGCGGACCACGCCGGGGGCCGCCGGCGGCAGGTCGGGCGCGATGTCGTGCTTGAGCCGCTCGCGCATGGCGAGCGCCTCGGGCGAGTCCTTGTGCCACACGCGCAGGCCGCGCTGTATCAGAAAGCTCTTGTAGTCCTTGAGGAGTTCGTCCGACAAGCTCGCCCGTGCCACGTTGGTCAGTTTCATCTCGGTTTTGCGCGAGGTGGCCGCCGCACCGCTGCCCTCGCTGATATTGCGTACGCCGCTGCGCGCAGCCTGCACCATCTGGTCGTGTGTGAGCGAGCGCTTATCAATGAGCCGGTCGCAGAACACCACCGTCGCGTCATAAACCGCCTCGGCCACCTTGTAGCTGCGCAAATGCTCGTAGCCACCTTGCGGCAGGAGCACATTGTCGGAATCGCTCATTCGGCATCCTCCGCGACCGGTTCGTTGTCGGACGGGTCTGACTCGTCGGACAGGTCGGACAGATCTATTGCGCGCTGGGCACAGACAATAGCCTCTGCGCGACGACACGCACATCATACGACGCGCATCACGTTTGTCAACCCCGGGATCTAACTGACCACTCGATAATGCTCATCCGACTTTGCGAAGCGGCAGTGAAGACGCACGCCGGAATAGTGTGGCCGGCCGGCAGTAGGGTTATACCCTACTGCATCCAGTCCGCCCTTCGCGTAGTATCTTGGGACCGCACGAGTGCGAAAAGCGATGCAGTCCGGGGCCCGCCAAGCATCGGTGAAACATTATTAGCAGGGTTAACCCATGAAGAACAATCCCCTGAGACAACTGGAAACACTCGGGCAATCCATCTGGCTGGACTACATCCGACGCGACCTGATCGCGGGCGGCGGGCTCCGGCGCCTGATCGACGAGGATGGACTGCGGGGGATGACCTCGAATCCATCCATCTTCGAGAAGGCAATTGTGGACAGTCACGATTACGACGCGGACATTCGGTCCATGGCCGCGGAAGGCAAGGCCGCCAAGGAAATCTATGAGGCGCTCACCCAGCGCGATCTCCAAAGCGCCGCCGACGCGTTCCGGCCGCTCTACGACAGGACTGACGGCCAAGATGGGTATGTCAGCCTGGAGGTCAATCCTCACCTGGCGCACGACACCAACGGCACGATGCAGGAAGCCCGCCGGTTGTGGGGCGCCCTGAACCGGCCCAACGTCTTCATCAAGGTCCCCGCCACGGTCGCAGGGCTGCCCGCCATCCGGCAACTCATTAGCGAAGGCATCAACGTCAACGTAACCTTGCTCTTTGGGTTGCCGCGATACCGCCAGGTGGCGGAAGCCTACATCGCCGGCATCGAAGCGCGGGCGCGTCAGGGGCAGGCCGTGAAGCATGTGGCATCGGTGGCCAGTTTCTTTGTGAGCCGGATTGATTCGCTGGTGGATCCGCAGCTGGAAACAATCCTCGCAAAAGGCGGCAAGGCGGCAGACGTCGCGAAGGCGGCGCATGGGCAAGTAGCGGTCTCCAGCGCGAAGATGGCCTATCAAATCTACAAGGAGATCTTCGGCAGCGACCGGTTTCGGAAACTGACTGAAAAAGGCGCGCGCGTCCAGCGGCTGCTCTGGGCCAGCACCGGCGCCAAGAACCCGGATTACAGCGACGTGAAGTACGTCGAGGCCCTCATCGGACCAGACACGGTCAACACGGCTCCGGTCGAGACTCTTGACGCCTATCGCGACCATGGAGACCCGCAAGCCCGGCTCGAAAATGATGTGGCCGGCGCGGCGCGGATCTTGCAGCGATTGCCGGAACTCGGAATCAGCCTCGACAAGCTGACGCAGCAACTGGAGGACGAAGGCGTCACAAAATTCAACCAGCCGTTCGACAAGCTGATGGAGACTTTGGCGCAAAATCCGCCACGCCACCAGCCAAAAGGGAAATAAGGTTTTAGTGAGGCGACTGAAAGTTCGAAACAAAAAGGAGGAGGCAGCATGAACGGATCGGCACAGGTAGCCAAGGGGCGTGGCGAAGAGGCGGCGGGTGCGCTTGTTAACAACGACAAAATGCGCGCCAGGGGCCAGAAGGACCAGGCCATGGGCCGCATCAAGCAGGCCGCGGAGGTCGGCGTCCGGCAGGCCAAGGACGACGCCCGGAAGTTCGTGGACAAAGCGAAGGATGTTGCGCAACAGACTGTTGATGAAACCATGGGCGGTGCATAGCAAGACCATAATGCGTCCTGAGGCTGGGCCGGCAGACCGAAACGATATTGTGGGAGGTCGCAATATTCCTGGCCGGCCTGGCCGACTGGCGCGTGGCAACGCAACCGACATAGAACCAGCGGGGAGCATGGATATCCGAGATACAGCGGCCCGGACCGATTGGGATCCTCTACCGCAGCCGGCGGTCCAGTTTTGAAGCGCGGCAGCCGGTGCGGCAACAAGGCACGCTGGTCAGGCGTCTGTCAATGTCAATGGAAGACGAACCGTGAACGTCGTGCCGGCATTCCCGCCGGACGTGAACCCTACCTTGCCTCCAAGATACTGCTCGGTCAAGAGCTTCATGCTGTAGGTCCCCAGCCCGCGCCCCGATCCCCTGGTGGAAAAGTAGCGCTGGAACACCTGGAGTTGAACGTCCTCTGCCATCACGGCGGCGTTCCGGACCGTGAATATCACGGCTTGATCATCCGCGTAACAGCCCAGCGCAATCTCCATCCCGCGCAACGATGCCTCAAAAGCGTTCTTCACCATGCTGTTCAGCACATGCGTCAGGATCGTTTTGTCCGACGAAAACCGGACCGGCCGGGAGTCGGCGTTGACCACCAGTTTCAAGTGGTGCGTGGTTCCTTGTTCCCGCCAGTTTTCCAGGATGCCCCCCAGGAAATCCAGGGAATCGATCGGTCGCAAGGAAACGGTCAGATCGTTGTTCTCCGCCATCGTCAAGAGTCGCGGGCTCTGAATCTGCTCCACCAGCGTGGCGGCGGTGTTGGCGATCACATTCCGTATTTCCACCGCCTTTTCGCCTTCGGCCTCCTTCAGCAGGTCGGCAAGCCCCCTGACCCCGACGGCCGAGTTGAGGACGTCATGGAAGAAGACCCTTTCCAGCGCTTGGCACCGCTTCTGCACGCTGATATCGGCCATCGTACAGATCACGTATCGGTCCACGCCAAAATCAATGGGAACGGCCGTCATTTGAAAATCCAGCGCAGCCCCTGACCGGGACAGAATCCGGCATTCCTGGACGTCGCGGGTTCCCCGGAGCGCGGTTTCAATCGCTTTCAATCCGCCGCAGATACTGCAGAAACGCGTCACGCCGCAACCGCCTTTCTCAATGGCATGCTGACACCCGAGAATGGACCCCCAACGCCGATGGCCCCCCTCCCCGACATCAGGCGCCTGCAAGCGGCCGCGAAGGGCTTCATTGGCAAAGACCATCTCCTGGTTTGAGTTGAGGACGATGATGATCTCCGGCACCGCCTGGAGGACTTGCGCCAGAAACGGCTGGCGCTGCCACGCCTGTTGCTGTCGTTCGAAATGGTCCGCTCCGCCCGCGTCCGACACCGCGGCGGTTATCCGATCATTCGCTTTGTGCGGTTCATGCATGTTTCAAATATTTCTCCAAATCTTCCTTCAGACGGATGAACTGCGTATTCAGCTCCGGCAGGAGAACGGCGATGGTGTCCAATCGGCCGGCCCGGCCGGCTTGCTCCACCGCGAAAGCCGCCGCACTCAAGGCCTTACCCCCCACGTTGGCCGCCGCGCCTTTGATGGAATGCGCCTGGCCGCCGGCCGCCTCTGGGTCTCCGGCATCGATATGCTTCTGGATTGCGTGAATCTGTTTGGGCAGGTCCTCCAGGAAAGCGGCGATGATTTGCCGGGCCAGCGCCTCGTCGCCCATCAGCCGCGCCACGAGTTCCGACCAGTCAAAGGCCGGACTTAACGCCGTCGCCGTTTTCCCCATCGCCGGGACGGCGCCGGGCGATTCTCCCGGTTGATCATGGTCGGGACGGGGCGCTTCCGCCGGCAAAACGATAGCGTGCGGAGGAACGAGGGGTTTACTCTGGCGGAGGACGCGTTCCAGATCCTCGATCCGGATGGGCTTGGCCATGTAGTCATCCATGCCCAGAGCCAGGTAACGCGCCCGCTCGCCCTTCAACACGTTGGCGGTCATGGCAATGATCCGCGGCTGTTCGGCTTTCGGCCAGCGTTTCCGGATTTCGACGGTCGCTTGTTCGCCGTCCATCTCCGGCATCTGGCCGTCCATAAAGATCACGTCGTACGGTTGGCGGTGTAGCGCTTCCAGAACTTCCAGACCGTCGGCCACGACGTCCGCCCGGTATCCGATCTTGCCCAGCATCCCCACCGCCACCTGCTGGTTCACAATATTGTCTTCGGCCACCAGAATACGCAAGGGGTGCCGGGAACCCATATCCTGGTCATAGTGCTCGTGTCGATCCCGGGGATTCCTGACGGGCAGACTGCGCTGGGTTACCGTGCTAATCAGGGTGTCGAAAAGCGACGACGATTTTACCGGCTTCGTGAGAAAGGCGGCGAAATGCACATGGGAAGCGGCGGGCGCCTGGTAGCCAATGGAGGAGAGCAGAATCAGGGGAATCTTTTTCCCGGCCGGCAGACGGCGAATCTCCTCGGCCAGCATGGCCCCATCCATCTCCGGCATCTGGAAATCCAGGATTGCCGCATGGTAGGGTTCCCCGGTCTGAAGCCGTTCCAGCGCTTCCCGGCCGGAAGCTACGGCGGTTGGCTGCATGGTCCAGGCGGCCATCTGGCGGACCAGGATTTCCCGCCCGATCGGATTGTCGTCGACAATCAGAATCCGCTTGCCTGAGAGCGACGTCAGATCCCTGGGCGCATTCTTAACGGCTTCCGTCGCAGGGCTCTTTTCCACCAGGATGGTGAAATGGAAGGTGGCGCCTTGCCCGGGTATGCCGGCGCTTTCCACCCACATGGTTCCGCCCATCAATCCGGCCAACTGTTTGCTGATCGCCAGGCCCAGACCGGTTCCCCCGAACTTGCGCGTCGTGGAAGCATCCACCTGTTTGAATGACTGAAACAACCGGTCCTGATGCTCCGGGGAGATGCCGATGCCGGTATCGCGGATCGAAAAATGGAGCTGGTATTGACCCGCATCCCGGACCTGCCCCGAGACCGACAGAAGCACCTCGCCGTGATCGGTGAACTTGATGGCATTGGCTAGCAGATTGACCAGGACCTGGCGCAGGCGGGTGACGTCCCCGATATAATCCGATGGCAGTTCTTCGATAAAGCAGCCGAGTTCAATTCGCTTCTCCGCGGCCTTTGCGGCGACCAGGTCAAGGGCCTCTTCGACGCACTGGGTCAGGTTGAAGGGCTGTTTCTCAAGCTCCATCTTAGATGCCTCAATCTTCGAGAAATCAAGAATGTCGGTGATCAGCGACAACAGGATTTCCCCGCTGCTGCGAACCGTTTCCGCATACCCGCGCTGTTCGGGTGTCAGGTCCGTGCCAATCAACAAGCCCGTCATCCCGATGATCCCGTTGAGCGGAGTCCTGATCTCATGGCTCATGTTGGCCAGAAACTGGCTCTTGGTTTCCGTGGCGGCCTCGGCCGCATCCTTCGCCGCTTCAAGGCTCCTCTGCGTGTTGGCCAACTGGGTGATGTCCTCGTGCGTCATCAAGACCCGGTTGTCGGGCAACACGGCGCCGTTGACGCGCACCATCTTGTCGGTTCCATCCTTGCAGCGGACCGTGAATATCTCCGCCTGCATCCTCCGGAACCCTTCGTTTTCAGCGACATCGGCCTTCCACGCCGTTTTGACGTGCTCCCGGTAGACCGGGTCGGGATAGGCCTTCTCATACCACACGTTCCGGTCAATGGTGTCGGCGATGGAGTAGCCGAACATGTGCGTGAAGAAAGGATTTATATACTCGTAAGTCATGTCGGGACGGACCAGCGAGATTCCGATCGGGGAATGTTCCGAGAGCATTCTGAATTGTTCCTCGCTCTTGCGCACCGCCATTTCAATCCGCTTGCGCTCTGTGATGTCGCGGATAACTCCAACGATAAACCGTCTCCCGGCGGGATCGATGTAACGAGTCTTGCGCGTGACGATCGTGCGCACCTCGCCGCTGGACAGATTGCTCAGAGTTTCTTCGTTCACATTCACGTCGCCGGTATCCAAGATAGCGGCATCCATCTTCCGGAACACGGCGACCTCTTCCATGGGAAACATATCGTCGTCATCCTTGCCAAGGAGGAGCTCTCGCGGCCGGTTGACGATTGTGCAAAACGCATCATTGACGAGCACAAAGCGGCGTTTATCATCCTTAACGAAGACCGGGTCTGCGATCGTATTGATAATGCTGTCGAGGAAGGTTCTCGCCGACTGTAATTCACCCTCCGCCCGCTTGCGCTCCGTAATATCGAGGGTAAAGCCGATAACACCGATGACCTCCCCGGTGGCGTTCTTGTATGGAATTTTATCAGTTTGAACCCACATCGAACCGTGAGGCGTAATCATCTCTTCGACGATATTCAGAAGCGGTACGCCGGAAGCCATGACTTTCCTGTCATCCTGCCAGTAACGGTCCGCGACTTCCCGGGGATACAGGTCCCAAAGCGCCTTGCCTTCCATCTCTTCCTTCGATAACCCGTTTGCCTTGGCCATTGCTTCGTTAACACGGATAAAACGGTTTTCTGCGTCTTTATAGAAGATCATTGCCGGAGAGGAATCCAGGATGACCTGTTGTTGTGTGCTGAGGTTCGAGATCATTTCTTCATTTGTTTTAGCCGTCGTGATATCACGCGTGATGCCCCGGATCTGCGCCGGGTGTCCCGCCGCATCGCCTTCAAAGCGGCCTGTGGCCTGCAGCCAGCGCACGCCCCCATCGGCCAGCGGAACGCGAAAATCCACGGAGTACGTATGCGCCTCGGTCTGCACAGCACCCTGCATGGAGGCGATCACGCGCGCACGGTCATCCGGATGAATATCCTGGATGAAGGCCGCCCGATCCGCGTGATGGAATCCGGCGGGTTTACCGAATACTTTCGCCACCGGCCCTATTTCCGTGAGCTTGTCGCCCTCGGCTTGGCCCACCCAGGCCACGGCAGAGGCGGCATCGAGGGCAAGTCTCAACTGCTCTTCGCTCTCCCGCAGCATCTCATCCGCCCGCTTGCGCTCCGTAATGTCGCGCACGGTGGCCTGGAGGACACGCCGCCCGTCCATTTCAAGGGCCGTCAGCCAGACTTCGGCGCGGAAATCTTCCCCGGTCCGGCGGCGGTGGGTCCATTCATACCGATCGATCCCCTTGGTAAGGGCGGTGTGGATGTGCCGGTCGGCTGCAGTTCTGGAATCCTCTCCTCCGGACTGCCGGGGTGGTGACACATCCGCGGGGTGCAGAGTGCAGAACTCGGCCCTGCTTTCATAGCCGAACATCTTGAGTGTGGCGGAGTTGCAGTCCATGAAGTGGCCGGCGCCCAGGATCATCACCGCGTCCGAAGAGCCCTCGAACAGCGCTCGGAATTTCACCTCGCTGCTGTGCAACGCCTCTTCGGTCCGCTTATGTTCGAGAATCTCAATCCCGAGCGATTCGTTCGTCTTGCGCCACTCACTCGTGCGTTCGCCGACCATGCGTTCCAGCTCTTCCGTTCTGCGAGCGGATTGCCGATGCAGCCACCATTTCTCAGTGAGCGCGTGCGTCAGTTGCAGCGCTTCCACCGTGTCGAAAGGTTTCTTGAGGATAAGCAGCCCATCGCGATTGCCGACTTTCGCAGACAGCTCATTCCAGGAATAGTCGGAATAGGCCGTACAGATGACGATTTGGATATCAGGGTCTATCTTCCACACTTCCAGGATCGTCTCCAGGCCGTCCCATCCCGGTGGCATGCGCATGTCCACGAAGGCCATGGCATATGGACGCCCTTCTTCAATAGCCTGCTTGACCAGCATCGCTCCCTCTTGTCCCTGGTAGGCCGAGTCGACCTCGAAGCGGGCTTGTGCGGCCTTGTTCGTTGGACTACCGAAAAGCTCTGTCTCCGTGACGTCTAGTGCCGATTGCGTGGTTTCGCCCGGGGCAAGGATCTTGCGGAAATCGTCGTGGATGGCACGATTGTCATCGATGATCAGCACACGTCGGTTTCTATCGGTAGGAGGACTATTCATAGTAAATATACTAGCCGACAGTGCTTCACTTCGCCATAGGGTGTAACCCCACCGTGAGTTTGGACAAAGGTAGGGTTATGCCCCATGGAAGAAAGAGTTGTGTTGGGTGTATTTTAATTCAAATCAGGGACGGAGCCACGACCGAAAACACGCGCCTCGCTGGCAACGGCAACAGCGGCGGAACATGGCCGGGCATGGGGACGGAAGGAGAAGCAGCATGTCTATTCACTCCATCGGGAAGACCATGCGCCAGCTCGCCGGCGCCCTGCTGATGTCCGGGACTGCAATCACCGTGGCGCAAGCGGCAAGTTCGCCTCCCCGCACCGCCGCCAGCCTGGCGGATCTGACCATCGAACAGCTCATGGAGATTCCTGTCGATACCGTCTATGGCGCCTCCAAGTACGAACAGAAGGTGACCGAAGCTCCATCCTCCATTTCGATTATCACGGCCGACGAGATCAAGAAGTTCGGCTGGCGCACCCTGGCGGATGTGTTGCGCAGTGTCCGGGGTGTCTACGTGCCGGATGATCGCAACTACGCCTACCTTGGCATCCGCGGATTCCTCCAGCCCGGCGACTACAACACGCGCTTTCTGGTGTTGGTTGATGGGCACAGGATGAATGACAACGTCTACGACAGCGCCTATGTCGGCCAGGACAGCGTAATCGACGTGGACTTGATCGAACGGGTTGAGGTCATTCGCGGTCCCAGTTCCTCGATCTATGGCAGTAGCGCCTTCTTCGGGGTCATCAACGTCATCACCAAGCACGCCTCCCGGGTCGACGGGATAGAGGTCTCGGTTGAAGCGGCAAGTTTCGACACTTACAAGGAACGTTTTAGTTTTGGCACGACTTTCAGTAACGACGTCGAGTGGCTTCTGTCGGGATCGCGCTACACCTCTGAGGGACAGGATCGGTTGTACTACCCCGAGTTCGATCAACGAATCGGCAGCGACCCGAGGGCCACCCACAATGGGGTGGCGGAGAATCAGGATGGCGAAGAGGCGCACAGTCTCTTCACCAGTCTGCGGTACCAGGACTTCACCCTCTCGGGAGCTTTTGCCGCCAGAAACAAGGAGGTTCCCACCGCCTCGTTCGGCACGATCTTCAATGACGGGCGTGAAGAGACGACCGACGGCCGCGGTTACGTGGATCTCAAGTACGACCACCGTTTTAGCGACGAGCTCGGCATGCTGGGACGAGTGTTTTACGACAACTACCACTATCACGGCACCTACCCCACCGACTACGCCTCCCCGGGCGATCCGCCGGACATCGTACTTAACAAGGACGATGTCGCTGGCGAATGGGGGGGGACGGAATGGCAGTTGACTGCGAAACTCTTCGAGCGGCACACGCTGGTTGTGGGCACTGAATACCGCAAGAACATCCGCCAGTACCAAGCCAATTACGACGATGTTCAGCCCCGTTACTATTACCTGGATGACGATCATTCAACCCAGATACTAGGCCTGTTTGCCCAGGACGAGATGGTAATTATGACCAACCTGTCGTTCACCGCCGGCCTGCGCTATGACTACTACTTTGAGAGTTTCGGCGGCACGGCGAACCCGCGCATGGGGCTGATTTACCGCCCCTGGACAAACACCACGTTCAAAGCGTTGTATGGTCAAGCCTTTCGCGCCCCGAACCCGTATGAGTTGTACTACTACCGCTCTACGCAGCAATCACGCCCTGAATTGAAGCCGGAAACGATACGCACCTACGAACTGATCGCGGAGCAATACATCGGGCGCCACACCCTCCTGACCGTCTCCGGATACCGCTACGAGGTGGAGGATCTGATCAGCCAGGCGGCAACCCCGGCGGGCGACCCTTATTATGCCAATCTCGACAACGCGTCCGCGCACGGTATTGAGTTCGGGGCGCAGGCTAAATTCGTTTCCGGCTTGCTGGCCCGCGCCAGTTATGCCCTGCAACGGACCGAGGATGGAACTACCGGCATGGAATTGAGCAATTCCCCCCGCCACGTGGCGAAACTCAATCTCAGCCTCCCACTCTACAGAAACACGCTCTTTATCAGCCCGGAACTGCAGTACCTCGGCGCAACCCGGACGATCGCCGGAAACCGGGCAGATGATTTCCTGGTTGCGAACGTCACTTTGTTCAGCCAGCACATCATCAAAGACCTGGAGGTGTCCGCCAGCGTCTATAACCTTTTTGACACAACCTACGGCTATCCCGGCGCGGAGGATCATTTACAGGACGTGATTGAGCAGGATGGCCGCAGTGTGCGCGTCAAGGCGACTTATCGGTTTTAAACATGACAAGCCCCCTGCATAGTCAAATGCCCGGCCGGTCAAGGTGTCAGGACCAGAACAGGGTTCTTTCTCCCCCGCGCCCCATGCGGCGCAGGCAGAGCCGTGCTGGCGCTTGCATTGCGCTGGCGCTGGCGACTTGCTGCCTGACTGCCCCGCCGAACGCGTTTGGCGCCGATTCTCCGCGGGCTAATCCGAACGACGTCAAAGCCGCGTTTGTTTACAACTTCCTCAAGTTCGTGGAGTGGCCCGCCAGTCGGTTCGGAGAGACCAACGCTCCCCTTGTCATTGGCGTGGTCGGACAAAGTTCCATCATGGTCGAACTGGAAGCCGCCGTCCGGCCCCGCACAGTCAACGGCCGGCCTCTCGTTGTGAAAGCGGTGGAGAGGCCCCAAGACGCCGGAACCGTTCACCTGCTGTTCTTCCCGGCCTCTGAGGACACACGGCTCGACGACCTGCTGCCGACGCTCGCCGGTTCCGGTGTTCTCACGGTCGGCGAATCGGCGGCCTTCGCGGATCAGGGCGGCATCATCAACTTCGTTCTACAGGACGGCAAACTGCGTTTCGAAATCAACATGGACTCCGCAGAACTGGCGGGTCTGAAAGTCAGCGCGCAACTCCAGAAACTGGCCAAGACCATCCGAAAGAAATAGTGGCAACAACCATGTGTATTCTACGCAACATGCCCATCGGGCGCAAGTTGACGGCCATCACGCTGCTGACCAGCGGGGTGGCATTGCTTTTGGCCTGCGTCGCGTTCGTGGCCTATGAAGCGGTTGTGATTCGATGGAGCATGGTCGCCGACCTTTCAAGCACGGCGAAGATGGTGGGATACAACAGTGCCGCCGCTCTCTCCTTCAACGATCCCGCTTCCGCGGCGGAGACACTGCGATCCCTGACGGCGCGACCCCACGTTGTCGGAGGCGCCATCTACGACAAGCACGGGAAACTGTTTGCCACCTATCAGAGCGCCGCGTTGAAGGAAGTATTCACGCCGCCCGCCGCCGAGCCGGACAGCCACCGGTACACTGGTCACAGCCTGCGGCTGTTCCGCGAAATCGTTCTCGCGGGCGAGCACACGGGAACGGTTTACATTGAATCCAACCTGGATGAAATCTACGCCCGACTACAGCGGTACGCCCTGATTATTCTCGCGGTGCTGGTGGTCGCGTCCTTTGTCGCCTACCTGCTTTCATCGAGACTGCAGACGGTTATTTCGGGCCCCATCTCGCATCTGGCCGGAGTCGTCGGCGCCGTGGCCACGGAAAAAGACTATTCCGTCCGCGCCGTGAAGCGGGGCGAGGACGAGTTGGGACAACTCATTGATGGGTTCAACAACATGTTGGCCCAGATCCAGGCGCGAGACAATATGCTGCGGCAGGCGCGAGACCAGCTGGATCAGCGCGTACAACAGCGGACGGCGGAACTGAGCGCCGAAGTCGCCGAACGGAAGCGGGCGGAGGGGGCGGTGCAGCGGAGTTATGACGGGCAAGCGGCCCTGAACCAGTTGCTGCGCATGTCGCAGGAAGAACTGCCGCTCAACCGCATTCTGGAACAATGCCTCGACTTGTTGTTCGCAATTCCCTGGCTGTCCGCGACCGAGTGTGGCGCTGTGTTCATCGTGGAGGGCGATCCAGGGGTGCTGGTCCTTAAGGCGCAACGCGGTCTGAACCCGGCGCTGTTGCACGCGGGCGCGCGCGTGCCATTTGGCTCCAGTCTTTGCGACCGAGCCGCGGCGACCGGCCAGGTGGTCTATGCCGATGCCCTGGATGACCGGCACGAGACGCGCCACGACGGAATCCTCCCGCACGGCCACTATTGCGTACCGATCACCGCCGGGAAACAGACCCTGGGAGTTCTCAATCTGTACATCGAGGCAGGACATATCCGCGACGTCCGCGAGGAGAATTTCCTGAAAGCGATCGCCGATACCCTGGCGGGCATTATTCAACGAACACGGGCGCAAACGCATTTGGAGATCATGCAAAAGGCGTTGATGAGCGCTTCGCGTGAGGCGGGCATGACTGAAATCGCCGCCAACGTCCTCCATAACGTCGGCAATGCGCTCACCAGCGCCAACATCTCTCTCGCGCTGGTCGTCGACGGGGCAAAAAATATCAAGGCCCCCAGTCTCGCCAAAGTCGTGGCCTTAATGCGGGAGCACGCGGGCGATATCGGAACGTTCATCACCAGCGATCCCCGGGGAAAACAGTTGCCGGCTTTCCTGGCCCAACTCTCGGATGCGCTGCTGGCCGATCAAAAGGCGATTCTTTACGAGTTGGATTTGCTCCAAGGCTACGTCAAACACATCATAGAAATCGTGGCAATGCAGCAGAGCTATGCGAAAGTGTCCGGCGTCAAGGAGGAGGTGGATGTCAACAACCTGATAGAAGACAGTTTGCGCATGAATGCCGGCGCTCTGAATCGCCACGGGGTGGAGATCATCCGCGAATACGAAAACATCCCTTTGATGAATCTCGACAAGCACAAACTCCTGCAAATCCTGGTGAACCTTGTGCGTAACGCCAAGTACGCCTGCGAGG
Organism: uncultured Verrucomicrobiota bacterium; assembly: GCA_964650945.1. Classification (GTDB taxonomy): domain Bacteria; phylum Verrucomicrobiota; class Kiritimatiellia; order JAAZAB01; family JAAZAB01; genus JAXGPF01. The sequence continues at coordinate 4,122 of CAZYXU010000042.1, read as the reverse complement.
ATTCGGGGCGTAAGGATAAACGGTTAATATTGCGCGTGACCGTCGCCGACGGCAAGCTCAGGGTTTCCGTAATTGATAACGGCATCGGGATTCCACCGGAAAACCTGACGCGGATCTTCAGTCATGGTTTTACGACCCGAAAAGGCGGGCATGGTTTTGGCCTGCATGGCAGCGCGCTGGCAGTCAAAGAAATGGGGGGGTCGTTGAGCGTTGTGAGTGACGGACCGGGCCAAGGCGCCGCTTTCACCCTGGAGTTGCCTTGCGAGACCAGCGAGATCAAACATGAATAATCTACCTGCCGACAAAAGCAACCGGCGCATTCTGATCATCGACGACAATCGCTCGATCCACGAAGATTTTCGCAAGATTCTTTCCCCGGGCACAAGCACGCAGGCGGCGCTGGACACCGCTGAGTCGGCGCTTTTCGGAAGCCCCATGCCCGTGGTTAGACAGACTCAATTCGAAGTGGATTCCGCTTACCAGGGACAGGACGGAGTGGCGCTTGCGCAAAAGGCGATTGAGGAAGGGCGTCCGTACGCGATGGCTTTTGTGGATATACGCATGCCGCCCGGCTGGGATGGAGTCGAAACGACGCAGAAACTCTGGGAGATCGATCCCGACATCCAAGTCGTTATCTGCACGGCTTACTCCGACTATTCCTGGAATGAGGTGGTCGAGCAGATCGGACATCGTGACGCCATGGTGATTCTCAAGAAGCCTTTTGACATCGTGGAGGTGCTCCAACTGACGCACGCGATCACCGAGAAATGGTGGCTGCACCAACAGCACCTGCGCAAGATCGAAACCATGGAAGGTGTCATCAACGAACGCACGCGCGATTTGCGCAAGACCAACGAAATGCTGGGGACGCTCGCAAAACGCCAGGAAGCCATATTGGCGGCGATTCCCGACATCATCATGGAAGTGGACTGCCAGATGATCTACACGTGGACCAATCGGGCGGGTGTCGATTTCTTCGGGGAGGACGTCCTCGGCAAAGAGGCCGCCTTCTACTTTGAGGGCGAACAGGATACCTATCTCAAACTCGGGCCGTTGTTCAAGGGTGACGAGCACGTACTCTATGTGGAAAGCCGGCAACTGCGCAAGGATGGGGAAACACGGCTGCTTGCCTGGTGGTGCCGGGCGCTCAAAGACGCCCAAGGCGCCGTGACTGGCGCACTGTCCACGGGTCACGACATCACCGAACGCAAGAGGGCGGAGGATGCGTTGAACGCTTCGGAAGTCCGGTACCGCCGACTATTTGAAGCGGCGAAAGACGGCATCCTGATCCTTGACGCTACCACCGGGATCATCGTGGATGTAAATCCGTTCTTAATCCAGTTGTTGGGTCTCCCGCTCGAAGGGTTTATCGGCAAGAAGATCTGGGAGCTGGGATTTTTCAAGGATTTCGTCGCCAACCAGATCCACTTCGCGGAATTGCAGCAGAGGGAATACATCCGTTACGAGAACATGCCGTTGGAGGCCTCTGATGGGCGGCGAATCGATGTGGAGTTCGTCAGCAACGTCTATCTGGTGAACGGCCGCAAGGTGATCCAGTGCAACATCCGCGACATTACCGAGCGCAAACGGACGGCGGAGGCCTTGCGAAAGGCCAACGAAGAACTGCAGACGGCTTTGCAGGAGTTGCAAAAAGGCCAGGCGCAGTTGATGCGCGAAGAACGGCTGAGCGCTTTGGGGCAGATGGCCAGTGGAATCGCCCATGATTTCAACAATGTCCTCGTGCCGATTGTCGGGTACAGCGAGATGCTGCTCACGCGGCCGGAGGTGCTCAGCAACCGCGCCGACGCGCTTGCCTTGCTGAAGGACATTTACACCTCCGCCCAGGATGCCGAGCAGATTGTCAAGCGGCTTAGCTTCATTCGCGGATCCGAGGACAAAGTCGAACACCAGCTCCTGGAAGTGAATGAAATCGTTCGAAGCGCCTTGGACCTCACCCGGCCGCGATGGGACAAAGAGATGGGTGCGAAAGGCCATCGCATCAACCCCGTAATCCAGCTCGGAGCCGACAAGCACGCCATGGGAAACGCATCGGAACTGCGTGAAGCGCTGATCAACCTGATTCTCAACGCCGTTGATGCCATGCCGACCGGAGGCACGATGTCTTTCTCTTCGGTTATGGAACACGACGAGGTTGTCCTGGAAGTCTCCGACACCGGGATGGGCATGACGGATGCGACAAAGGCGCGCTGCGGAGAGCCATTCTTTACGACCAAAGGAGCCAAAGGGTCGGGACTGGGTCTATCGATGGTGCGCGGTATCGTGCAACGCCACAACGGAACGATGAAGATCGACAGCACGCTCGGACGCGGGACAACGATTCAACTTCGATTACCCGGCATACCTGCCGAATCCATGGCCAATGAACCCAAGAAGCCGAATCCCGAAGGAGACAGCACGATTGCCCCGCTGCGAATTCTTGTCGCGGACGATGAGGCAAGATCACGGGATCTTCTTACCCGCTTTCTGATAAAGGATGGTCACTCCGTCGAGACGGTCAAGAACGGCCGGCAAGCCATGGATAAGGCGAGCACGGGGACTTTCGACCTGGTGATCACGGATAGATCCATGCCGGAAGCGAACGGAGATGCCGTAGCCCTTTCGGTCAAGGCGCGCACTCCGGAGATACCCGTCATTCTCCTGACAGGATTTGGAGACATCATGAAGGGCGAAGACGAATGTCCAAAGGGAGTGGACCGGGTTATGAGCAAGCCGCTCACGCGCCAGGATTTGCGCCGCGGCATCAAGGAGACCATGGCCGGGAAAGGGAATCTTCGATTTCGCGCAGTAGCTCCTCGGCCCGCTTCCGTTCCGTGATGCCGCGTACGGTGGCCTGCAGGTTCCGGCATTCGTCCATCTGGATGCCGGCCCCAGGCCGACCTTCTGACGGCAAGCAGGCGTCCACTTCCCCACGGTAGGACTACACCCCATAGCGGGCAATCACCCCGTCACGTATGTTCCCTGCCGTAGGAACCCGCTAACACAACGGAAGGAGTATCGCCATGAGCACGATCAGGACGAAAGACGGCACGGAGATCTACTACAAGGACTGGGGCAGAGGACAGCCTGTCGTGTTCAGCCACGGTTGGCCGCTCAACGCCGATGCGTGGGAAAGCCAGATGCTGTATCTGGCGTCCAACGGTTATCGCTGTATCGCCCATGACCGCCGCGGCCATGGCCGCTCGAGCCAACCCTGGAATGGCAACGACATGGACACCTATGCTGACGATCTCTCGGAACTCATCGAAACGCTCGGCCTGAAGGGCATCACCCTGGTCGGCCACTCGACCGGCGGGGGAGAGGTGGCGCGCTATATCGGGCGCCACGGAACCAAGCGCATTGCCAAGGCCGTGCTCATGGGCTCGGTGACGCCTTTCATGCTTAAGGCCGCCGGCAATCCCGGCGGTCTGCCGATGAAGGTGTTCGACGACATCCGCGCTGGTGTCGCCGCCGACCGTTCGCAGTTCTTTCAGGACCTCACGACGCCGTTCTACGGCGCCAACAGGCCGGGCGTGAAAATCAGCCAAGGAGTCCGCGACGCATTCTGGTTTCAAGGCATGCAGGGCGGTCTCAAGAACGAGTTCGATTGCATCAAGGCGTTTTCCGAGACGGATTTCACCGAAGATCTCAAGCAGTTCGACGTGCCGACGCTGATCCTTCACGGCGATGACGACCAAATCGTGCCGATCGGCGCCGCGGCGCTTCGCGCATCGAAGCTTGTCAAGAACGCAACCCTGACAATTTATCCCGGCGCACCCCATGGCCTCGCGGACACTCACAAAGACCGGCTCAACGCCGACTTACTGGCATTCATTGGGACCTGAGGCCGCTTTACCGGCGCCACGGAAGGTGGCGTTGGCGTGAAGCAAGCGGGGCAAGACCGATGCACCGGCATCAGATCGTGGGGTGTCTGTTCGTCGATACGCTTGAGAAAACGGATGAATCCCTGATGACGGTGGCGCGGCATGCAGTCGCCGATCACCTTGCCGTCGAACATGCTCAAGTCGGCAAAGCGTCGAACCGCTTAACCCCTATCGCGGCCTTGGAGAACCCCAAACCCGGCTCGACAATGATGTCGCCCGCACGGCGCGGATATTGAAGCGA
>CAZYXU010000041.1:0-25016 GCA_964650945.1 uncultured Verrucomicrobiota bacterium | reverse complement strand
TTTACGCGCCCGCGCCGGACGGCGGCAAGGTTGTAGGCGAAGCGGCGATCCGCAATACACTCGCCGCCGCGGGCATCAACGCGGCTGATTTCGCGCGCATGTCGCTGGACAATCTCCTGCAATTCCGGGCGGTCATCATTCCCAACACCCGCGCCTTGGCGCAAAACGAAGACCCGCGCTGGCGCGATAACCTGCGGGCCTACGTCACCGAGTGCGGCGGGGCAATCATCTTCAACCACGACGCCATCGGCGCGGAGCGCTCCCCGTTCGGCCAACTGCCGCTGTTCCCGGAAATCGTCAAACCCGGCAGCGTGGAGCGCGCCGCCGGTGCGGAAGTCACGGTCGCCATTCCCGATGCGCTGAACGCGGACTTCGATTACCTGCCCGACCGCACCGCCGGCCAGACGGTGGCGCACATGTACAGCGATCATTTCATGTTCGAAGCGGCCGGCGGCACGCCGCTGCTGGCGGATCCCGCCTGCGGCAAAACGGTGGCGGCGGCCGGAGCCGTCGGGAAAGGGCGCGTCGTCATGAACGGCATGTTCGGCGGCAATCCGAACGGCCTGGCGGCGCAACTGGAGGGTATTGACCGGGAGATCTTGGTCAACACCGTCAAATGGTGCCTGGCCGGCAAAGGACTGGCAGTCACCAACGCCGCCCAGGCCAAGGTGGCGGAATGGCGCCCGGACGTGCCGGGGATGACCAAATCGCTCAACCTGGTCGCGGTGCTGGGAAATTCGGATTACGATATCAAGCACCGGGCGCGGACCAAGATCGAATGGGCCGGCCTGGCGCACGACTTCATTCCCCTGCATTTCCTGAATATCCGGGATTTGAGCGCGGACGATTACAGGCTGCTGATCTTCTTTGCGCCCCTCGCCTGGGAGGAAGGGAATGTGCCGGACGCGGTGTTCGATAAATTCATCAAATACATCAATGCCGGCGGCAAGGCCATCATTTTCCTGCGCGGCAGTATTGGCCGGAAAACCGAGACACTTCTCTTGAAATTAACCGGCAGCAAGCCGCAAGGCAAACCGGTGCGCGACAACCCGGATAATTTGCGCGCGGTGCAATGGACCGACGCGGGCGGAAACGCGCTGCAGATCAAAGAGACTCCCGAAAACTGGTTCACCTCCCTGACCGAACCCGCGGCGGATGGCGTAACAGCCCTGGGCTACTGGTTGGACGACCAGGGCGCGCGGAAGTCGCCGGCCATCGTCAAGATGCCCTTCGGCTATATCGCCAACCTGAACATTTATGGCGACCACCGGCTCTTCACCGCCAATGCCGCGGTGGAATTACTGCCGGAACTCGGCCCGGATATTTTCAAGCACCTGTCAGAAACCCGCGCGCTGACCCAGGCGCAGATGGGCGTGGTGGAATTATCGCCGGCCGGCCAAACATTGCGGGCGCAGGCGGAAAAATCGCGGCAGGCGGCGGAAGCGGCGGCGGCGGATGGGAAATACACGGATGCCAACCGCCTGATGCTGCAGTCGGAGGCGGAACTGGTAAAGGCTTATGCCGTCTCCATGCCCAGCGTTCCCGGGGAAGAGCGCATCGCCTGGACCCATGCCCGGGGATTGCCGGACCCGGAAACCATCTGCGCCCGGCTGGCGCGGGCGGGATTTACCGGCATCGCCGTCACCCATCTGGAAGGCCATTACCCCAGTCCCCTGTATGAACCATTGGACCCGGCGGACAAGACCGACTGGATGCAAAAATGGATTGATACCGCCCACCGGCACGGGTTGAAGATCGGCCCTGGATTCGCCACCTTTCTCATCCACGCCGGCCCGGCCATCTACGACCGGGCGGTGGCGGAGGACTGGCGGGTGGTCCCGGGCGGGATGGTCGGCAAAACACCCAAGCCGTTCAGAAAAACGCCGCGCCTGGACATCTGCCGCTCCCGGCCGGAGGTCGCGGATTATGCCATTGCCAAGTCCCTGGAAATCATGCGCCAATACCCGGTGGATTACGTTTTTTACGATTACATCCGCTGGTCGGAAACCTGTTACTGCGATTATTGCCGCGAAAAATTCCAGCAGGATACCGGTTTGAAAACAGGAAAATGGCCGGACGACGCCATGGGCAAATACCAGCAGGCCTACAACGACTGGCGGGCCCGGCCGGTCACCCGCGTGGTGCGCACGACGGCGGAAAACATCGCCGACATCAACCCGAAAATCAAGTTTGGGGTGGCTACCTTCCGCGGCCGGCAGGAGTCCTGGGGCAAGGCCCAATATTGGTGGGAATGGACCAATGACGTGGATTACATCATGCCCATGACCTACGTGCCGGACAACCGGAAAATCGAGGATTGGTTCGTGGAAGTCAACAACCTGCTGCCGCCCGCCGGCAAAGCCCGGCTGGCAGCCTGCCTCGCGCCGCCCGGCGAGAAGGGCGGCAGCGACATTACCCGGCTCCAGCAGCTTGACCTGCAACGCAAATACGCGCCGGCCGGCGTGATGTATTTCTGGTACCACGGCCTGACCGACGCTTATCTGGAACTCCTGCAAATGGGACCGTGGCGCCACCATCCCGCCCGAAAAGATTAAAGCCATGTCAAAGCATTTTCAGATGGGGTTTTCCGCGGCGGCCGCGCCGTGGCGCCTCCACCGCCGCCGTCCTGGCCGGAACTATTTGATGCAGAGCATAGTCGCCGTGGTCATCATGCAGATTGCATTCATGCCCGGGTCCCCCGCGGCCAATGTCGGCGTGGTGGATGCCGGCGATGAGTTCAGCGACCTGGACCGGGTGGTGGAGACTATCCAGGCGCTGGGCCATCGGGCGGAAAAACTGCCGGCCGATGATTTGCTGCGCCCCACCGGCGTCGGACATTATGATTGCGTCATCCTGGCCCACCGCAGCGGCCCCCTGACGGAGGCGGGCTACCGGGCGCTGGACGAATATGTCCGGGAAGGCGGCACGCTGCTGCTGACCGGCCTGGCGGCCTACTGGATGAAACCATCCGAGGCCGGACAGGCGCGCATCCGGATTGCCGGCGCCGGCCCCCTGGCGGAAACCGCCGGAACAACCGTCACCAGCGGCCCTGAAAAGCCCATCCACCGCCTGCTGGTCACCTGCAACGACCCAGCCACGGCGGGACTAACGGAAAGTTTCACTCCACAGACGATGCCACCCTATGACATCCGCCAGCCCGCCAGTTGGCGGCATGCCGGAGTTTATGTCATCCAGGCCCTTAGCGCCACGCCGCTGATCAAGGTGGAAACGGTTGACGCCCAAGGCGGGCCGGTAACGGCTGATTTTCTGACAGTCAAAATATCTGGCCGGGGCCGGTGTTACCGCCTGGCAATGTGCCGGCTGGCGCCGCTTGTTTTCGAAAAAAAAGAGCAAAATATTTCCCTGGTCTTGCAGAATATCCTGAAACAGTCCACAATCCGTTGAGAATTTGAGCCGTAATTTTACGGCGACTGACTGGCGGGCAGTGTTTGCTTCGATTGTTTCCGCAACCAAAATCAATCTTAAGGAGCGCCCATGCGAACGGGATATTTGATGCTGACGATCCTCGCCTTGTTAACCGCCGGCCGGCCGGGCAACACCCAAACCACCTGGCACGTGGCTGCCAGCGGCTCCGATAGCGGGCCGACCGGCACCAATGGCTGGACGGATGCCTTCAAAACCATCAGCAATGCGGTTTACCAGGCGGGCAGCGCCGATTACATCCTGGTCTCCAACGGAATTTACACCCTGACGGAATCCATCGCCGTCTCCAAGGGCGTCGTCATCCGCAGTTGGCACAACGGCGCGCTGGATCGGACCAACACTGTGATCAATGGCGGGCAAGCCATGCGCTGCGTGTATTTGGACCACGCCGATGCCGTCCTGGAAGGATTTGCCGTCATCAACGGCGTCACGAACGGATCCGGCGGGGGCATTTACATCGGCCCGGAAGGCGGCACCGTACGGGATTGCATCATCACCGGCTGTCAGGCGACGTCGGCGACCTCGTACGGCGGCGGGATATCAATCTATAACGATAACGGCCGGCTGCTGGATTCGCTGGTTTGCGGCAACAGCGCCCCCGACGCGACCCTGTCCCGGGGCGGGGGCGGGGTCTTTTTGAACTATGGCGGCCTGGTGAGCAACTGCCTGGTCGTCTCCAACAGCACCGTCGCTTACGGCGGCGGCGTGAGCATCGCCAATGCCGGGCTGGTTGACGGCTGTATCATTGCCGACAACCATGCAAATTATGCCGGCGGAGGATACCTGCACAACGGCGGCGTCCTGCAAAACTCCACCTTATCCGGCAACTACGCCACCAACCGCGGCGGCGGGATTTTCGTTTATTACTCCGGAATGGTTGACCGTTGCGTGCTATCCAATAATTACGCCGTCGTGCGCGGCGGCGGAGCGACCGTGCGCGACGACGGGACGGGAACCTTCCGGAATTGTCTGTTCGTCATGAACCGGGCCACCAATTTAGCCGGCAGCAGTTATGGCGGCGGAATTTACATTGAAGGCTCCAACGGTATTGTCGCCAACTGCACACTGGTCAACAACCTCGGCAATTATGGCGGCGGCCTTTATTTATTGGACGGCAGTTACGCCACCAATTGCATTATTTATGACAATTCCGGCTATAGCTCATATTATAATTATCGCGTGGTGTCTGTCGGCGGCGTCACCGGCCGGATCGATTATTCCTGTACCATGCCCATGCCGTCCGAGGGGATTGGCAACATTACCAATGCGCCGATGTTTGTTAACACCAATGCCGGAAATTATCGCCTGACCCGCGATTCCCCCGGGGTGAATGAAGGGTTAAACCAGGATTGGATGGCCGGCGCCCTGGATTTGGACGGCCGCCGGCGGATTGACCGGATGATGCGCCAGGTGGATATGGGCTGTTTTGAATATCTGCCCGGCGGCGCGATGTTTGGGATAAGATGAACGCATCCCGCATTCCGTATCCTCATTCACGCTGGCGCAGGGCGCGGTAGGCCGACGGCGAAGCGCCGGTGACCCGCCGGATCAGCCGCGCGAAATAATTGGCGTCAGCCAAACCGCATTGATGGGCGATTTCACCGACCGGCAACCGGCTATGCTGCAGCAGCGCCAGCGCGTTCTGCACCCGCAGCCGCTCCAGGTAGGCGGATGGCGGCAGGCCCATCCCCGCCTGGAAACGCGCGGATAATTTGGCGCGCGGCACGCCCACCAGCGCCGCGAGGGTTTTGACGTTCAACTCCGGCGCGCCGTATTGCTGATGCATGAACGCCACCGCATCCTTCACCACCGCATCCCCGGGCAAGGCATGCAGCCGCGCCGCCCGCAGCAGGATGGCGAAAGCCGCCTGGCAAGCCTGCGACTCGGCCTGCAACGACGGCTGGGCAATCACGCGCTGGATGGTCCGGAACAGCGCCACCGGCGCCGGCCCGACATCGTAAACCGCCGCCTCCAGCCGCATGGCGGCGGGGATGACCACTGCCAGCGGGCCGTCCAGCGTCAGCCAATAAAAAGACCAGGGGCCGCCATCCGTATGGAAGTAATGGCGCATGCCCGGCAACAGCAAGGCAAGCTGGTGGCGCTTCAGGATTTGGTCGCGGCCGCGGAGTTTCAGCCGGCCGGCGCCCTGTGTGCACCAGAAGAGTTGCAGCGAGGGCATCTTTTTGTCAATGCTCGCATGCGGATGCACGCAATGCGTAAACCCCGTGCTGCGCACGCCGAACGGCAGATGTCCGGCCGGCCGGCGGTCGGGCCGGCGGACATAATAATGGTCAATCATCGGCATAGTCAGGTTTCAGCAGCATACCATAGACATGCGGAATAAATCCAAATCTTTGACACGGCCGGCGATCAATTTTGAAATCGCCAAATCAACCGGTGAAATGCATAAAGCCCTGGTTTCCATGGATTGATTCAAGGTCGGTGGCAATTCCGGAACGGCTGCAAGCAGGGCTTGGCTGCCCAACACGATGAAATCCCGTTCGCGCGTAATGGCCGCGGCTGCGCGCAGAATATGTTCCATTTGATCACGCTTCATGCTGCTTGAACTTCCGATAAATTTCCCAGCGCTCGCGCGACGTAATAATCCCGCAAAATGGATTGTTTTGCCGCAACTGCGCGCCTTTTTCCGATTCCTCCAACAAAACCGCCCGAATGGCCGGCCACTCTTCCTCGAGAATCTGCGTCCATTTATCATGCAGCGGCGAAGGTGACCGCGCGCGCCAGTGTCGATTGGTCGCGCGCGCCAATTCCACGGCCCGGTGTTTATCGGACACATCAATCCTGGCCGCAATCGCGCGGGCCAACATTAAACTCCGGCGGTCTATTTGTTGATGTTTTTGCATGCTAAAACACAAAAGAATTTAACATAGTCGCAACTTAAAATCTCGACTGATTTATGTCATCTTGGCAGTTTTTTTAAAAAAATCAATGCCTTTTTACCGCAACCAACAATGTCTTCAGCATGCATTCCGCTGATATCGTCAAAACATGCTGCATACCAACCAAAATCCAGACAAATTTGTCTAAAGTCCTGATGTTTGTTATAAGCTGAGGCCTTATATTGTATCCGGTAGCTTAAAGTAACGACCGGTATTTTTCACAGGAGTATTAATGCCCACTAAAAACGCTGAGCAAGACGGACCAAGCAACGATTCATCAACCGTCACGGATACCGAAATCAAAGCCATCCTTTCAGGATTGTCGCTGGAACAGAAAATCGGTCACATGGTCATGGGCCGCGGACTCTGCCGGTTCACCGCGGAAGTTATAGCCATGATCAAAGCCGGCCGCTTGGGCGGCATCCAGGCCGGCATCGGCCCGGACGAGCCCCGACAACTGGCCGAAATTCAAAAATCCCTGTCATTGCCTTTGCTGGTGGGCACGGACATGGAATGGGGTTTTTCCGGCGCATTCCTGCCCGGCACGGCTATGCCCAATGCCTTGGCCATGGGCGCGTTGGATGACGAACAGGCGGCTTATGACTGGGCCGCCATGGCGGCACGCGAAGCGCGCGAATACGGCGTCAACATGGTTTACGGCCCGGTTGTAGATTTTGCCACCAACCCGAAAAATCCCATGGGCAATATCCGGCTGCTCGGCAGCGACCCGGACCTGGTCGTCCGCCTGGCCTCCGCCATGATCCGCGGCTACCAGGATAACGGCATGCTGGTGTCAGCCAAGCATTATCCCAACGCGGCGGGCCGGCCGGAAGTGGACAACCATATCCAGCAAGGTATCTTAAACTGCGACCGCCGGACTTTCACTGATGGGGAATTGCGGGTGCATCGCGAGTTGGTCAAACGCGCAAACCTGTCCGGCGTAATGTCGGGCCATGTGCTCGTGCCGGCGCTCGATCCGCACAACATGGCCACCACCTCCAGAATCCTAGTGCAGGCCTTGCGCGACCAGGGCTTTGACGGCGTGCTGATGACCGATTCGCTCGCCATGAAAGGCATCAGGTCGTTCATCAAGCAAGAGGATTTGCTGCCGGCGGTTCTGGCATCTGGCCATGATTTGATCCTGATTGACTATGCCCAGCCGCCGGAGCCGCAATTCCGCGAGTTGCTGGACACCGTCCGTTCCGGCCGCGTAGCCGAAAGCGCGATCGACGCATCAGTCCGGCGTATCCTGCGCGCCAAGCTGCATATTGACCGGACCACTCCGCCCGCGCCGGAGCGCCCCGCGCATCAGTCAGCTTCACTGGAAATGAGCCGGCGCGCGGTGACGGTGCAGGGGGATGGCTCTTCTCCCCTGAAATACCGCCAGGCGCCGGTGCAGACCTTGATCGTCATCGCCCGGGAAGGCAAGGTGCCGGAAGTGCTGACCGAGCTGGCCAACCAGGCGAAATTCCACCTGGAAGAACATCTCAAGAAGCATTTCCCGAAATGCAAACTCCTGAGCATTAGCGATAATCCCACCCCGGTGGATATGGAACGGACGCTGGACGAGTCGCTCAATTACCGGCATATCGTATTCATTACCTATGCCCTGTTTCATTCCTACAAGGGGACGGCGGACCTGAGCCGGCCGCTGCTGGCGATGATCGGCGGGCTGGCGCATAAGATTGACTGCCTGGTGCTGTTCGGCAATCCGTTCGCGGCGCGGCATCTGCCGGAATTGCCCCGGGTTATTTTTCCCTACTGGGGCGGTTGCGCCGAGCAGGCGGCGGTGGAAACTCTGGCTGGCGTGAACCCGCCCCGGGGCAAAATGCCGGTAACATGGTGATCCATGGAACCAAGAATGCTGTCAATTGTAACGCAACATGATGGCCGATCCAAAATCCTGCTGCGCGCGTTTAAAATCCTGATGACGGGGCCGGGGAGATGCGGTATACTGTTCGCCGGTTAATGGAGCGCTTTTTCAATGATGACCTCCCGTGAACGGCTGTTGGCGGTAGTGCGCGGTGAAATCCCCGACTGCGTGCCGTGCTGCCCGGATATTTCCAACATGGTGCCCTGCCGGCTTACCGGCAAACCGTTCTGGGACATTTACACCCGCCAGGATCCGCCGCTGTGGAAAGCGCATTTGGATGCCATCAAGTATTTCGATCTTGACGGCGGCTTCGAGTTGTACTCGTTCGGGGATCTCTTTGACGATCAACCCAAGTTGGAATGGCGCGTGGTTCATCGTTACCCCGACGGCAGTTTTGTCACCCAGTATTTCAATCCGGCTACCGGCCAATGGCATAACCGGGTGGAAGTGCACACCCGCGACAATCCCCCGGCGCGCCATGTGGACCCGGCCAAAATCGGGCTGCCCGCCGTGCCGCCGGACTGGGAACCGCTTGCCGGCGTCAAACCCTGGCCCGCCGGCATGCAACTCTGGCGTTTAATCCGGGAGGAGATGGGCGAGCATGGTTTGCTCGGCATGGACAGCGGCGGACATACCTTGATCCTGGAATCGCCGGAAGATATCTACGCTTTTTATGATAACCCGGCGCCGTTCTATGAAAAACGCGACCAGGTAATCGCCACCGTGCAACGGCGCATGGCCATCATTAAAAACCTGGAAATCAAACCGGATTTCGTATCCTGCGGCGGGTCGGGCTCGCTGGTGTTCCAGTCGCCGGCCATTTTCCGCGAACTCGCCCTGCCGGTGCTCAAAACCGTCACCAACCTGGCGTTTGACATGGGCATGCCCACCCATGTCCATTCCTGCGGCCCGGAAGCCGCCCTGGTCAAGATGGCGGTCGAGGAAACGAAACTGACGGTGATCGATCCGCTGGAAGTCCCGCCCATGGGCGATTGCAATCTGGCTGAACTCAAGCGGCTTTACGGCAACCGCATCGTCCTCAAGGGGAATCTGCACACGACGGAAATCATGCTGCGCGGCACGCCGGAAGACGTGATTGCCGCCTCCCGCCAGGCGATTGACGATGCCGGGGCGGGCGGCCATTTTATCCTCTCCACCGGCGATCAATGCGGCCGCGACACGCCGGATGCCAACATCCGCGCCATGGTGGAAACCGCCCGGACTTACGGCCGGTATTGAACAGCGATTTACAACGCGATTAAAGGATCAAGATGGCAATTCAACCGGCAATGTGGAGTTTTTACCTGAAGGAGTACCTGCCGCGCGAAATGGCGCAGTGTTTCGCCGAACACGGCTGGCGGACCCTGGAACTGGGCGAGGAACACGCCCACGATCTGCTGAAGTGCGCCCCCACGCCGCAACAGGCCGGCGCGGAGTTCCGCAAGTATGCGGCGGACCTGGGCCTTGCATTCCCCCAGGGCCATTTCATCATGGACAGCAAAGGCTGGCGGCCGGAAGATCAGCCCGGCCGGCGCAAGTTCGATCTGGCGCCGGCCGACGACGCGGAATTTGACGCCGCCTTCGAGACCATGCAACGCTGGGTGGACCTGTTTAACGGCCTGAACGTGCATTGCGGCGTGCTGCATATCGGCGGGTTCGGCCTGGCGGCAGCCGGCTGGGAAGCGGCGCGCATTTTCGACCGCCGCGCCGCCGCCCTCGCCCGGATTGCCGATTATGCCCGGGGCGGGCCGACGAGCATCTGCCTGGAAAACATGGGCGCCCCCACCGGCATGCATACCGCCGCGGATTTGCTGGCCATCATCCGGGCCGTCAACCGCGACCAAATCAAGATTTGCCTGGACACCGGGCATGCGCACATGGCCGGCGTGGATTTGCCTGTTTTTATCCGCGAAGCCGGCCCGCGCCTGCGGGCATTGCACATCGCCGACAACCTGGGACAGAGCGACAATCACATGCTGCCTTACGGCGCCGGCACCATCCCCTGGCCGGCGGTGTTAAGGGCGCTGCAGGCCGTCAACTACGATGGCTTGTTCAATTTTGAAGTGCCCGGCGAGACCAAAAACTGCCCGCTGCCAGCGCGCCTGGCAAAGTTGGATTACGCCCTGGTCCTGGCCAACGACATGATCGGCGAAATTACGCCGCCCAAGCCGCATTGACAAATATCCGGCGGATTGTAAGATGGCCGGCAGAAGGAGCAAATCATGTCTCATTTTGGTTGTGTCCCCAGCATGCACGGCCGCCGGCATCTGGAATTTGAAATCACCTACCCCCTGGACCGCTCGGCCAGGGGCCGCGAAACCTACCGCCTGGACGCCTGGTTTTTCATTCCCCTGCCGCTGCAGCATTGGTGTGAATTCCACCCGCGCGAGCAGTTTTTCCACGACTTGATGGCCTATACCAGGTTCAAGCCGTTTGGGCTGCCCCTGAGCGCTTTGGCCGACATGCGCGACGAGCGCAATCCCCTTTGCCGCATCCGCAGCCTGGCCGTCATGGCCGCGCTGGAGTCGGAGCCGGCACAGACTAAATTAATCTACGAGATGCGCATGCTGGTTAACGTTTTCCAAAGCCAGTTCCGCGGCCAGTGCGCCTTGATTGACCAGATGGTTGCCGGGAAAAATTATCCGCCGGCCGACGTGGAAACCGTCGCCAACCGCCTGCTCGCTGAAATCGCCGCGATCTTGAAGCATTTTGCCGGCCTGGAACCGCTGATCCTCGCCCCGCATGTGCCGGAAACCATCCGCCACCATTACCGCTGGACGGACGAATCGCTCAGCATCCGGGCGGAAAAAAACTTTTTCCGGCTGTACCGCGGCCTGACCCAGGCCGGCATTCTGCCGGACATCGCCGCGCGCTGCCGCGATGAAATCGCCGCGCAAATCGCCCACCGCCGCGGCCATAACTACGAAACGGTGGTGAATCCCGCCAACGACCGCACCAACGAGTTGTTCAGTTTCCGCGAACACCAGTTGAAAAAATGGGCGGAAAGCGCGATGTACATGACCGTGGCCCGCAGCCGTCTGCCGCAGCATGTGCTGCACATATCCTTCGGCGTGGCGGCCGCCCTGGCCATGGCTTTCGCCGTCGCCGCGGCGTTGGTTGCCGAAATGTATTTTAACGTACGCAGCTATCCCTGGGCCATCCTGGCCGTCGCCGCCTACGCTTTCAAGGACCGCATCAAGGAGGTTTTGCGCGGTTGGGCGCAGCGCCTGCTGCCCCGCCTGGTGGCCGACCGGATGCAGCTTTTGATCAACCCCTATTCCGGCCGCCGCGCCGGCCTGACCCGCGAGCGCGTGCGCATGGCCGCGATGCTCAAACTGCCGATGGAAGTCCGCCGTCTGCGCCATAACCGCCAGCACCCCTACCGGGGTTTGACCCCGCCGGAGGATGTGCTGCATTACCACAAGGAAGTCAAATTCCACTCCGACCGCCTGCGCGCCACGGAAAACCGCCTGACCGCCCTGTGCGAGATTCTCCGACTCGACATGCGCCATTGGTTTTACAAGATGGACAAGTCGGACGATGACTTGGCCTTTGTCGAAGGCGCCAAGGTCCGCCTGCTCAAATCCCGCCGGGTTTATCACATCAATGTCATCCTGCGCCTGACGCATGATGGCGACCGCCGGGAACCGCCGGCGCTCTACCGTTACCGCATCGTCGCCAACCGCTCCGGCATCGTCCGCATTGAGGAAGTGGCGGGGTGAGGCGCAATCGCGGCTTTTACATGAAAACATTCGACCTGGCCAAAAATGCGCAATGGCAAATCCGCGGGGTTGATCCGGCCACCACCACCCCGGACAAGCTGGCGCCGCCCGCGCCCCAGGCCGGGGACTGGCTCCCCGCCATCGTTCCCGGGGACATCAACGCCGACCTGCTCCGCCACGGCCGGATCCCCGATCCGCACCGCGACGACCAGGCCCGCGGTTGCTATTGGGTAACCGCGCAAGACTGGTGGTATCAAGCCGTCTTCCATGGGCCGTCCGCCGGCGGGACTGATGCTACGCTGATATTCGAGGGTCTGGACGGCATCAGCGACGTTTATCTGAACGGCGCGTTCCTGGGAACCGCGGATAACGCTTTTCATCCCTGGCGTTTCGATGTCGGCAAGCTCTTGCAACCGCGGGCTAATAGATTATATCTCCGGTTCCGCTCGATTGACCGGTTCTTTGGCGGACCGCGCACAGACGACCTGATCGGCTGGCCCGGCAAGTGCGCGTTTCTGCGCAAGCCTCAATTTTCCTTCGGCTGGGACTGGGCGCTGCCGCTGCCCTCGCTGGGCATCGGCGGCGCGGCCCGGCTGGAATTCGAGCATACGCTTTGTTTGACGGATTTTGCCCTCCAGCCCTTCGCGTCCGGGCGCGTGGATTTCGCATTTGAAGTATCCCGCGCCGTCCGCGAGGCCGGTTATGAAATCGAAGTCGCCGTCGCGGGCCATAACGCCAGGGAGACGCGCCGGTTGGACCGGCTGGCTGGCCGGAGTTTCAGCGGACACGGCGCCGACGGCGCCGAAGCGCCGGCGGCGCCGTTCAAGAGTTACTGCTCGCTCCAAATCCCCCATCCGCAACTGTGGCAGCCCAACGGTTTCGGCGCGCAGCCGCTTTACGATTACACCGTCCGCCTGCTGGTCGCCGGCCGGGAAGTTGACCGACGCCACGGCCGATTGGGCTTGCGTGAAACCAAGATCGTCGAGGAGCCGTTTACCCCGCCCTTTGACAGCGGCATGTCGTTCCATATCGCCGTTAATAACGAAAAAATCTTCTGCAAGGGTTCGAACTGGGTGCCGCTGGAATTATGGCCGGCCACCGCCACGGAAGAGCAGTATCGCTTCTACCTGCGTCTGGCGCGGGAGGCCGGGTTCAACATGCTGCGCGTCTGGGGCGGCGGGATATACGAGCGGGAGATATTTTACAACCTCTGCGACGAATACGGGATCATGGTCTGGCAGGATTTCATGTTTGCCTCTTCCGGCTACCCGCTCGACCGCCTGCGGGATTCCATCATCCGGGAGGCCGAATTTCAAATCCGGCGCCTGCGCAACCACGCGTGCCTGGCGCTGTGGTGCGGCTGCAACGAGGATATTTATTCCTGGCAGCATCCGCTCGACCAGCCCGCGCCGCCCGGCGGCCAGCAGGACACCGGCGTTTACGCCGTTGAGAGTGCGCGCGCCGGCCAGTGGCAGGTCAACCGCCTGCGGGACGACCCGCGACTGTATGGCATCCTGCTGCGCGGCCTGACCGGCCGCCTGGGCCTCGGCGCGCCTTACGTCGAATCCAGCCCGGCCTCGCGCGACGACTGCGGCAACATGCCCTGGTCGGGCAACTGCCACATTTCCGCCTGGAAATACGCCTTGTTCCAGGCTGGCGGCCATCCGGAAAATTTCCGCCGCCATTTCGAACAGGTCTGCGCCTTCAATTCCGAATTCTGCGACCAGGGTCCCTGCTCCCTCGCCGCCTTCCAGCGCTTTCTTTCCCCGGAAAACCTCTGGCCGCCCAATGACGTGTGGACTTTTCATGTCCAGCGCGGACACAAAAAACTGCCGCATCATGAACAGACGCTGCGCATCGCCGGCGGTATCTTCGGGCCGATCAACTCGCTGGCCGATTATGTCAAATTCGGCCAGGCCACCCACCTGGAAATGACCCGGTGCGAATTCGAAGCCGCGCGGCGCGACCGGCCCAACTGCGGCGGCACGATGTCCTGGATGTTCAATGACTGCTGGCCGACGGCCAACTGGTCCATAATTGATTATTACCGCACGCCCAAGCCGGCCTATTACGCCTCCAAACGCGCCTGCGCGCCGGTCTTGGCGGTCATTTTCCCGCGCGCCGGCCAGATTGAATTCTTCCTGGACAACCAGACGCCGCGCGCCGGCCCTGCCAACGTGCTCTATGGCGTGGAAACCCTGGCCGGCGAACGGCTGTGGCAAAAGCAGCAAACCCTGGAAATTCCCACCAACCAGAATTCAATGGTTGACCGCCTGCCGGAATCAGCCGTATCCGTCCCCCCGGATGCTTATTGGTTCATGGATGCGGAAATTGACGGGCAGGCCCTCCCGCGGCAGTGTTATTTCCCGCGGGGTTGGAAGGATGTCCCCTGGCCGAACCCAACCATAACAACCCAATGTTCCGAGATAAACACTGCAACCCCTGCTGATATATGCTCTCCAATTGGAGCCGGCCTGCCCCCAGGCCGGCCAGATCGGGGTGAGGGTATCCCGGCTCCAAAGTTGCATGCCAAGACATGCTGGACAACGGAAATATTGATCAAGACCGATGTTTTCGCCCGCCTCTGTCATGTGTGCCTGATGGATAGCAGCGCGCCGGACATCCCCCTGGCGGGGGTGGAATACTCCGATAATTATTTCGACCTGCCGGCGGGCGGAATCCGCCGTCTGACCATCACCGCCCCGGTTGTCCCAACCATGCAGCATCTTCGCGTGGGCCACTGGCGGGGCGCATGGATGTGAGCGATACGGATGACGGTACTGGCAAGGCAAATGAATTCAAGTAAAATAAAAATCGCCGTCATCGCCGACTGCCATTGCCAGTTCTACGACCCCGGCAGCGCCGCGCAACGCCAGGGGTATTTTGCCGACATCATGCTGCTGCGGACGGCGCACCGGCTCAACCGGTATATCAAACCCGACGTTGTCCTGATCCTCGGCGACCTCATGGACGAACCCCATTCCGTCATAACCGCGGATCATTTGCGGAGGCTGCGCGAGATCCTGTCCAAACTGGACGCGCCTTATATTATCCTCCCTGGCAACCACGATCCGGCGCCGGATGTTTTTTACCGGGTATTCCCCCGCCCGCCCCGCTGGTTGGACGTCAAAGGCGTCCGCTTTCTGCCGTTCATTGACCGCCAGACCGATGGCTTTAACGCCAGCCGCGATGCCCCGGACATTGGGCGTTTTGCCGCCGCGCGCCGGGATTTTTCCGGGCCCATCGCCGCCTTACAGCATGTTCCGCTTTTTCCGCCCGGCCGAGATGCCTGCCCCTACAACTACACCAACGCGCCGGAAATTATTTCCGCCATGCGCGCCCAGGGCATCAACCTTTCCATCAGCGGGCACTACCATAAGGGCATGGAACTGGCGGACGCCGGCGTAACTTTTCTCGCCGCGCCGGCGTTATGCGAGGCGCCTTTTCAGTTCCTGGTGATGGAGCTGGAAGGTGGTAAAACCGCTGTAACAAAACATGCGTTAGCCAATTCCGCTGACCTTTACCTGACCGATTTCCATGTGCATACCCCCTACGCTTACTGCAATGAAAACATGGACATTTGCCAATCCCTGAAACTGGGCCGGCTGTTCGGCCTGGAGCACATGGTCTTCAGCGAGCATTCCGGTCATCTTTACTTTGATAAAAGCGATTACTGGCCGGGCCGGTTTTTGCGCGGCGCCACCCCGCTGACAAAAGATCGCGTTGCGGATTATTTTGCCGCCGCGGGCAAACTTGATCAGGATTTCGCCGTCGCCGGGATGGAGCTGGATTGCGACTATAACGGTCAGCCGGTCATCCGCCCGGAACACCGCCATCTGCCGCGGGCGCCGATCGGCGCGGTGCATTTTCTGCCAGAATTGACGGCGCCCCGGCCGGATCCGGCGAAAGCCGGAGCTGAATTTCTGGGGATGCTGGAACGGTTCCTCGGATCGGGGATCAGCATCCTCGCACACCCGTTGCGTGTTTTCAAAAAAAGCAAATGCCCCCTGCCCGCGTCCATCTTCCCGGAATTGGCCAGGCTTTTACGTGAAAACGGGGTGGCCGCCGAACTCAACTTCCATACCAACCAGCCGGCGCCGGAATTTTTCAGGATTTGCCTGGAAAATGGCGTCAAGATCGCCTTCGGCAGCGATGCGCATAATCTTTACGAAATCGGCGAGTTTTACCCGCACCTGCGCTTCCTCCGGGAAGATTGCGGCTATGACGGGGATTTGAACGATATCCTGGTGGATTTCCAGGCAATTAAAGACCGGCGGTTAGGCTAGATGTGATGACCGGCAGGGAGGCCGGCGACTTCATTCCCCCCGGCCCCTGGTCGCAGGGATCTGCCTTCGCCGAAGCGGCTTCGAAGGGACGCTCCGGTGGGAGGGCGAACGTCCCGTGAGCCGCTCAAGGCCGCTCAACCTGAAAACGGCAGTTCATTCACCGAAGAGCGCGAAGATTCACGAAGGACGGGGAAAATGTGAGGGGAACAGCGTGACCAGCCTTGTTTTTCGATCCGGAATCCCGCACTCATTGGGTGCAGACGCATGCACGGCGAGTCGAACATCTATCTGCTTCCCTACAAGAAACTTGCTTCGTGTCCTTCATGTCCTTCGTGGTTTCATCTGCTCTTTATAGGTTCAAACAGGAGCCGGCCGAATGCCGCGCGGCGGCTGCCCGCCGGCACATTGAACCAGGCGCTCAACTCGCGCGCCGTCGCCGGCCCGGCGTCGCGCCCGACGTTGATCCGCAACGGACCGGCCGGCGCTCCGTTTAATCCCAGCGACTGGAATGGAATCCGCACCGCGGCGCGCCAGGCCTGGCCCATGCGTTCCACCTCGACACGCCACTGGAAAAAGCGCGCCTGCCGGCGGTAGGCATAAGGCTCGGCGTACACCAGCGGGGGGTTGACATTCATCCCGCGCGACAGCAGAAAATCGCGGGCGCCGCGCGGATTGAAAATGAACCGGCGCAACGGCTCAAACTGGCTGGTCTCGATATTGATCCAAAGCCGGTCATCGCTGCTGAATCCCTCCTTGTCCCTGCCGCGCATCGCCAGTTGGTTCATCCGCGGCTCGCGGCAGATGAAATTGAAATACAGCGCCCGGCCATCATACGCCGCCTGCCATTGCGTCGAACGGCCGGTCTGCCTGGCGCGCGCGCCGGTAAAAACGCCGGCGGGCGGCACGGCCGGCCAGTCAACTTTGGCGGGATTGCCGCCAGACGGGGGCTTGATCCGTCCCGCCCGGCAAAGTTTGCCGCCGGGCCGGTCCGCCCAGGGGGGTTGGCCGGCGCGAATCCGCGCCGCCACCGCCGGAAATTCAACGCGCAGCAGGCGCCGCAAGGAAGCCATGCGTTTGCGGATCAGCGCGGGATTATACTTGTAGATGCCCGCTTCGGGGGTATAACCCAGCCGCGGCCAGGCCAGCGTCAGCGGCAACAGCCGGCGGTTAACCGACAATTCTTCCCCGACAATCGCGCGCATGGCCGCCAGGATGGCCGCGGCGCTTTTACCCCGTCCATCCGCCAGTTGCTCGCGTAATCTGTAAAATTCCAGGATATTGACGCCGCTGATAAAATGCAATTCCAGGGCCTGGGCCAGGGCGATTTCCGCCAGCCGCGCGCGCTGATTCCGGCAGCGCGGCATCAGCGGCGCCAGCAGTCTGACCCCCCGCCCCCAGTCATCGCGCATGCGCGTGCAGAGCCGGATGATTTCATCCAGGGTATGATAGCCGGTACAGTCGCCGATGCGGTCGCCCACTGGCGGATCGGGCTGCCAACTGCGCGGCAGGTGGATATCGCGCGGGATCAGGTTCAATTCCCAGACCGCGCCGTTATGCATGGGCCCGTAGTAACTGAAGCCGATGGTCAGGGGATAATTACGATAGGCCCGGGCAAACCAGCCCCAGGCCCGCGCCACCGTCCCGGCATGTTCCTGCCAATCTCGCCGGGCATGCCGCAGCAGGAATTGCTTTTCCGACTCCGGGAATGGTTCAAAAGCCAGATCGCCCGCCGCCCGCTGCATGACCGACGGATCGTTGCTCGAACCCCAGTTGGCCAGGATGCCGGAAACGCCCAGCTTGCGCATGGCGGCGATTTTGCGGTAAACCAGCCCCGGCGCCGGGATGCACGGCACGCTGGCCAGCTCGTGCGAGCCGGCCACCATGGCCTTCGCAAAAATTGGCTTGCCGGCGCGCCGGGCCGCCCGGGCGCAATTGACAAACAAGTCGGCCGGGCCGGCATAGGAAAGCCAGTAATCATCCGCCCGCCGCATTTTACCGAGCTGGCGCGCATGCCCGCCATTTTCGAAATTGTGCATCAGCGTTACGCCCGGCGGCATCCGGCCGGCGGCATCCGCCGTCAGCCGCTCGCCCCAGCACACATTCTGCATGTAGGGCCAGGCGATCAACTCGGCCTGCGAGTCGGCCCGGCGGATGCCGCGCGCCATCGCCGCCAGGGTGTCGGCCAGCACCGCGTGCGGGGCGCGGCGGGAACAGCGCGGGCAATTATTATCGAATGCGCTGCCGGAATAGCAATGCGATGGGCGTTCCCCGACACAGATATTGATAAAGCCCCCTAATCCCGGGATGTCGCGGAACAGGCGTTCCATGGCCTGCGCGAGCAGGTTGCGGCCGGCGGCCGACGAGGTGCAGAAATTCACATGATCAAACAGCGCCTGCCCGCGCAATTCCGGGTATTTTTTCAGAAGCGGGTCGCCGGCATGCAGCGCTTCCGGAACGATTCCTAAAAAATACACCTTTATGCCGTAGCGGGCGTAGCGTTCCACCATTTGCCGCGCTGCGCGCAAAAAGCTTTCCGTGGCGCGTCCGTCGGCCGGCGTCAGCCGGCCCGGATAGCCCAGCCAGGCCGGCGTGGTCCAGATGGCGTTGGCGCCGTCGTGCGCCACCCGGTTCAAATAGGCGTCCGGCATGCCGTCCAGCAGCCCGTCCGCCATGCCGGCCGCCCGGGCATTGGCCCGCATCAAGGCGATGTGCCCCAGATGCATCCGGGTCTTCAAAAACGGCCGGCGCGTGATGGCGCCCCGCGGCAGCGCCGGGGCGCCGCGCCGCAACATTTCATCTTCCAGAAAAATCAACCCCCGCCGGATACCCTCGGGCTCCTCCGCCGTAATCAGGCACTCCCCGCCGGACACATCCAGGCAATAGGATTCCCGGCCGGCCACCGGCGCGCGCCGCAGCCGGATGGCCACCGCCTTGGCCTTGTCCGCCGGCCGCGATTCCACATGCCGGGGAATGCCGGCGGATTGCAAAAAACAGCTAAAATCGGCATAGGCGGTTTCCAGGACGGCCTGCGGAAACGCATCCGTCTGCAGGCGCACACCGCCGGCCAGGCTGATTTCATTGGGCGCCGGCCGCCGCCGGCGCCAGGCCGGCGTTGCGGCATGCAGCGGTTTCAACAAGTCGGGAACGAACGGCAGGCGGCTGGATTTCATATCGGCATTTTTCCTTCCTGAATTTTGCACCGCGCAAGTTTGGCGCGGGGCAAGGCGGCGAGGGTGATGGTGTATTCATATACATGGAACCCTTGCAAACGCTGCCCCGCGCCAAAATCGTGCGGCCGGTTGCCGACGATTATTGGCGTTTCCGGATACTATGCTCGCGTAACCATATGGGTGACAGTTTTTAACCGTGCAAAATTTAATTTTCACGCTCTGTGATTGCTTCAAATCATTTCAACGCCAATATTCGTGCAAAATTCAGGTCCTTATTCAACGGCGGTTCGGATGGGATACTCGTAAAAGGCATTTCGGCATGGCGGCCGATCGGCCAGGTTGAAGACCGTCGGCATCCGCTGCGGCAGACAAAAGGTGGAAAATGCCGTGGCATCGCGGCAGACCGAGTGCGGATAGCCGTCATGCGAACGCAGGATGGACTGGAAGGCGGCCAGCGTCCGCGGCAGTTGATCGCGGGCGCGCGCGACGGCCGCGAACCGGACGGCTGAATGCTCGGCGATGTCCGGCTGACAGCCCGCCTGCGCCAGCCGCTCCAGCAATTCGGGCATGTGGATATGGTTGGTGGAAAAGACCATCCCGCCATGCGCATCGGCCTCCTGCACCACCGGCTCAAATCCGCCCAGGCATTGGCAGGCAACCAGGTTCCCGGCGGCATCCCCCAGGACGTAACTCGATTCCAGCCGGATTTTGCGGAGCAAGTCCAGCGCCGCCGGCACATCCCGGCAATGCTCCAGCAGCAGCCGCGTGCCCAGCGAGCCGCGCAGGTAAACCGCCGTATCCGGGCGCGGCGGTTCCGGCTGATACCCGCCGAGGCTGGACTGCGCCACCGACAGGCCGGCCGCATTCATCCCGTTATGCCCCCAGGCCGCACCGATCCAGGTGATCATGACATGCGCCAGGCCGTTTTGCGGCAGGCGCCGCACCAGCGCGTAGCCCGTCCGCGGATCGTCCAGATTGCCGCCCACGATCACCCCGGCATCCGCCGTGCGCATCCCCATGGACGTGCAGGCCGGCGCCGCGCGCCGCGCGCGCGGCACATTGTTCCACACGCGCAGGTGCAGCCGCTCGATCAGCGCATAATCCACGCCGCTGCCTTCGGCAATCCCGCGCAATTCTTCCTCCAGCCACGGCGCAAAGGCCAGGTTGCTGGCGCGCACTTCGCTCAAGCCCGCGTCCAGTTCCGCGTCGCTTTCCTCAAAATCATGCCGCAGCGTATTGGCTACGGTGGCATGCACCGCATGCCGGAAAGCCCGGCCGTGCTGCACGCCCATTTCATAATGCGTCCCGGAAAATGTTTCAATCGGCAGCGGCATACCAGTCCTCCTTCAAAGAATGCTTTAAATCCACAATGCCTGCAGCATTTTAACGGCTGCATCCGAGCGTCCCGAACAAATCCCCCCCGCCCGCGCGCCAAGCCAAGTCACCTGACATTGAACAACGCGCCCATGCCGACGTGTTCATAACCGCCGATATCCACCAGGCCGGAGAACCGGTCCAAACGTCTGCGCCCGTCGAGGTCCAGCGCGTCATCCATCCAGGCCTGGTACAAACCGGCATTGACGCAGGGGGACTCCCCGGGCAAGCGGTAGGCGCCATCCAATTGCGGGTCGGCCGCAAACGAATCCGTCACCGTGAAGGATGCCCCGCTGGGCACGGGCGCAATGCACGAATTCTCGACCACCCGGCTGCCGGAAGCCGTCCAATACAGATTGCTGTAGCCGGCGGGATTGGTGTTGCCGTAGATGATGCAATTGCGCAAGGTGGTAATACTCTCAACCGCGGTTGACAGGTAAACGCCGCCGGCGTCGCCGCTGCGGCCGGGATCAACCCGGTTGGCGGTGATGGTGCAGTTTTCAATGGTGGTGGTGCCGCGGTACACATATATTCCGGCGGCATTGCTCGGCGCAAAATTGTCCGCCACCAGGCAATTGCGCAAGACCGCCCCAAGCTCCCAGGTTACCACCCCGGCGCCGCTGCTGTACACCGAAGTATTGCAGGTTATCCGGCAATTCTCCACCGTGCCGGAGCCGTAAAAAAACACTCCGGCGCCCTGGTAGAAATCATTGAGCCAATAGCCTGCCCCCGCCTGGTTGCAGCAGATCGTGGATCGCCGTACTATGCCGCCATTATGAATCATGGCCACGCCGCCGCCGACTCCATAGATGAAATTGTTGCTGATGACGCAATCTTCCACCACGGCATTGGTCATGTATACTCCCCCGCCGCCGCGATTGGACGAGCGGTGATTATAGTTATTGGTATTGCCGGCAATCAGGCAATCGCGCGCCACGGCTTTATTCTCAAGCGCCACCCCGCCGCCATTGACGCCCGCGCGGTTCCGGAGAAGTTCCGTCGCGATGACGGCGGAATTGGCGCCGGAGGCCCTGAGGCCGCCGCCCGTGGTGGTTCCCAGGTTGCCTTCCACAACGCAATGCGCCGCCGTGCCGGAACTGATATGGATGCCGCCGCCGGTAACCGACTGGTTGTTGCTGACGACGGTGTCGATCGCCAGGCTGTTGTTCTGCAGATGGATGCCGCCGCCATAGTTGGTTGACGCATTGGCCACGACGACGCAGCCGGTGACCGTGCCTTGATCCGCGTAAACCCCGCCGGCGAAAGAACTGGACTGGTTTCCGATCACCAGGCAATCGTCCAGGACGGCGCCGCCGGTCAGATAAACCCCGCCGCCGGTGCTGGAATAGCCGTTGCTGATGGTGATCCCGCGCAACACGGCCTGCGCATGAGCGAGCCGGAAGCAGCGGTTGGTGGTATTGGGATAATTGCCGTCCACAATGGCGCCGGCGCGGTCAAGGGCGCCGTCATGCCAACTGCGCACCGTCATGGCGTCTTCGATCGAAACTTCGCTGGTCAGGCGATATTCGCCATTGGTGATCCAGACATTGGTCCAACCCTGGGCAACCGCGGCGTTGACGGCGGTCTGGATATTGGTGGCGGCGTTGGTCCAGGAATTGTAAGGAAAGGCTGGCGTAACGCCCGCCGTGCCCGGCGGCACGACGTGGCAAACCTGCGCGCCGGCCCGGCCGGCCAGCAAAACGAATATCAGCATGATCCACTTCTTCATTCTTTTAAACCTCCCGGTTGCGGCGGATGGCGAACTCACGGCAATCACCTCAAACTGAAAAACGTGCCCCGCATGACGCGCTCGTAACAACCCATGTCCACCAGGCGCGTCGGCCGGTCCAGGCGCGGCCGCCCGTCCAGGTCAAAGCCCTGCGCCATCCAGGCGGCGTTGCTGCCGGCATTGACGCAGGGCGAGCCGGCCGCCAGCCGGAAATCCCAGGCCGGCGCGTCCGCGAAATCCGGCGGGGTGGCGATGTTGTTCTGGTTGGCGGTGGACAGATCGCGCGATGCGCAACAGTAATGGAACGAATTGGTCGCCGCCGTCGCATACAACGGATACACGCCCACATCGTTATTCTCCGCCGCCGCCGCCCGGTTGGACCAGATGACGGTATTGATGATATAATTCGTGCTTTGCACGAAAATTCCGCCGCCGGCGCCCGCCACGGATGCGTTATCCGCAAAGGTGCAGGACTGTACGCCGCCGTTGCTGACAACTATGCTGGCCGCATAGAGCCCGCCGCCGTTGTTGGAGGAAATGTTGCCCGCCACCAGGCAGTTGATCAACTGCCCGCCCTGGTTGAAAAACGCCCCGCCGCCCTGAAACCGGCAGGTGTTGCTGACGATCCGGCTATGCGTCACCAGTCCGCCGGACACCGCGTATATTCCGCCGCCGGTTGAACTGGCGTTGGTGCTCCCCTCGTTGCCTTCGATCACGCAGTTGGAAACCACGCCGCCCTGATAGAGCACGAGGCCGCCGCCACTGATGGCGGACTGGTTATAGCGGATGACGCTGTTGATAATTTGCACCTGATCCGCCGCCGCGCCGGAACGCGTGATGTGAATGCCGCCGCCCCCCAGGTTGCCCATGCCGCTGGACCGGTTGTATTCGATCGTGCAGCCGTCAATCAGCGCGCCGCCGGCGCCGGCAAGAATACAGATCCCGCCGCCATCGCGATTGGTGGACCAATTGTGCGTGATGGTGCAGGCGCGGACAATCTGCGTCGCCTGGCCGCTCATATAAAATCCGCCGCCGCTGCCGCCGGCGCCGCCGGCCTGGTTGTTGCTGACCACGCAATCGGTCACCAGCGCCCCGGGCGCGCCCGCATCGCGCATGTAGATTCCCCCGCCGTTGCCCAGGGAAATATTGTCCGCCACCGCGCAATTGGTCAGCATACCCCCGACGGCCATGGTGACGCCGCCGCCGACGCCGGCGAGGTTATTGCTGATGATGCAGTTGCGCACTCTGCCGATCGCGGAAAGATATATGCCGCCGCCCCCGTAAGTCGTCGAGTTGGAGCAACTGTTGCCGGCAACCAGGCAGTTTTCCAGCAGTCCGCCGGCAACATAGTTGGTATTCGGCCCCGGATACATAAAGATGCCGCCGCCCCGCGGATAAGTGGTGGTGCCGCCCTCAACCCGGTTGCCGATGATCCGGCTGTTATAAACCGCCCCCGTGCCGTACATCCAGATGCCGGCCCCGCCGTGGCTGGACGCGCTGCCGGCGCAAACATTCCCGCTGATCAGGCAATTGGAGATCGCGCCGCCGGTGCTCAGAATCTGCACGCCGGCGCCGGCCGTGGAGAGGCCGTTGGTGATGACCAGCCCGTCCAGCACCGCGTCGGCATGGCCCAGCAGAAAGCAGCGATGCGCGCCGCCGCCGTCAATGATGGTGTTGGTTTGACCCGGCGAGTTCACCCCGCGCACCGTCGCGGCCTTGGTGTTGGTGATGGTGGCGGTAATTTCATACAGGCCGTTGGAAACCAGCACCAATTCCACATCCGCCTGGGCCAGGGCATTGCTGATCGTGGCCTTGGGCAGCGTCCAATCCGCGCCGCTGTTGCCGTCATTGCCGCCCGGCGCCACGTAATAGGTTGCGCCATACAACGCGGCGGCGGCGCACAGGCAGCCGCACACTGTCAGGATTGCCTTGCTTTGCATAATAACCATCTCCTTGACCGCGGTTAATCTTCAAATTCCGTGGGGGTTTCGCCGCATTCCAACTGCAAGCCATCCAGCCAGATCGTCTCGCCCCGGGGCACATGGATCCGGAAGGCGTTATACTGGCTGAGGCGGTCGGCGGTCGGCGCGGCCGCCAGCCGCGCCGTATACCGGCGCCAACCGGTGGTCAGCTTGAATTTACATTCCGCGCCCAGGCTGCCGGGATTGAAGACCGCTTCGACGCCGTCCCGGCCGGCGCGCAGATACGCGGAAAAGACCATCGGGCTCGGTTTTTGCACCCGGGGGGCGACATAGCACTCCAGGAATCCCCAATCAGCCAGGCGCATGCTGACCCGGCCATGCCAGGGGTTTTCCTGATCCAGCCCCCATAACGCGCCGTCCTGGCCGATGCGCGGACCCGGCATGTAGGTGGGCCGGTAATAGTCCGGCAGGCCCGGCAAGGTTGCCTGCTCGAAACTGGGATTGGGCAGGATGTTTTTGCGATCTTCCCGGCCGGCGCGCGGGATGGCGGGCGCCGCCAGCACCGGGTCCGGGCTTTCCGGGTGGCCGGTCATGGC